>NZ_CP062182.1:2744091-3048990 GCF_022700675.1 Acinetobacter sp. ASP199
ATGGTGAATAGAGGAAAGTGGAGAAGCCGCTGTACCGCCGTCATAACCAGAAATGGTAATGAAGTCAGCATAGGCTTTCGCTACACCTGCCGCAATCGTACCGACACCTGGTTCAGAAACAAGTTTAACTGACACCATCGCCTGTGGGTTAACTTGTTTTAAATCGAAGATCAACTGTGATAAATCTTCAATTGAATAGATGTCATGATGCGGTGGTGGCGAAATGAGGGTTACACCTGGTACAGAGTAACGCAAACGGGCAATGAGACCGTTTACTTTACCGCCCGGCAACTGGCCACCTTCACCTGGTTTTGCACCTTGCGCGACCTTAATTTGCAGGACTTCTGCTGAAGTTAGGTAAGCAGGAGTCACTCCAAAACGGCCCGATGCAATTTGTTTGATTTTCGAGTTACGGATGGTACCGTAACGCGCCGGATCTTCACCGCCCTCACCCGAGTTTGAACGACCACCAATGGTGTTCATGGCAATCGCAATTGCTTCGTGTGCTTCAGGCGACAATGCACCTAAAGACATACCCGCAGAGTCAAAGCGAGGCAGGATCTCTTCCACAGATTCCACTTGATCCAGTGCAATCGAATTGTCTGTTTTCAGTTTGAATAAGTCACGGATCGTGGCGATCGGACGGTTATTCACAAGTTCTGCATATTCTTTAAAATCGGCATAGTTACCAGAACGTACTGCTTTATGCAGCGAATTGATCACGTCCGGGTTAAATGCATGGTATTCCTTACCGAATACGAATTTCAGCAAGCCACCTTGATCAATTGGTTTACGGTTTTTCCACGCAATATCCGCCAATTGTTTTTGGTCATTTTCAAGATCAACAAATGTTGCACCCTGAATACGGCTTGGCACACCTACGAAGCATGTGTTTACTACTTCATTGGATAAGCCTACTGCTTCAAATAACTGACCGCCACGATAAGAAGCAACTGTTGAAATACCCATCTTGGACAGGACTTTCAGCAAGCCTTTTTCAATACCTTTACGGAAGTTGTTTTGCGCGTAGACCGGATCACCCAGCAATTCACCCTTCGCCACCAGATCATTGATCACGTCATAAGCTAGATACGGATAGATTGCAGTCGCACCGAAACCAAGTAGCACGGCAAACTGATGTGGATCACGGGCAAAACCAGTTTCGATAATCAGATTCGCATCAGTACGCAGACCTGCATTGATCAGGTAATGGTGTACTGCACCAGTGACCATCACAGCATTGGCTGGCAAGAAGCCTTCACGGATTTTCTTGTCTGAAAGAACCAGTAAAGTCTTACCATCACGAATCGCTTGGGCAGATTCTTCACAGATACGTGCAATCGCCGCTTCAAGACCTTCCGCTTCTGGATAGTTCAGGTCGATGTCCGCAATTTCATAACCTTTACGACCAATCGTGCGGATCTGATGCATTTTTGAATTCGTCAGCACCGGGCTGGATACAATTAAACGGTCTGCATGTTCTGGGCTTTGCTCAAATACATTCTGTTCACGACCGAAACAGGTTTCCAGTGACATCACGATCGATTCACGTAGTGGATCGATCGGCGGATTAGTGACCTGCGCAAACTGCTGACGGAAGTAATCGGAAACGTGACGGACCTGACGTGATAACACCGCCATAGGCGTATCGTCACCCATTGAACCTACAGCTTCCTGACCGCTTTCTGCGATTGGACGTAATAACTGGTCACGTTCTTCAAAAGTCACCATGAACATTTTCTGTGCTGCTTTTAAGCTATCGCCTTTTAAGCCTTGATCGCACAGGTATTCTTCCAGCTCAGGGCTACCCTGTAGACGTACTGAATTTTCACGCAGCCATTCACGGTATGGACGCATACGTTTCAGGTGGTTATTGACATCCTGAGTATCTAATACTTTACCAGTCAAGGTATCCACAACCAGAATCTGACCTGGACCTACACGACCTTTAGATACTACATCTTCAGGCTCATACCCCCATACACCGATCTCAGACGCCAGGGTGATGTAACCATTTTTAGTCACGACCCAACGCGCAGGACGCAAACCATTACGGTCCAGCATACAGATCGCATGACGACCATCCTGAATTACAAGTCCTGCAGGACCATCCCATGCTTCCATATGCTTAGAGTTAAATTCGTAGAATGCACGTAAGTCAGCATCAAGTGTTTCAACATTCTGCCAAGCGGGTGGAACCAGCATACGTAGCGCACGGAACAGGTCCATACCACCACCTATGAGGATTTCCAGCATGTTATCCAGACTAGAAGAATCCGAACCAGTACGGTTAACAATCGGGTTCAGTTCAGTCAAGCCTGGCAGTAATGGATTTTCGAATTTAGGTGTACGCGCCAGCGCCCAGTTACGGTTTGCAGTAATAGTATTAATTTCACCATTATGCGCCAGGTAACGGAATGGCTGAGCCAATGGCCAGCGTGGCAAGGTATTGGTAGAGAAACGTTGGTGGAACACCACAATATGTGACGCCAGACGCTCATCAGCCAGGTCAGTATAGAAGTCAGCAATTGCTGCTGGCATCATCAGACCTTTGTAGCTGATCACAGTTGAGCATAAGGTAGTCACATAGAAGTATGGATCATTTGTCAGTTTCTGCTCGGCACGACGACGCGCCAGGAATAACTTACGGTTAAATTCAACCTCAGTGACACCGATTGGGCAGTTAACAATGACCTGTTCAAAAGCAGGTAAAGACTGCATCGCAATCTCACCTAACGCTTGATTATTGGTGGGTACCACACGCCATGCGATAACCCGGCAACCTTCTTCTTCAATTTCTTTGGTTAATACTTGTTTTGCGTGTGCTGCCAGTGCAGGATCCAGGTTCAGGAAGATCGTACCTACAGCAAAAATTTCGCTTAAGGTAATATCACTTAAACGTTTTGCTTCTTCACGAAAGAATTCCTTTGGCATTGCCAAAAGCAAACCACACCCATCACCGGTCTTACCATCTGCGGCAATACCACCACGGTGGGTCATACAACTTAAACTATGAATTGCGGTCTTGACGAGATCATGGCTTGCATCACCCTGCATATGGGCGATCAAACCGAAACCACAGTTATCTTTAAACTCATCCGGTTGGTATAAACCTTGAGCGGGAGCTACATTATTAGGCGATGGCATGTGCATAGCGTACCCTTCTTATCACAAAGCCCTGGCGGGCTGTTAAACAATCTAAATCCGTCTTTGCGATGGCGTCCAATTTACTTTCGAGGAAATTTCTATTAGCAGAGTAAAACTTTTCTTCACACTTTGAAGATAAACCTTTTCAGATTAATACGCATGAAAAATAAAGTTTAAAAGACTCAGAAATCACATAAAAATAACGACTAAATATGACACTTACGCATAATCATCGAATCATTTTCGCGCCAAAACAGGGAGATTAATTCAATTCATGCACCAATAAAGCAAAGAACATGCCAACTTGATGCACTAAGACAGAAACAATACCAATGACAAAGATTTAGCAAATATTAGATACAGAGTGATGATTTTTATTGTGTATTTTTTGCACCAAAAGCGCACATTTATAGCATTTTTTCATACAGGGTGCGCTATTTTAGCCCGCACCCAAATTTGTATTAGTTAAAAGGATCACTTATCTCTTGTTCTTCAGCACGTTGTTGACCGTTAGGTTGAGCACGTGGCGTTGACGGTACAGTGCTTTCAGACTTCTGCACATCTACCACATTTCCCGATGGATCACGACGAACAATGGTTGTACTGGTGGTACTTGGCGTATTTGATGAGGGCTGGCTCTGCGGCTTAGGAACTACTGTTTCCTCTATTTTTGGTAGAGGCACATTTTTTAATCGTACTTGATAGAGTTTCTGGTTAGACGTCAGCTCATCAGAACCTAAGTTATTCACATAAGGTTGATAATCCTGAAATTGCTGCACAGCTGGTTTGACTGATTTTGGCAAGTCCATATTCAGTTGATCCAGTGCCTGCTTTGCTTGATTCGCTGATTTATAAGCACCATAGAGCAATACATATTGCTCAGGCATATTTTCGCCTGACAGACGTAAGTAGATGAAATTATTACGATCTATCTGTTTTCTTAAGAAGTTTTTAATAATAATTTCATCAGAGACCCGAAATAGCTCAATCGCATACTGATTTTTAAATTGAGTAACATATTTGGTACCACGAAACTCGGCTTCATGGTTTGCATTTACAATGGTGCGTGTGGTCATATCCAGCGGATGAACTTCCTCATTTAATGCACCAAGATGGGTCATTGAAGCAACTTTTTCTGGTTGAATCAGTAGTTCAACCTCTGTTTCAGGCTTTTTCTCTACAGGAGTGACCTGATCCTTATCTGTAATTGCCCAAAAAATGAGCGCAACAAAAAGACAGCCTACCGCAGTCACCAGCCAAAAATAATGCTGAATCTTTTGCCATGGCGTGTGGAGTGCTGTCATTTTCTAAAATTACCTATGCCTGATTGGCCAGAATGGCCTGCTTCATTAATTCTACATCAAAGTCTCGGGTGATAACCGCTTGTCCTAATTGTTCCAGCAATACCAGACGTAACTGTCCATTTAAGACTTTTTTGTCATGTGCCATATACCCCAGGAAATCATCCAGAGGAATTTTAGGACAAACAATCGGGAGTTTGGCACGAGAAATGATTTTTTTTGTACGCTCTACATCAGCTTTGGAAATCCAGCCCATACGCTGAGACAGATCAGCTGCCATGACCATACCGGTCGCCACCGCTTCACCATGCAGCCATTCACCATAGCCAAGATAAGACTCGATGGCATGACCAAAGGTATGGCCAAGGTTAAGCAAAGCACGCTCGCCTTGCTCTTTTTCATCATTCGCCACGATACGGGCTTTATGCGCGCAGGAACGATAAACAGCTTCAGCCAGCAACTGCTCATCACGAGCAATCAGACCTTCCATATTGGCTTCCAGCCAAACCAGGAAGTCCTCATCACCCAGCAATGCATATTTAATGACTTCTGCAAGACCTGCCGATAGCTCACGATCCGGCAACGTTGCAAGTTGTGACATATCTGCCAGCACGACTTGCGGCTGCTGGAAGGCACCAATCATGTTTTTACCCAATGGATGATTGATCCCAGTTTTACCACCAACACTAGAATCAACCTGAGACAACAATGTAGTTGGTACTTGAATAAAGTACACACCACGCTGGAAACAGGCCGAAGCAAAACCAGCCATATCTCCAATCACGCCGCCACCCAAAGCCAATACTGTACAATCCCGGTTAAAACCCGCTTCAAGCAATGCATCGAAAATCAGGTTTAAATGTTGACTATCCTTAAACTTCTCACCATCAGGCAAAATACAGCTTGCTACCGTTTTACCCAGATTTTCCAAGGCTATCTTATAGTGTTCCAGATATAGTGGTGCCACCGTATCATTACTGACAATCATCACCTGTTTGCCATGAATATAAGGTTCTAACAGCTCCTGAGGACTTAAATCGCTGCCAATAAAAATTGGGTAACGACGTTCACCGAGTTCGACATGTAAGGTTTGCATGATGGAGTAACCACTTTTCTACTGAGCTTATTTTTTCGGAAGGATGAGATTCAAAATACGCTGCGCCAGATCACGTGCAGCACCTTGATTGGTCTCAATAATATGATGTGCGACTTCCCGATACAGCGGATCCCGAATTGTTAGCAGATCTTTAAGTTTCTGCTCCGGGTTTTCGACTTGTAATAAGGGGCGGTTTTTATCGCGATAGGTTCGCTGGAGCTGAATTTCCACAGGAGTGTAGAGATAAACAACGATGCCTCGCTGTTTTAAATATTCACGGTTAGGCGCCTGAGTCACCGCACCACCACCTGTGGCCAGAACCAACTGTGGTCGTGAGGTTAACTCATCGATGACAACCGTCTCACGACTACGAAAGCCCTGTTCACCCTCTTTTTCAAAGATCCAGGGAATCGTTGCACCTGTTTTACGCTCAATTTCATGATCACTATCCAGAAATTCTCGTCCTAACAATTCTGCTAAATGCCGTCCTACTGTTGTCTTTCCCGCCCCCATCGGCCCTACCAAATAGATATTTGGTAGGGTTTCAAACTCTTTGCTTGGCAAGGAGTCACCTATTCATTCTGTTAATTTCAAAATATATTAATGATTTCTTGAAACACTGTCATTAACAATTCGAGGTGTAACAAAGATTAGGAGTTCGGCTTGATTCGAAGTTCTTGAATTATTCTTAAATAAATTTCCGATAACAGGCAAATCTCCTAAGAATGGTACTTTTTGATAGTTATTAGCACGAATATCATCAAATATTCCTCCTAGTACTACAGTTTCACCATCACCTACCAATACATTAGTTTGTAATTCATTGGTATTAATTGATGGACCTTCTGGAGTAATTGTACCTACACTATCTTTTTCAATTTTCAGCTCCATTTGTACTTTCCCATCTGGTGTAATACTTGGAGTTACATCTAATCTTAGATTTGCTTCTTTAAAAGAAGTTGTTGTTCCACCTTCCGCACTCCACGTTTGATATGGAATTTCCGTTCCACGCAAAATATAGGCTTTTTGCTTATCGCCAGTCATAATCTTGGGTGCAGAAAGTACCTCTCCCAAACCATCTGTCTGTAAGGCGGTTAATTGTAAATCCAACATATAGTCCGATATTTTAAGCAATCCAAAATTAAAGGTTCCTGCCGTAGCCGTACCTAAATCCACACTTAAATCTAATTTCGGAGAATAATCACCACCCCAGATATTAGACCCATTAGGACCATCACTTAAACTAGGGATATTACGCTCTAAGCCCCATCGTATACCTAAATCACGGGAAAAATTTGTCTCTGCCGTTACAATACGTGCTTCAACCATTACCTGCTTTACCTGTACATCAAGCAGATCTATCATATTCCTGATTTTATCAACAAACTGCTGTGTATCATTCACAATCAAAGTATTAGTTCGAGAATCCACAGAAATAGAACCCCGAGAACTCAGTAGAGTTCCTTTATCATCACTACTTGAGCTATTGCTTCCAGAGGAACCTTTATTCTGTGTAATCAGTTTCTCAATATCTGCGGCTTTGGCATAACTGAGTTGTATATATTCAGTCTGAATAGGAGCAAGTTTCACACTTTGTGCAAGTGCTTTAGCTTCTTCTTCTTCAGCTTTAATCAGCTCAGATACAGGCGCAATCCAGATTACATTACCATTACGACGCTTATCCAAATTCTTGGTCTTTAAAACGATATCTAAAGCCTGATCCCAAGGCACTTCCTTAAGACGTAAAGTGATATTGCCTTGTACGCTGTCTGCTGCAACCATATTAATGTCAGTGAAATCTGCTAGTAGCTGTAATACTCGGCGAACTTCAATATCCTGAAAATCTAAAGAAATTTTCTTACCAGTATAATGTTGAGCAGCCTTTGGACGTAATGGATTTTTCTCTTCTGGGCGTTTTAAACTAATTGTCAGTTTATTATCGGTTTGATAAGCCATGTATTCATAGCTATCTGAAGTTTGAATGGTAATCACTCCAGAGCCATTCTGGTTGACTGCATCTACTGTCGAAACAGGTGTAGCAAAATCATTCACATTCAGACGACGCGTTAAATGAGTAGGAATCTTGGAGCCTAATGCTCGTACAATAACTTTGGTGCCTTGCTGTTGCACATCAACCGGTGTATTACCACTTGCCAGATCAATCACGACCTGACCTTCACCTTTCGCCCCGCGCTGGAACCCAATATTAGTAATACCTTGAGTATTTTGTTGTACGACTGGCTGTACTGGGATAACTGGATTGGTTGAATTGATTTTTAGAATAAAGGTATTGCCTTCAACACGCGTGGTAAATGCACCCGCATCAGCCAGATTCACAGTTAAACGCGCACGCTGAGCATCTGAAGTCACGCCTACAGAACTTGCTTCTTTGGTTGCAACTGCAATATTACTTTGTTTTAAATTTTGCTGTGCTTTATCAAAGTCCAGAATCAGACGTGATGGTGATTCTAACTGATAAGCTTGTGGCTGAGGTGGCAATCCATTAAACATCACGCGAATTTCAGTACCTTGTCCTGGAATTTGCATTGGTACCACATTGGTCATCGAAACCTGTGCACTTGCCGCCTGCATTACAGCAATGGCAACTGCTCCCATTGAAAACTGACGAAACACATGATTCATTGTATTAGCATCCCCAAAAATAAATTCATTAAAACTTTTATTCATTGTTATTCCCTTTCACTTATGGCGCAGGCCCAATCAGGACCATACTGCGAGGGCGCTCTACATAGCCGTCGCGTCCATCTGGAATAATCTCGATCAAATCAATTTGTGTCGGTGTGATATTGGTCACCCGGCCATGATTCAGCCCCATATAACTGCCACGCTGCACACGTTCAATTTCCCCATCTGGCGTATTAATCAAGGCCATAATCTGTCCGGCCTGATTTTTGAGACTTCCTTTCATGGTCAAAGTTTCGAGTGGATAACTTTCGAGTGGCTGCAGCTGTCGTGAAAGATTTGGATATACTCGTTTGCCTGCCATAATCTTCAGTTCTGCTGCCAATGAACTTGGCAAGAAAGGACTTTTTAACTGATGTGCGGCATAACTAAAAGTTTCAACCGAAGTAAAATCTGGTGCTGGCTCGATTGGCATAGCTGGTTGATTACGGATATTGGCCATTTCCTGATTCACCACATCAATACGTGACTCACAACCTGCCAGGATCAATCCGGCAGTAAGTGCTGAAGCAATCTTAATCATCTTCATTACTGTGCCCCCTGACTATTTGCAGCCTTATTACCTGTCGATGCTGAATTCGCACTACCGACATAACGATAGGTTTTTGCCTTCAAGGTATAATCCACAACAGGAATATCACTTTTCTTCTCTTTATTTTCAGTACCCGTAATCGTAAAGTCGTGTAACGTCACAATACGAGATAATCCCGCAATACCGCTGACAAATGAACCAAAGGCATGATAATCACCGGTTGCTTGAATAGAAATTGGCTGTTCAATAAAGAACTCTTGTTTTACTTCAGATTCAAGACGGATATTCTTAAACTTCAGTCCTGCATTGACACCGCTCAAGTTAATATCTTCAACCAGACCTGGAATTTCTGTTTCCTTTGGTAATTGTTCAAGCTGTTGGTTAAAGCTTGCTTCCATATCCTGAAGTTGCTGTTGATACTGTTGCAAATTACGCAGCTTAGAATCTTTCTCACGAAATTCATTTAACAGATTCTGTTCTTGCGCATTGGCTTGAGTAATTGATTCAATCTTGCCTCGAATCAGGCCGAAATAAGCCAACATCAAAACCAGGAAAACAATAAATACCCAGCAGCTAATCTTTACAGCCAGCGGCCAGCTACCATAGTTATTTGGATCTAGGGTATTAAATTGCTGAAAAAACTTTTCTACCGTCATTTTATTTTTTGGTACAACAACAGCTTCCTGACCTAATTCATCAAATTGTTCGCTCATGATGTTGCCCCTCCTGTTGCTGCAGCCGCTTGCGGCTGTTGTTCCGAAAGCACCGGTTGAGCAATCTGATCTAGATCCACTGTAACCGTGAATGTGCCATAAGATTCTTCAACACGTGGAATGATAGAGCTTGGCGCTTTGTCCTTTTTCTCTTCTGCCACCAGGAATGCATTCATGAAGGCATTGCGGTACCAGGTAGAAGCCTCAAGATTACGCAATAATTCTGCAACCGTATTTGGACTTGCTGCTTTACCTTCAATAGTGAACTTATCACCGCTACGGACAAACTTAGTAATATACATATCACTTGGTGTCACACGTACAATCTCATCAATAAGATGCACGGCAATTGGACGCTGGGTTTGCAGACCTTGGATCAGCTTCATGCGTTCCACAATCGCATCACGCTGTTCCTGTAAACCTTCCAGAGATTTCAGCTGTACATCCAGATTCTGATTAGTACTGATGATCAACTGATTGGCCTGTTCTTGATCCTGCAACTTCTGATCGTAATAGAACCAGCTTCCCCCCGCTGCTGCTACCCCTAGTAACAACGCCCCTACGCAATATGCGACAAATTCGTTATTTCTTTTAACCCTGAGCTCATCACGCCAAGGGAGTAAGTTAATTTTTGCCATTAATCAAAACTCCTCAATGCCAAACCACATGCAACCATGAGTGAGGACGCGTCATTTTCAATTTTTTTAATATCAATTTGAGGAGAAAAGCCCATTTGTAAAAATGGATTCGCAATCGTGACACGGTAACCAAGCTTTTGCTGTAATAGTTTTGCCAGACCCGGAATATTGGCATTCCCCCCTGCCAACAAAATATGGTCAATTTCATTAAACTGAGAAGATGAGAAGAAGAACTGCAATGAACGAGCTGCCTGTTGCACCACAGCATCCAGGAATGGTTCTAAGACTTCAATATCATAATCATCTGGCAGTGCACGTGTTTTCTTGGCACGTCCTGCTTCTTCAAAAGACAGACCATAACGATTCTGGATTTCCTGAGTCAGCTGTTTGCCCCCAAACACCTGTTCACGGGTATAAATAATCTTGTTGTTCCGCATAACTGATAGAGTTGTCATGCTATGACCAATATCCAGAATACCAACTGTATTTACGCCCATTGGCAATGTATCAGCGAACACCCTGAAAGCATTTTCCAATGCAAAGCTTTCTACATCTGCAATCTTCGGTGTAATACCGGCCATTTGCAGCACTTCAGAACGGGCTTCGACATTTTCAATACGTGTTGCGACCAACAGAACATTCACACGATTCGGATTCGATAATCGATCAGGCAAGACTTCAAAGTCAATGCTTGCTTCATCGAGCGGAAATGGAATGTATTGTTCAGCATCTTCACGAATTTGAACTTCACGTTCATCACTCGTCATATCTGCATCCATCTCGATCGTTTTAGTGATCGCCATAGACGTAGGAATCGCAAATGCAGCCTGATTGGATTGGGTATTGGCCAAGTTAATAGCACGAGCCAAAGCATCACCGACAGCTTCTGGATTTAAGATGTTTTTTTCAACAACACTACCTTCTGGTAATGGGACTAAAGCATAGCTTTCTACCCAATACCGTCCGCTTTTCATAGAGAGTTCCAAAACTTTAACAGAGGTCGAACTGATGTCGACGCCTATTAACCCCTTGTTTGGCTTACGATATAACCTGCGCACAATATCATTCCTATTATTTTTTTATCCCCAAAAATAAAGTAGCCTACTAGGTATAAACGGTTTAATAATTTTATCTAGATACAATAACTCATCTAACATTATGTATATCTAAAGGATATACTGACCGCTCACCTAGTTTGCCATTAGCTCTTATTAAAACTTACTTGTTATGAAAAAGCTATCCAGTTCAGGCCTTGTTCATCCATTTTTTTTGATCATTATCATAATTATGATCTCAATTCCGATGGGTTTTTATGGCATGTACCTTTATATTGCCCCATCTTTGCCTGAAATGTCTATCCTTAAAAAGGCACCTTTACTTAAACCTTTACAAGTATTTAGTTCAGATCAAGAGCTGATTGCAGAATATGGCGGCAAACTTTCTGTGCCTGTAGAATATGATCAGATTCCACCGGAATTCATTCATGCCTTCCTGGCTGCGGAAGATTCCAGCTTTTTTGAGCACAGCGGGATCAGTTTTAAAGGCTTGGGACGTGCATTAAGTGAAAGCGTCACTGGTTCCGATGTGCAGACCGGTGGTTCCACCATCACCATGCAGGTAGCAAAAAACTATTATCTCAGTCCAGAACGAACACTGAAGCGCAAACTGACTGAAATTTTCCTGGCACGTAAAATTGAGCAAAATCTGACGAAAGAAGAAATTTTAACCCTCTATGTGAATAAAATTTTCTTGGGTAAAAATGCGTATGGCATCGCCGCAGCAGCTAAAATCTATTACAACAAAAGCCTGGAAGAACTTTCTCTTGCCCAGATGGCAATGATCGCCGGTTTGCCGAAAGCTCCTTCCAAATACAATCCGGTTGCCAATCCTAAACGTGCTCTTGAACGTCGCAACTGGATTCTGGGACGCATGCTACAGCTTGGTTATCTGAATCAGACTCAGTATCAGCAAGCCATTGCTGAACCAATCAATCTGGATATGCCGGATCGTAGTACCCGAAATAAGTTTCCCTATGTCGGAGAGATGGTTCGTTCTGAACTAATCCAGAATTTTGGTGCACAGGCCATCGATTCTGGCTATAAGGTCTATACCACGATTAATAGCCAACGTCAGGCTTATGCTGAGCGATCTGTACAACAGGGCCTTGAAGCCTATGACCGACGTCATGGCTGGCGCGGTGCTGAAGCAAATGATCAACCCTTAAAAAATTTCCAGCCTTTTGCCAATACCTACCCTGCTCAGGTCACTAAAATTAACCAAAATAGTTTTGAAGTCTTAATGCAGGATGGAACAACAGTCACCGTTCCCTGGTCAGGAATGTCGTGGGCACGACGCTACCGAAACGCCAATAGTGTGGGTGCTGCACCCAACCGTGCGGCTGATATTGTTAAGCTGAAAGATATTGTCCGTTTACGTCCTAATGAACAAAAAACGTCGTGGGCACTGGTACAGATTCCTAAAGTTCAAGGTCAACTGATTGCACTAAATCCCAATAATGGTGCCATTGAAGCAGTGGTTGGTGGTTATAATTTTTATCAATCAACTTTTAACCGTGCCATTCAAGGCTGGCGTCAACCAGGTTCGACCATTAAGCCTTTTGTTTATGCACTGGCCTTAGAGCGCGGCATGAGTCCGCATACCATGGTCAATGATGCGCCGATTACGATTGGCAAATGGACCCCCAGAAACTCAGATGGTCGTTATCTTGGCATGATTCCTTTACGTCGTGCTTTATACCTTTCACGTAATACCGTTTCTGTGCGCTTGCTACAAACGGTTGGGATAGAGCGTACCCGACAATTATTGATGGATTTTGGTCTGGAAGATAAACAGATTCCGCGCAACTACACCATTGCTCTTGGTACGCCGCAAGTACTGCCTATTCAGATGGCCACCGGTTATGCCACGTTCGCGAATGGTGGTTATCGGATTCAGCCGCATTTCATCAGTCGGATTGAAGATGCTTATGGTAATACGATCTTTGAAGCAAAACCTGAATATGCCTGTATTTCCTGTATCAGTCAGGAAGAACAAACGATCGCTTCTGCTGACGTGGTGACGCCCGATGATGAAGTAATCGAAATGAATAACCTCTCACTGGAAAATAAAGCAGTAGCACCAAAGGTTTCGGCTGAACATAGCAATTACCGTCAAGCACAACGTATTCTCAAATCAAGCTCTGCCTATGAAATGGCTAATATTTTAAGTGATGTCATTCAGCATGGTACTGGCCGTGCAGCCTTACGCATTGGGCGTAGTGACCTGGGTGGTAAAACAGGTACCACTAACGATGCCAAGGATGCCTGGTTTGCCGGCTTTAATGGCAAGCTGGTAACGGTAACTTGGGTCGGCTTTGACCAGCCAACGACTTTGGGACGCCGTGAATATGGCGGTGTAGCCGCCTTGCCAATCTGGACCGACTTTATGGCTAATGCACTAAAAGGTACACCAGAATCCTGGGTACGTCTGGATCGTAAAGCTAGAGCGCCAGTAAATCGCACTAAAGTCATCAGTCAGGATGTAGAAGTACAGGAAGACCTCTCTTCTCCGCCAATGGCTACCCCACTCTATCGTCCAGCACCCGTTGTTACACCTAGACGTGAGCAAAATGATTTTGAAGATCTACCGGGTGAAGAATTAACTGTACCTAATGAAACTCCAACTACACAGGAACAACCGCTGCAGCCAAAGAAAACTGATTCTCTTGATAATCTGATTGAGCAGGTCCGGTAATTTCTCTGATAAAGCAGTCAAATAAAAAGCCCTCAATTGAGGGCTTTTTATTATTTAGATAATGATCGGCATTATTTCTTTTGAAAAATATAAATCTGGTATTGTGCCATCAATTCAAATTGTTCCTGCTGCTCAAGTGCCAGACGGCGCTCCGACTTAGCCTTATAAGCGTACGGCGTCATAGCAATCAGATTTTTCAGGTCTGCTTGTGGCAAGTTCATAGACGCTTCAACAATCTGTTCACTCACCAAATCAAATTCATCTTGCAACTGCTCGACGAATTTCTGTGGTTCATGCGGTTTAACTTCCTCAAATAAGGCTTCACGCATGGCATACAAATGCTGTGGTGCAGGCGTCACAACCATCAAATAAGATTTCGGCTTGAGTACACGCAGAATTTCCTGTTTCGGAATCGGGCTAAACAGGCTGGTACATAGATCTATTGACTCATCTAACACAGGCAAAGTTGCGCCTGTACCCACCACCCAAGTAATCTCTTTATTCAGCTTCGCTGCTACCTGGATGGCATTTTTGGCAATATCCACACCTACACACTGCAGTACTTCCTGCTGCATGGCATCAGTGTAATAGCCTTCCCCGCAGCCGATATCGAGCAAGTTTTCAATACGTAGATCACGAATTTTTTTAACGACAGCCTGCTGTAATGGCGCATAGTGACCTGCACTTAAAAATGCTCGACGCGCTTGCACAGACTCAGGGGTATCGCCTGGATTTTTACTGTGTTTATGCTGAACCACATGTAAGTTTACGTAGCCTTGTTTTGCAACGTCATAGCTATGCTGATTGTCACAGCGCCACGTGCGATCGTTCAATTTGAGCTGCTCACGACAAACAGGACACATCAGTAGGTTCATTGATTTATTCTCCAAAACAAAAAAGCCGGCATGCGCCGACTTTTTCAAATGCATTTCTTAGCGTAATTTTAAAGTCATTAGACCCAAAACTACCAGCATAATTGTAATAATCCAGAAACGAATCACGACTTGAGTTTCACGCCAACCTTTCTTCTCGTAGTGATGATGCAGCGGTGCCATCAAGAACACACGTTTATTGCGCATACGTAATGAACCGATCTGCAGGAACACCGAAATTGCTTCAACCAAGAATACGCCTGCCATAATCGCAAATACGATTTCTTGACGAACCATCACCGCAATAGTGCCGAGCATCGCGCCAAGTGATAACGCACCAACATCACCCATAAACACTTGCGCAGGATGAGCATTAAACCAAAGGAATGCCAAGCCCGCACCGATCATCGCAGCACAAATCACTACAAGCTCAGATGAATATTTCACATATGGAATATGAAGATAATTGGCAAAGCGCACATCACCCGCAAGATAAGCAAATACACCTAAACCTGTTGCAACCAAAACGATGGGCATAATGGCTAAACCATCAAGACCATCCGTTAAGTTCACTGCATTCGATGCACCGTTAATAACGAAGTAAGTAAAGATAATAAAACCTATACCCAGCGGTACAACTGATAGTGGAATACTATGATCTTTAAAGAACGGAATCAGTACATCCAGCATATTCGCTGTAACAACAGGATTAGTTTGCTGTTGTGCAATCATATACAGTGCAATACCTGCACCCAATGAACCCACAGAGGTCCAGAAGAATTTTTTACGCGCAGGTAAACCGGCATTGTCTTTATAACGGATTTTGATCCAGTCATCTGCCCAACCGACCGCACCAAAGATCACCATCACCGCAAGCACAATCCACACATATGGATTGGATAAATCTGCCCAAAGTAAGGTTGAAATACCAATCGAAAGTAAAATTAATACACCACCCATAGTTGGTGTACCCATTTTTTTCGCATGGTTTTCAGGTGCAAATGAACTTACTGCTTGACCATATTTCAAGGCTTGTAGCTTGCGAATCATAATCGGACCAAGTACAAGACCAATGGTCAATGCCGTCAAGACACTGAGCAATGAACGTAATGTTAAATAACGAACCACCTGAAACGTGCTGTCATAGCCCGCCAAATGTTCAAATAGCCATAACAGCATTTAAAGTTTCTCCATCAATGCAGCCATCAATGTTTCCATATGGGTATAACGTGACCCTTTAAACAGGAATGACATCGGCTGAGGTTGATGTGTTTCAATCAAATTAATTAAAAATGGCAATGCCTGCTCTTGGTTTAAGAAGGCCTGCATTTTCTTACCATATTGGGTACTACGAGCACCTTCTTGTGCTGCTGGAGCAAATTCACCGACAGCAACCACAAAGTTAAGCCCTTTCACCGAAACCAAATCGCGACCGAGCTTATAATGCTCAATCGCTGCAGATGAACCTAATTCGCCAATATCCCCAGTCACCATGACACGGATGCCCTCTTGCTGTGCAAGCACATCAGCAGCAGCACGCATAGATGTTGGGTTGGCATTGTAGGTATCATCAATAAATAAATATTCTTTGTGCTCGATGAAATTCAAACGACCTTTGGCACCAACAGCATGCTCAAGACCAATGACAATATCATCAAGACCCACACCAATTGCCAAGGCAAATGCTGCAGCAGCCGTTGCATTTTGAACATTGTGCTCACCTGCAAACGGAAGTTGTACAGTTTTTATACCTTGTGGTGTATTTAATGTAAATGTTGCAGATTGTGATTGCAGTTCGATATTTGTAGCGAAAACTTCCCCACCCTCACCAAAACTCATTACTTGTTCAGTTTGAACTGCATTACGAATCTCTTGAGTAAAATCATCATGCGCTGGCACAATCGAGATGTCTGAAATATGAGAATAAATTTCAGACTTGGCGCGGCAGATCCCATCGCGGCCGCCAAATTCTCCCATATGTGCAGTACCGATATTTAAGATACCTGCCACATGCGGTTGAACTAAATTTGAGGTGTAATCGATTTCACCTTTATGGCTTGCACCAAGCTCCATGACGGCATATTGATGCTCATGACGAAGCTCCAATAACATCATCGGTACACCCAAATCGTTATTTAAGTTACCGCGTGTAATCAGTGTTGGTGCAATGCGAGACAGAATACTGCCCAGCATTTCTTTGGTAGTGGTTTTACCGCTACTGCCAGTCAGGGCAATGACTTTGAGTTGTGGATTTTGCTGACGACGGAAAGCACCGAGACGACCCAGCGCCTGACGGGTATCTTCCACAACCAATTGGCAGATTTCAGCATCAACCGGATGATCTACAATGGCAATCTGGCAACCATTTGCCGCAACTTGCGCCACGAAATCATGTGCATCAAAACGTTCGCCTTTCAATGCCAGAAAAGCATCACCGGCTTCAGCATCACGGGAATCCATCAGGATACGTTTAATTTCACCTTCAGGCTGCTGGTCATTCAGCCAATAACCCTGAGTTGCCTGTTGTAATTGTGCGGCAGTCCAAGGTACCAAAGGCACAGTACTGGTAGTTGAAGTATGCATAAATTCGTCCTATTACTGCGCTGGATATGCTGAGTCAGGGCTACAGTGCTGCGCATCAATTGCCGCCTGTATTTCGACAACATCATCAAACCAATGGCGTACACCATCGATTTCCTGATAATTTTCATGCCCTTTGCCTGCAATGACTACAATATCACCCGCTTGCGCATGTTTCACTGCAAACTTGATCGCTTCACGACGGTCATGAATTTCCTGATAAGTTTTAGCTGCGAAATCGATACCTTGCTTCATATCGGCAAAAATCTGCTCTGGATCTTCAGTACGTGGATTATCCGAAGTTAAAATCGCAATATCAGAACCATTGAGAGCCGCTTGGGTCATCAATGGACGTTTACCACGATCACGGTCACCCCCACAGCCAAACACCGCCCATAACTTGTTATTGACATGACGTTTTAAAGTCACCAATACCTGCGTTAAGGCATCTGGGGTATGGGCATAATCCACCACAAACAGGCGTTCGCCATCACGAATCACCTGCATACGACCTGGTGCACCTTGCAGCTCAGGTACAGTCGCAATCAGGTTTGCCAAATCAAAACCCGCCTGTTCAGCCACAACCAGACTCGCCACCAGGTTTTCTACATTAAAATGACCCAAGAGTGGGCTTTGTACCGTGAATGTACCCTGTGCAGTGATCAGTTTAAATTCTGCGCCAGAAATCCGGTATTGAGTATCCTGTACTTGATAGTCAGCAGCTTGCGACAGTGAATAAGTCAGAATTTTCGGCTGTGCTGGATTGGCTTTGGCAGCATCAATCATCACCTGAGCATGTGCATCATCAAGGTTAATGATTGCAACTTTCAGAGATTCAAATTTGAATAAACGTGATTTGGCTTCAGCATAAGCTTCCAGCGTGCCGTGATAATCCAGATGGTCACGGCTCAGGTTGCTATAAGCCGCAATTTCAATATCACAGCCGTTCAGGCGACCCTGTTCAAGACCATGCGAACTGGCTTCAATCGAAGCAAATTCTGCACCTGCTTGTGCATAACCATGTAAGGCATTTTGCAATTGCAGTGCATCCAGTGTGGTATGCGAAGAGGCTTCCAGATTTGGTAAAATTCCATTACCCGTGGTGCCCATCACTGCGCAAGGTTTACCTTGTAGCATCAGCAGCTCAGCCACTAGACGTGAAATCGTCGTTTTTCCATTGGTTCCAGTCACGGCCAGAATACGTGCAGCCTGTACTGGCTGGGTCGCTTGCAGATAGCGTTTCTGCCATTCACCCATCAGATGCCGTACATTTGGCACCACCAATGCGGGAGAAATTCCAAGATCCTGTTCAGAAATGACCGCAAGTGCACCTAGCGATAGCGCCTTTCTCGCATATTCCACAGTTTTCTCAGGTTGGGACAAACTAGTTAGGGCAATAAAAATTTGCCCCAATTTTACTTTTCGGCTGTCCAGCTCAAAGCCCTGAAAGGATTGTCGCATCCATTCAGCGCTATCTTGAACGGCGTAGAGATCTTGAAATGTTATCGACATTGATCACCTGTTTACTGGACTTGGGAAGATTCTAAAGGTTTGTCCAATGGGACATTCAGCAAGCGTAAAGATTCTTGCATGACACGCGCAAACACCGGTGCAGCCACCAGACCACCATAATAGGCACCTGTTGGATTTTCTACTACAACGACCATCGCCAGACGAGGATCACTCACAGGTGCCATACCGGCAAACAGGGCACGATATTCATTTTGTGAATAGCCTTTACGATCGGCACGCAGTTTATGGGCTGTACCGGTTTTACCTGCAACACGATAACCTGGAATATTGGCCTGACGTGCCGTACCACCCGGCATCGTCACTGCTTCCATCATCAACAAGACCTGTTCTGCAATTTTCGGATCGATCACCTGCTCACCCTGTGGCTGTTCTTCCAGCTTGTACAGACTCAGTGGCATTTTCACACCTTTGTTGGCGATCATGGCATAAGCATCTGCCAGCTGAAGTACGGTCGCATTCAAACCATAACCATAAGACATGGTGGCCACTTCTGATACATTCCATTTGCTTGGAGGCAGGATCAGACCAGCACTTTCACCCGGGAATTTCACTGCTGAACGCTGACCAAAACCTAAACGTTTATAGAAAGTTGGTAAGGTTTCATAAGGCAATGACAGGGCAATTTTTGCTACACCCACGTTTGATGATTTCTGGATAATGCCACCCAGAGTCAATGGGCCATAGTTATGCGTATCACGGATGGTATGATTACCGACACGCATGCTACCCGGCGTGGTATTAATCACAGAATTGGCATTATATTTACCACTTTCCAGTGCCATCGCTACAGTCAGTGGTTTCATGGTCGAACCCGGCTCAAAGGAGTCAATTGCACCGCGGTTACGCATAGCATCTTTGTTCTGCATGCTATTTTTATCATTCGGGTTATACGCTGGCCATGAAGTCATCGCCAGAATTTCACCGGTTTTCACATCTACTGCAATTGCTGTTGCGGAACGGGCATTATTGGCGACACCCGCTGCAGTCAGTTCACGATACATGATGTATTGCAGACGTGAGTCGATACTCAGGGTGATGTTTTCCCCTGCTTCAACTTCTTTAATAATTTCAGGATCTTTAACTCGGTTACCCTTTTTGTCACGCACAATCTGCTGTTCGCCATCTACACCCGACAGACGGGTATTTAGCTGCATTTCCAGGCCTTCGATCCCCACGCTTTCACTGTTGGTCAGACCAATAATCTGTGAGTTCGGTTGTGGCTGCGGATAGTAACGCTTATAGTTTTTCTCGGTATATACACCCTGGAAATTACGCTTCATGATCAGCTCAGCCTGCTGAGGCGGAACTTCTTTTTTCAGGATCAGATAACGGGAACGCGGACGCGCTTCCATCTTCTTGCGCAGGTCAGCACGATCCATCCCCACAGCATCAGCCAGTTCATCCAGGTTCAGGTTTTTATCCGGTAACTGACGTTTCAGCTTGCGGCTATTCGGATCCTTTTCCAAAGCCTGAATGGTTTCATCATAGAGTTTTTTATTCTCAAAATAATCACGTGGATCAATCACCACCCGCATAATTGGCGTACTGATCGCCAGTGGCACGCCATTGCGGTCATAGATCACACCGCGCATGGCTTTAATTTTGTCAGTTTTTAAAATCTTGGCATTGGCTTTGTTCTGCAGGAATTCTTTATTAATCACCTGCACATAGAAAGCACGACCGATTAAAGCCACAAAGCACAGCAGTACCACGGCCCACATAATATAAAAACGGCTGATATCAACGCTTAAAGCATTTTTAGTCGTCACGGACTGTTTTTTACGTGCCACTTGCTTGGTTTTTTTGTCTACCATGTCTGAGCGCTAGCCTTATTTTTTTACATCTGAAGTTTGTGGCAATGAAATCACCACGGTCTGTGAAACAGGAGGAGAATACATTCTGAGCTGGGTCACGGCACGTGTTCCAATCTGTGCGGTTGCACCAAAGGTCTGCTGCTCAATCAGCAAACGTCCCCACTCTGCATTGAGATCATCACGCTCACGCAGATAGCTGCTCAGTTTTCGATAATCCTGACGATATTCAAAGACTTGAAATACCACAAATACAGCACTGATGAAAATCATCATCAAGAGAATGCCGTAAGTAATGGCTTTTTTCATCCCTGACTGATTCAACTTCCTTTCGACCACTTCAGTTTTCATTATTTGCCTATTAAGCTAAACGTTCCGCAACTCGGAGCCATGCACTACGTGAACGAGGATTGGCTTTTACTTCCTCATCACTTGCCTTGATACGGGATACTTTTTTCAGTCGACGTGTATCCTTGCGTTGTTGTGGCATCCCCCAGCCCGAGTCTTCCTCTAAGGTAGATTCTTTTTGAATAAATTGTTTAATTAAACGATCTTCCAATGAATGGAAGCTAATTACCGCCAAACGGCCATGAGGTTTAAGTACTTCAACGGCTTGTGGCAGAAAAACTTCAATATCTTCTAATTCTTTATTAATAGCAATACGAATCGCCTGGAAAGTTCGGGTTGCCGCGTGTTTATTTTTTTCCCATTTAGGGTGCGCCACTTTAACAATTTCCGCCAGCTTGGCCGTCGTATCGATATAACCAGCAGCCTTAATCGCTTTGGCAATACGGCGACTATAACGCTCTTCACCATACTGGAAAATGATATTGGCCAAAGCTTCTTCCTCAATATTCACCAGCCACTCAGCTGCTGTCGGACCTTGTGAATTGTCCATACGCATATCCAGCGGACCATCTTTCATAAAGCTAAAGCCACGCTCTGCCTGGTCCAGCTGTGGAGATGACACGCCTAAATCGGCCATCACACCATCCACACTTTCTATTCCATGCTGGGCAAGTGCCTCTTTAAGATCAGCAAAGCTGGCATGAATGATTTTAAACCGTGAATCTTCCTGTTCCAGGATAGCGGCTGTTTCAAGTGCCTGCGGGTCTTTATCAAAAGCATAAACGCGGGCATTTTCATCTAATTTAGACAATAAAAGACGGGTATGACCACCACGCCCGAAGGTTCCATCCACATAAATTCCCGTATTTCGATCAGCTACCAGGGCATCAACGGTTTCGTGAAGCAATACAGAAATATGGGACATAAAAACTCAATCAATAGGCCGAAAAATTTAACTGCACATTATCACTCTGTTTGGTTAAAGCTCCAAACGACTTTTTGTAGATAAATATTATTTTTCATAGAGAAAACCGTTTTTATTTTTGCTCAAATGATAAAAAAGCCTCCATAGAGGAAGCTTTTTTATTTATAAAATTAAATTTTAAATCAACAAATTAGCGTTTTGAGTTATAAATCTGGTCAAAAATCGCACCATTCACAAAGTGAGTTTTCTGTGCATTGGCCCAGCCACCGAATACTTCATCAATGGTAAAAGTGTTAATTTTCGGGAACTGCTTCGCGTATTTCGCTAAAACTTCCTGATTACGTGGACGGTAGTAATGTTTTGCTGCCATTTCCTGACCGAGCGGAGAATATAAATAATTAATATAGCCTGTTGCTAACCATTTATTCCCATTTCTCTCGACAGTACGATCCACAATTGCCACAGAAGGTTCAGTCAGAATCGTGAGTGATGGGTAGACAATTTCAAACTTGTCTTTGCCCAGTGTCTTTTGCGTCACTAAAGCTTCATTTTCCCAGGTCAGCAATACATCGCCAATATTACGTTCAGCAAAGGTGGTCATCGATGCACGTGCCGCCGAGTCCATGACTTTCACGTTTTTATACAGCTTGCCTACAAACTCTTGAGCTTTAGCCTTGCTGCCACCCGGTTGTTTTTCTGCATAACCCCAAGCTGATAAGTATACCCAACGTGGCAGACCACCAGTTTTCGGGTTTGGCGTAATAATTTCAACACCCGGTTTGGTCAAATCAGTCCAGTCTTTGATGTTTTTAGGGTTACCCTTACGCACCATAAAGACAATCGTCGAAGTATAGGGTGCAGAGTTATATGGAAATTCTTTTTGCCAGCCGGCTTTGATCTGACCCGATTTTACAATTTCGTCGATGTCATTGGCTAAAGCCAGTGTCACAACATCGCCTTTCAGACCATCAACCACCGAACGTGCCTGTTTACCAGAACCGCCATGGGACTGTTTAAAATTCACATTAATACCAGTCCGGTTTTTCCAGTAAGCACCAAAAGACTTGTTGAATTCATCATAGAATTCGCGGGTGGCATCATAAGAAACGTTTAGAAAATCACGGTCAGCTGCTTGGGTAGCAGTTGCAGTAAATGTCAAACCTGTTGCCAATAAGGCAGCGCTAAATATTGATTTTAACTGAGTTTTCATGAGAGCACAGGGAAGATTATCTTGTATACAGATAACTATATGAAATAAAGTTATTTTTCGCAATTCAGCAAACAAAGTGTATACAGGGTAATATTCAGTTATTTTTTATTTTAATTTCATGTTTTATATAATAAAAATTCTAAATACATAGAACTATCCAGATTTTATAGCATTTTATTCTTTAGATATGAAAAAAACGGATAAGCAACTTATCCGTTTTTGCTGTTTTATCCTGTATTTAGAAAACTTTTAGTAAATTAGCGGTTTTCAGCAGAAATCTGGTCATAGATTGCCCCATTCACAAAATGCGTTTTCTGTGCCTTGGCCCAGCCCCCAAAGACTTTATCAATCGTAAAGGTTTGAATTTTAGGGAACTGTGCGGCATATTTTGCTGCGGCTTTTTGATCACGTGGGCGGAAATAATATTTCGCTGCCAGTTCCTGTCCCTTTGGTGAATATAAATAGTTCAAATAACCTTTTGCCAGATTGGCATTGCCATTTTTTGCGACAGTTTTGTCGACAATCGCCACCGATGGTTCAGCCAGGATTGAGATAGAAGGATAAACAATCTCGTATTTATCTTTGCCTAAACCTTGAGTGGCTAACAGGGCTTCATTTTCCCAAGATAACAGCACGTCACCGATGCCACGCTCAGCAAAAGTGGTTAAAGAGCCACGCGCACCTGAATCCAGCACTTTGACATTGCCATATAACTTTTTCACCAGTTCTTTGGCTTTGACATCATTACCACCCGGCTGTTTCAGCGCATAACCCCAGGCAGACAGATAAATCCAGCGTGGTGCGCCACCAGTTTTCGGGTTTGGGGTAATAATTTCCACCCCTGGCTTAGTAAGATCATTCCAGTCTTTGATCTGTTTCGGATTGCCCTTACGCACCAAGAAGACAATGGTCGAAGTATAAGGTGCAGAGTTATTTGGAAACTCTTTTTGCCAGCCTTTATCAATCAGACCAGCTTTGACGATTTCTTCAATGTCATTGGCCAGTGCCAGTGTGACGACATCTGCCTGTAAACCATCCACAACGGAACGGGCCTGTTTACCTGAGCCACCATGAGACTGTTTAAAGTTAACCGCCTGTCCGGTTCTTTGTTTCCAGAATTTGCCGAATTCTTCATTATATTCCTGATAGAACTCACGGGTTGGGTCGTAGGAGACATTCAGGAAATCTTTGGCTATTGCCGACTGTGCAGTGGTCCCTGAAAGCACTGCGAAAAATGCAGATACAATTATTTTTTTCATTACAATAGCTCTTTTGTTTATTTAACAAGCACTATATAAACTTGAAATATATTTAACAATCATGTGCTTATAACAATAATTTTAAAGGTTTTCTGATTTTCAGATATCTCAAAAATGACAAATCTCTGCATTTTTTATACTTACCGCCTATCAAATGATTACTTTAGGATATAATCTTCATAGTCTCTTCACAGTCCTATGTTAAAAATAGCGCCGCTATGAGGTAATCTCTGATTTCTTTCGATTTTCCATTGTCATATTTATTTTTTTTGTAAATTTTGTGACTTGGTTCTACTTTTTAAGGGTTAAATGTGATTGAATTGTATTCAACACAACAAAAACCCTTAAGACTATAAATCCAGCACCACAACAACAGAGGGAGTTTGGACATGAAATTTACAACGTTCAAGACCGGCATCCTGAGCCTATCTATTTTATTTACCGCACAACTTAGCCATGCTGTTGTTGCGCATCCTGAGCTCGTTAATAACCGTGCTCCACTCACAGCTGCTGTGTCTAAACCAGCAGTAACAGTGACAAAGTCATCTCCGATTGAAAAAGCAATTCAGCAGCAAAAAACTGAAAAGTCACTGCACCCTGAAGAAAACCTGAAAGTTTTGACTGCAATTAAAGTACGTCCATCACAAAACTTTTTTGCCGATCAAAACCAAAGTTTTACCCGTTTTCTGCAAAATTTCTTCTTTAGCAGCAATTCTTAATGATCAGCTGACTGCTCGCATCGTTCAAAGCTGCTTCTGATTTAAAGCCATATCATTCAATGTTGAATTAAGCATTAAGTGATGTGGCTTTTTCGTTATAATAGCCAGAAATTTATATTTAGATTCCATCCGACTATGACTGTTCGTACTCGTATTGCCCCTTCTCCTACCGGTTTTCCGCACGTAGGTACTGCCTATATCGCGTTGTTTAACTTATGTTTTGCCAAGCAACACGGTGGTGAATTCATTCTTCGCATTGAAGATACTGACCAGCTGCGTTCTACACCTGAATCTGAAAAAATGATTCTGGATTCATTGCGCTGGTTAGGCCTGAACTGGTCTGAAGGTCCTGATATCGGTGGTCCACATGCGCCATACCGTCAGTCAGAACGTATGAGCATCTATAAAAAATATGCTGAAGAACTGGTAGATAAAGGTCATGCCTTCTACTGCTTCGCCACTGCACAAGAATTAGATGAAATGCGTGCTGAACAGCAGGCACGTGGTGAATCACCACGTTACGATGGTCGTGGTTTGAAACTTTCTAAAGAAGAAGTCGCACGTCGTTTAGCAGCTGGCGAACCGCACGTGATTCGTATGAAAGTGCCAACTGAAGGTGTATGTACCTTCAATGACATGCTTCGTGGCGAAGTGGAAATTCCATGGGCACAAGTCGACATGCAAATTCTGCTTAAAACTGACGGTCTGCCAACGTACCACTTGGCAAACGTGGTTGATGACCATTTAATGCAAATCACGCATGTGATTCGTGGTGAAGAGTGGATTCCTTCTGCGCCTAAACATCAGTTGCTTTACAAATATTTTGGTTGGGACATGCCAGTCCTGTGCCACATGCCACTACTGCGTAACCCGGACAAATCAAAACTGTCTAAACGTAAAAACCCAACATCAATTAACTACTATAAAGACATCGGTGTATTGCCAGAGGCCTTATTGAACTACTTGGGTCGTATGGGCTGGTCAATGCCAGACGAGCGTGAAAAATTCACGCTGGCGGAGATGATCGAACACTTTGACATTAACCGTGTTTCTCTTGGTGGTCCGATCTTTGATGTGGAGAAATTAAACTGGTTGAATGGTCAGTGGATCAAAGCACTTTCTCCAGCCGAGCTTCTAGATACTTTACTGGCATGGAAAGCTGATCGTGCCAAGCTAGAAGAAATCGCTGCTGCGATTCAACCGCGTATCAACCTATTATCAGAAGCGGTGAACTGGTCTGCACATTATTTCAACCACTTC
This sequence comes from Acinetobacter sp. ASP199, assembly GCF_022700675.1. NCBI lineage: Bacteria > Pseudomonadati > Pseudomonadota > Gammaproteobacteria > Moraxellales > Moraxellaceae > Acinetobacter > Acinetobacter sp. ASP199. The sequence goes on from NZ_CP062182.1 coordinate 2,770,492, forward strand.
CCGACTCTGACCAAAGAACAGTTTGAAAGCAAAAAGCTGACCGAAGAACAGGTGCGTCAAAGCCTGCAATTTGCGATCTGGCGTCTGGAAAGCCTGTTTAGCTGGAATAATGATACTGTCAGCCAAACCTTGATGGATCTTGCCAACCAGATGGGTATCAAGCTGCGTGACTTTATGCCTGCGTTCTTTATTGCCATTGCTGGTTCTACTGCATCGACGCCTGTGATGCAAACTATGGTCACTATTGGACCGGACCTGACCTTTGCCCGTCTGCGTCATGCCCTGGAAATTGTCGGTGGTCCAAGCAAAAAAGAACTAAAAGTCTGGGAAAAACTCAATGAAAGCCTGAAATTGCCGAAAAATGATGCAGTTGATGAAGCTTAATTGAATTTTTAGTTGACGTGTGAACGTTATATCCATAATATAGCGCTCACACAGACTGGGGTCATAGCTCAGTTGGTAGAGCGCTACAATGGCATTGTAGAGGTCAGGAGTTCGATCCTCCTTGACTCCACCAAAAGTCTTGCTTTACTTGTGTATTTGCCTCATTTGTCCCTATCGTCTAGAGGCCTAGGACATCGCCCTTTCACGGCGGTAACCGGGGTTCGAATCCCCGTAGGGACGCCACATTCAAGATGGCAACATCTTAATAAAAAACCCAAGCATTGTGACTTGGGTTTTTTATTGTCTGAAATTCATTACGATAACTTTGAGCCACTTTTGGCTTTCTGTATGATTAAGATTAAAATAGACAAAATTGAAAAATTCTGGAGTTGCAATGCAATACCGTTGCCCGAAATGTCAAAGTCCTAAAATCATGCCGCTTGCACAACCAGGTCAGCCAGCAGCACGTCCAGTCGTGCCAAAAAGCCTGGTACTTCTTGTACCTGCCCTATTTGTTTTACTTCTACTGGTAATCATCAGTATTGGTATGTGGATTTTTGGTGATGGTGCAGGCACTACCCTACAGACCGCGACAGTAATTGTATTCGTGATCTGTCTGATTGCAGGCTTTATGTTCTACAAAGACTTGCCTGACTTTAAAATTTCCATGCAAGCATTCATGCAAAGCCAGAAAAAATGGAAATGCCGTGAATGTAATCACGAATGGGAAATCTGATTTTTCTCCTCTTTCATATTTAAGGCTGCTTCGGCAGTCTTTTTTATCCAATGAGCCTTATATCACCCTCATTTATGGGGGTGATATAAGGCTCGATTTTTAATTCTAATGAGGTGATTGTTGTTGCTCGATGTATTGTTTAATAATTTCTAATGGCGCACCACCGCAACTTGAAGCAAAGTAACTTGGCGACCATAAAGAACCACCCCAAAGTTTGTTTTTAATTTCAGGAAAGTCTTTTCTAAGGTGGCGACTAGATACACCTTTTAAGCTATTCACTAAATTTGAAATAGCAACTTTTGGTGGGTAATTAATTAATAAATGAACATGATCATCCTCCCCATTAAATTCAATCAATACCGCATCAAAATCCAAACATACTTTTTCAAACATGCTTTTCATTGCGTTAAGCATGTCTTTGGTGAAAACATTTTTTCGGTATTTGGTTACAAAGACCAAATGAACGTGCATATTGAAAACACAGTGACGCCCCGATCTTATCTCTTGATTTACCATAATAGACCAATTAAAATAAAAAGCATGAAAACCCTTAAATTACGCATAAAAGACAAACATTGCAAGATGCTAGACCAATTAGCATCGGAGGTGAATTTTGTCTGGAATTATGTCAATGATTTAGGGTTTAAGCACCTTAAAAGAAAAGGTGAATTTCTTTCAGCTTATGATGTTGCAAAATACACAAAAGGCGCATCTAAAGAATGTAATCTACATAGCCAAACTATTCAGGCTGTCACCGAAGAATTAATTACTCGAAGAAAGCAGTTCAAAAAAGCAAAACTCAAGTGGCGTGTGAGTAATAAAAAATCAGCACGTAGATCGCTTGGGTGGATACCATTTAAAAAAGTAGCAATCAAGTATGCCGATGGATATGTGCAGTATGGTAAGCACCAGTTCAAGCTATGGGATAGTTATGGACTATCGAAATACAAGGTGAGAACAGGTTCATTCGTTGAGGACAGTCGTGGGCGTTGGTATGTATGTCTTGTTGTTGATTCATTCAAACAAGATCAATCAAGTTCAACTCAATCCATCGGTATTGATCTAGGCTTAAAAGATATTGCCACCTGTTCTGATGGCACTGTGATTTCAAATCCAAAATTCTATCGTAAATATGAGCAGAAATTAGGTATTGCTCAAAGAGCAAAGAATAAAAAGCGTGTACGTGCATTACACGCCAAGATTGCAAACTGTCGTAAAGACCATTTGCATAAAGCAAGCACAAAACTTGTTAAGGAAAATGCACTCATTGTTGTTGGTGATCTAAGTGCTAAAAAGCTTGTAAAGACTAAAATGGCTAAGTCTGTTTTAGATACAGGATTCTCAGCATTAAAAACAATGCTCAAGTATAAATGCGAGAACGCAGGGGTATTGTTTGAGGAAGTTAATGAAGCCTATACCACCCAAATTTGTTCGTGCTGTGGTGAGATCACTACAAGCAGTCCGAAAGGTAGAACAGGACTTGGAATAAGAGAATGGGGGTGTGTGAACTGCGGTACAGTTCACTATAGAGATAAGAACTCTGCTCTAAACATTCTTGCGCTTGGGCATAAGCGTCTAGCAGTAGGAATCACCTCCGTTTAGGGAGGTGAGGATGTCAAAGCTTTCATTAGGGTTCTTTCATAAATCATTTTTGAATCACTGCAAAGGAAATTCCCTCTCCTTGTAGGAGACTTGCGGAGCATGCTCCTCAGGGAGAGGTTTTTTATAAGCCCCCTCATCCTAACCTTCTCCCAGAGGGAGAAGGAACTTTCAATATCCATTTAAATATGAATATAACGATCATTTTTTGATTTATGAAAGAAATCTATTAGATTAGTTTTATCGGATTATTTGAAAATTTAAAAACATCATCAAACAAACTAGTGTAATTTATTCTTATAAAAAAAGGATTCCAATTTATTGCAGGGATGCAGCATAAAGGAATAATAAAAATGCTTAAAAAAATTATAAATTTTCTATTTTCTTGTAATGATCCGCCTCTTCCGTTAATTGAGGAGCAGCCGAGTGAAGCAGATACTTATTATTTGCAGGCTTTGCAATATGAGTCACTTTGCATGACCCTACAACAATTACAGGCTGTACCAGAGATTAGCCAACGCCTCACTCCAAAGCACATCTACCAACGTAATGCGGTCTGGAATTATCTCAGTGCAGGGTTAAGAGGACATGTAGAAGCACAATATCGACTGGGTATGTATTATTTAGATGGAAAACTAGGTCTAGATCAAAATGATGAACAGGCCAGATTATGGTTAGGTAAAGCCAAACAGCAAGCTCATCGTAAAGCGGCACAGCTTTTATCAGAAATTGAAAGCCGAATAACTTAAGAATATATAATAAAAAACCAGCCCTCAGGCTGGTTTTTTTATCTAGATGGGATTAAGCACCAATTTTGCGGTATTTCTGACGCTTCGCAACTAAGTCATCACCATCACGTTTGCGACGGTATTCTTCGAACTCAGCATAGTTACCAGTGAAGAATTCAGGTGTTTCACCTTCGAATGACAAGATGTGTGTTGCAATACGGTCTAGGAACCAACGGTCATGCGAGATCACCATCACAGTACCTGGGAATACAAGAATTGCATCCTCAAGTGCACGTAAAGTTTCGATGTCCAAGTCGTTTGACGGTTCATCGAGTAAGATTACGTTAGCGCCCATTTGCAGAATTTTTGCAAGCTGTAAACGGTTACGCTCACCACCTGACAATTGACCGACACGTTTTTGCTGATCTTGGCCTTTAAAGTTAAAGCGACCGATATAGGCACGCGATGCGATTTCGTATTCACCAATACGTAAGATATCTAAACCGCCAGAAACTTCTTCCCAAACAGTTTTGTTGTTATCTAAGGTGTCACGAATCTGACCCACGTAAGCAACCTTAACTGAATCACCTAAAGTTACTGTACCAGTGTCAGGTTGTAATTCGCCTGTCATCATACGGAATAGTGTGGTTTTACCCGCACCGTTTTCACCAACAATACCCACAATCGCAGCTGGTGGTACAACAAACGATAAATCTTTATAAAGCGTACGATCACCAAACGATTTGCTGATACCTTCAACCTCTACAACCTTGTTCCCTAGACGTGGACCAGGTGGAATGTAGATTTCAGAAGTTTCATTACGTTGCTGGAATTCGCGTGAGTTAAGCTCTTCAAAGCGTTCCATACGTGCTTTGTTTTTCTTTTGCTGACCTTTGGCATTTGAACGAACCCATTCAAGTTCTTTCTTAAGCGCTTTAGCAAAAGATTCTTCTTGCTTCTGTTCCTGCTCTAAACGGGCATTTTTCTGTTCTAACCAAGAAGAGTAGTTACCTTGGTATGGAATGCCCATGCCACGGTCAAGTTCAAGAATCCACTCTGCTACGTTATCCAGGAAGTAACGGTCGTGCGTAATCGCAACGATGGTGCCCGGGAAGTCTTTCAAGAAACGCTCTAACCAAGATACAGATGATGCATCCAAATGGTTCGTCGGTTCGTCTAGAAGCAACATGTCTGGTTTAGACAGAAGCAGACGGCAAAGTGCAACACGACGGCGCTCACCACCAGACAGTTTAGTTACATCAGCATCCCAAGCTGGCAGGTTTAATGCTGCTGCAGCCTGTTCAAGCTGGTTGTTCAGGTTGTGCGCATCCCAAGTCTGAATGATTGCTTCCAGCTTTTCTTGCTCTTTTGCAAGTGCATCGAAGTCAGCATCTTCAGCTGCATATTCAGCGAATACTTCGTCTAAACGTGCTAAGGCATCAAGAGCCTCACGAACGCCATCTTCAACGTTACCACGAACATCTTTGGTTTCGTCTAAAGGTGGTTCTTGCTCAAGGTAGCCGATCTTGATACCCGGTTGTGCACGAGCTTCACCAGAGAAATCTTTGTCTACGCCCGCCATAATACGAAGCAAGGTCGACTTACCTGCACCGTTTAGACCAAGTACACCAATTTTTGCACCTGGGAAAAATGATAAGGAGATATCTTTGAGGATTTCGCGTTTCGGCGGAACCATCTTCGACACTCGGTTCATCGTATAAATATATTGGGCCACGTAGGACTCCTCAATTGAAAAACCAGATGGGGAAGAAATGAATTTCCCCTGCTCAATCATGAGCGAAAAAATAATCGGCTATTATACGCAGAAAGAACCAAAAACATAAGCCATTCCCCAGAACTTCAATGCATTGTTACAAGTTTCCATCTGTTTATTTTTCAAACAGTACTTTAGCTACAGCCGTCCTTTTGTTTTTACACAAGATATGAATAAAGCTAATATGTATTTGAATAAATATGCGCTTTTATTCATATGCTTTTATGCTAACCTTTTTTAAATTTAAAAACCTAAGAAGATCACACATCATGAGTTATAAAGCAGAAACTTTAGCAATTCACGCAGGTTATAGCCCGGAACCAACCACCAAAGCTGTAGCGGTTCCAATTTATCAGACCACCTCTTATGCCTTTGACAATACCCAGCATGGTGCAGATCTATTTGACCTGAAAGTACAAGGTAACATCTATACTCGCATTATGAATCCAACCACAGCGGTGCTTGAGCAACGTGTTGCAGCACTCGAAGGCGGTATTGGTGCTCTTGCGCTAGCGTCAGGTATGGCCGCGATTACTTACGCAATTCAGACCATTACTGAAGCAGGCGACAATATTGCTTCAGTATCGACCCTATATGGCGGCACCTATAACCTCTTTGCCCACACATTGCCAAAACAAGGCATTGAAGTGCGTTTCTTCGATTATCAAAATCCGGAGAGCTTACGCGGCTTAATCGATGAAAAAACCAAACTGGTTTTTGTTGAATCAATTGGTAACCCACTTGGCAATATTATCGACTTAGAAGCGATTGCAAAGATTGCGCATGAATATGGGGTGCCGGTGATTGTAGACAACACCGTAGCAACACCTGTGCTGCAAAAATCATTCGACTTCGGTGCAGATATCGTGGTGCATTCACTGACCAAATATATTGGCGGGCATGGTACTTCGATTGGCGGCATTATTGTCGATAGCGGTAAATTCCCGTGGGGCAAATACCCTGAACGTTTCCCTGTGTTAAACACGCCTGACCCAAGCTACCACGGTGTCAACTATGTTGAAGCTTTAGGTGCTGCGGCTTATATTGCACGTGCACGTGTGGTGCCACTGCGTAATACCGGTGCTGCGATTAGCCCGCAAAATGTATTTTTAATTCTGCAAGGACTGGAAACTTTAAGCCTGCGTATGGAACGTCATACTGAAAATGCACTTAAAGTTGCGGAATATTTGCAACAGCATCCGAAAGTAAAATGGGTCAATTACGCTGGTCTGAAAGATCATCCTCAACATGCCTTGGCGCAAAAATATGTGAAAGGGAAACCGTCTGCAATCCTAACCTTTGGTGTTGAAGGTGGACGTGAAGGCGGTGCTCGTTTTATTGATGCACTGCAACTGTTCACCCGTCTGGTTAATATTGGAGATGCCAAGAGTCTGGCCTGCCATCCTGCAACCACGACCCATCGCCAGCTCAATCCAGAAGAACTCAAATCCGCTGGTGTGAGTGAAGATATGGTTCGTCTTTCCATCGGTATTGAACATATTGATGACCTGATTGCCGATCTGGAACAGTCGCTCGCAGCCGTTTAAGCCCTCTTTTGAAGCAAAAACTCCATCATTTTTGATGGAGTTTTTTTATCTCGCTTTACTTTTTATGAGCTTTATCTTATGGTTAGATCACAATAAAAATCAATTGAAACGTAGTTTAAAAATAGAGCAATTACTCTAAAAACTCTCCTATTTTCAACAACTTAATCTCTGGATTTTCCTGCATAATTCGTTATCATATACAGACTCCATTGTGTACGAACTTTCGTGCATACCTACGTACAAACTAAATAAGAAAAAACGTAAACCTACAGCATATTTCAGGAATAACAAACGTGAAATCCAGACTACAGAAACATCTACAGAAACGAGTTCAAGGCAAAACTATTCTCATTACTGGTGCATCCAGCGGTATTGGCCTGACAGCAGCACACCGTCTGGCAGATGCAGGTGCACATGTCCTGCTAGTAGCACGTACCCAAGAGACACTAGATCAGGTAAAAGAAGAAATTGAAGCGAAAGGCGGCATGGCAACAGTCTTTCCTTGTGACCTGAATAATCTTGAAGCCATTGATGAAGTATCTAAACAGATTCTGGCTTCTGTCGATCATATTGATATTCTGATCAATAACGCCGGACGTTCGATCCGTCGTGCAGTACATGAATCCGTGGATCGCTTCCACGACTTTGAACGCACCATGCAGCTGAACTATTTTGGCGCTGTACGTCTGGTGATGAACATCCTGCCACATATGATGATTCGTCGTCAGGGGCACATCATCAACATCAGTTCGATTGGGGTATTGGCGAATGCAACCCGCTTCTCTGCTTATGTGGCATCGAAAGCAGCCTTAGATGCGTTTAGCCGCTGTCTGTCTGCAGAAGTGAATTCGCATAAGATCGCGATTACTTCTATCTATATGCCATTGGTACGCACACCAATGATTGCACCGACCAAAATCTATAAATATGTACCGACGCTTTCTCCTGAAGAAGCATCTGACCTGATTGCACATGCAATTGTGAAACGACCGAAAAAAGTTGCTACCGGTTTGGGCCGTTTGGCTTCAATTACTTATGCAATTGCACCAGACATTAACAATAAACTGATGTCGATCGGCTACAACCTGTTCCCAAGCTCATCTGCCTCTGTAGGTCAGCAACAGAAACTGAACTGGGTACAGAAAGCATATGCACGCATCTTCCCGGGCGAGCACTGGTAAGATCAAGCGAGAATGCAATTTGAACAAAGCCGCCTGCTGGCGGCTTTGTTATTTTGATCGGTCATCAATAAAGATACCCTGATTTGTCACGACAGATCCTGTCATTTCAGATGCAGATTTTTGCCGCAAATGATCTCAGATCACGTACACTATTGGACGGATATTTGATCCGCGTATATTAAACATTTAGATATTGATTCAACAGATGGACACCCTTATGAATAACCTGCAATGGCTCGATGAAGTAAAATTTAACGAACAAGGACTCGTACCTGCCATTGCCCAGCATCATCAAACCGGTCGTGTATTGATGGTGGCGTGGATGAACCGTGAAGCACTGGCACTAACAGCTGAAAAAAATCAGGCCGTGTATTTCTCTCGTTCCCGCAACAAGTTATGGCATAAGGGCGAAGAATCTGGTCATTTCCAGACTGTGCATGAAATTCGTCTGGACTGTGATGCTGACGTGATTGTGCTGCAAATTGAACAGCATGGTGGGATTGCCTGTCATACCGGTCGTGAATCTTGCTTCTATCGCAAGCTGACGCCGAATGGTTGGGAAATTGTGGATGCACAAATCAAAGATCCAGCAGCGATCTATGGTGAAAAATCTGCTAATCCACATACGCTTGCTATGAATGCATCAAATGCACAATCAGAGCAGGTTGAAGTTCTGTCTTACCTGGGCGAAATGATGGCGGAGCGCAAGAAAGCTGATCCAGATTCGTCTTATGTTGCCAAGCTTTATCACAAAGGCTTAAACAAAATTCTGGAAAAAGTCGGTGAAGAAAGCTTTGAGACCGTGATTGCTGCCAAAGACTTTAAAGTTGCAGCAACCGAAGACAACAAAAATGACCTGATCTATGAAGTTGCAGATCTATGGTTCCATACCATCGTGATGCTGGGTTATTTCGATCTTGATCCACAACTGGTTTTGAATGAACTGGCACGTCGTCAGGGATTATCTGGTCTGGTTGAAAAAGCCAACCGTACACACTAAGTTTGAATTTACCCGTGTCTGAGCAAAATAAACCGACCGCGACCTATGAGCAGGCCACTGCCATTGATAACGCACGTCTGGGCAAATCCTTTAAGGTCATTGCCTATGCCGGCACAGGTAAAACCACAACTTTACAAATGATCAGTGATGCCATGCCACAGCGGCGTGGCATGTATCTGGCATTTAATAAATCCATTGCTGCTGAAGCACAGAATAAATTCCATCGTGGCGTGGATTGCCGTACCTTCCACTCACTGGCCTATCGCAGTGTTCCACGTGGAGTCACCGATAAACTGCGCCTGCCCCGCCTCAGCCCGAGCTTTCTGGCCAAAGAATATCGCCTTGAGCCGATGACCTTACGCCGCATGATGGGTGGCCGTTATGAAAAATATGTCATGATGCCCTCGCGTCTGGCCAGTCTGGTCGCCAATGCAGTCGGCTATTTCTGTTCAACCAGTTCACAATACCCTGCTCCACGGCATATTCAGGCACCAAGCTGGTTGCATCCGGATGATATCGAAGCCCTGCAGAAGAAACTCTACCCTGCGGTTGAGCGTCGCTGGCTGGAATCGATTGATCCCAATCATCAGGCCGGAATCGGACATGATATTTATCTGAAACTCTGGGCATTATCAGAACCGAATATTCCAGCGGATTATGTGCTGTTTGATGAAGCGCAGGATGCTGATCCCCTGATGCTGGGCATTTTACTAAAACAGCGCAGCACCCAGGTGATCTATGTCGGTGATGCGCATCAACAGATTTATGCCTGGCGTGGTGCGGTAAATGCCATGCAGCAACTGCCCTTGCCTGAATCCCGCCTGACGACTTCATTCCGTTTTGGTCCTGAAATTGCCCTAAATGCCAATGCAATTTTGGGAGCCTTAAATGAAACTGTGCCTTTACTCGGTAATCCGCATCTAAACTCTAAAGTGGTGAATAAACCACATACCAAAATGCGTGATGCAATTTTATGCCGAACCAATGCCCGAGCCATGGAACTGCTGCTTGCTGGACTTGTTCGTGGCGAAAAGGTCAGCCTGCAGGCCGATCATGTCAAACTGAACCGTTTTGTCGAAGCGGCTGCCATGCTGAAACAGGGAAAGCGCGTGGTGGATGTGCCTGAACTCGCCTGGTTTAACTCCTGGCACGATGTGCATGAATATTGCGAGACCAATGAAGGCAGCGATATTAAACCTTTGGTGAAACTGGTCGATGAGCATGGTACGGATCCACTGAAAACTGCACTGGCCAAGATCACGCCAATCGGACAGGCCGACTACATCATTTCGACTGCGCATAAAGCCAAAGGTCTGGAATGGGATCGGGTACATATTGAAGATGACTATCAGTTCAAGTTGAATGAAAAAGATCACAAGATTAGTGATGAAGAGTTAAGACTGCTTTACGTGGCCTGTACACGTGCTAAAGTAAGCTTAAATATTCACCACATTTATGACCTGATTCAACAGCTGAAAATTAAAATGCCTCTATCATTACGGCAGGCAGCAGGCTAGTACGGCATGGATGTAGGCATCACGATAGGTGGTCTATGCAAGTCGAATCCATACAACTCAAACATACCCTGCACTTTTCTGATATCCAGCTTGAATTTAAATATCACAAACGGCCTGTTACCTTAATTCTGGGTGATCAGGGTTCTGGTAAAACGGCGCTGCTGCGCAGTACCTATCAGGCCCTGACCTGGTTCGCTGCACGCTATCGTGACTTGCGTACTGCCGGCATGGTAATGCTGGATCAGGACATCATGCAACATCGTCTGCAATCCAAGATCAATATTCAGGTCCGTTTTCCAGAGGAAATTGGCTCTTTCCCAGAAAGCAGTGATCAACAGCAATCTTCTACCCAGCAATGTAGCTGGCAGCTTTATAAAACTTTAAATAGTCAGAGTGTAGGGCTGAGCAAGGTGGAAACATCGCAACTCGAAGCGATGGTCACCCTGTATCAGAAAGCCCTCGCCAAAGATCCGATGCTAGGATTACCGCTGATTGCCTATTATCCGGCTGAGCGCTTTGTGAATGAAATCAATCTGCTCAGTAAAAATAATCCGGCGATTTTCCAGACGGTGTATGCCTATGAAATTGCGGCTATTCCCTTCACGACTTTTGCCCGTTTTTTTGAATGGTTCCGGGAAATCAGCGATATTGAAAATGCCCAGAGTGCGCAGATTCTGGAGCAGATCCTGAGCCGCACTTCACCGCAAGATAAAAAACACAATATGGATGAACTGGTCAAACATATTCAACATGCCCAGATTCAGGTGAATACGCCGAGTTTAAATAGCCTGCGTGAAGCTTTGTCGATCGTTCTGCCTGAAGTCAGCAATATCTATTTGCAGTACCAACCCAAAATGCAACTGATGGTGACTTATCAAGGACAAACCCAGACTTTACAACAATTACCGAATAGCATCCGCAACTGGATTGCCTTGGTCGGAGATATTGTACGTCGCCTGTGTCTACTCAATCCGAAAAGTCTGTTTCCATGCAAGGAAGGCAGTGGCATTCTATTAATTGATGCTATTGATCATCAGCTGGATCAGGACATGGCGGCAGTCATTCTGTCTCGTCTGCATCAAGCCTTTCCTGAACTGCAAATCATTGTGACTGGTAACCGTCCTGAGTTACTGGAACAGGCAGCGGATTTTCAATGTCTGCGTCTTGAAGATAAACAACTCTACCCAGTTCAAGTCGACACAATGCCAGCGCAATTTGATCAACTCTATGCCGATTTAGGTCTGGGTCAAGAAACCCTGAATACTGAAGAAATTGCGCTGATCGAGCCAGAGCCTGAACAGATCACACCACTTTCAATCTTGCAGCTCATTCAGCAGGATTTAAATCAAGAACAGCAACAGGAGTTGCTACGTTTACTGAATCAGAATGACCGGAAAATTCCCCAAATTCCGTTTTAAGCGAATAAGCCGGCTCTTGAATTAACCTGATTTAATTTTTCTGAATGGCTCCTCATCGAAGCAGACCTTCAAGACTGTCCATTTTTTTCAATAGAATCTTCAAGTTTGATCTTTATTTTCAGTTCAATCCGGTCGATGTGCTCAAGCATGCACCCCATGTTTCCATGGGGTCACCGTATAATTGTTAAGTCGTACACAAAAAGATTGATGTTGTTGTTATCCTGTAATATGATCGGAATTACTTGCATTTTTCATTGTAAAATCGGAATTTGCTATCGTTTATAAGTTGCGCAATACAACTGTTTTTATTCTTTGAATACGATTTGGCTTTCAAGATTGAGAAATTTGGGCTGCTCCTTGCATTCCTGTAATCCTTGAAAGATAAAGATTCACCCTAGGTTCATGATGACCTAATTCACGACAATGGATACGAGTGTGCTGCCGATTATTATATTGTTACCGTTAGTATTAGGCACAACCCTTGTCTCGTGGCTGAAAAGATTTTCGCGCGGGGTAACGGCCTTAGGGGCCATTGGTGTCAGCCTCAGCAGTTTTATATTATTACTCAGCCAGGCGCCTGCGGTGCTAGATGGCGCAGTCATTAGCGAAAGCTGGTCATGGCTGCCTCAACTTGGTATTGATTTCAGTTTCCGCCTGGATTCTCTGGGGCTGTTATTTGCCCTGCTGATCAGTGGCATCGGTACCCTGATTTATATTTATGCCTACTATTATTTAAGTCCCAAGAACTCCCTCAGCAAACTTTATATCCTGCTGATGCTGTTCATGGCAGCCATGCTCGGCATTTCCTTGTCGAATAACCTGATTATTCTATTAATTTTCTGGGAACTGACCAGTATCTCTTCTTTCTTGCTGGTCGGTTACTGGAGCAATTATGAAGTAGCGCAACGTGGCTCACGCATGGCGCTGACCATTACTGGTATGGGTGGTCTGGCAATGCTCGGTGGTTTCGTTCTACTGGGTGAAATCACAGGAACTTATCAGATTGATCAGATTCTGGGTATGACCGAGCTGATTCAATCGCATAGTCTGTTTGTACCCACTTTGCTGCTGATTTTGCTCGGTGCCTTTACCAAAAGTGCGCAATTCCCTTTCCATTTCTGGTTACCAAATGCCATGGCAGCACCGACACCGGTATCGGCTTATCTGCATTCTGCCACGATGGTAAAAGCTGGCTTATTTCTGGTCGCACGCTTGCTGCCGATTTTTGCCGGTGCGACACTCTTCCATAATATTGTCACCTTTATCGGTCTGTTTACCTTATGTATGGCAGCCTTCTTTGCCATCTTTAAGGAAGACCTGAAAGGTTTGCTGGCTTATTCAACCATCAGTCATCTTGGCCTGATCATGTGTCTGCTGGGAATTGGCTCACCACTCGCAGTAGCTGCGGCAATTTTCCATATCATTAACCATGCAACCTTTAAAGCTGCACTGTTTATGATTGCCGGAATTATTGACCATGAATCTGGTACCCGTGACTTACGCAAGTTGTCGGGTTTATGGCAATTACTGCCTTTTACTGCAACCCTGACCATGATCACCGCTGCCTCCATGGCGGGTGTACCATTGACCAATGGCTTCCTGTCCAAGGAAATGTTCTTTACTGAACTGCTGGCCAACCTAAGTGGTCCAGTGATGATTGGCTCTGCCATTGTTGCAACTTTAGCCGGTATCTTTGCGGTAGCCTATTCAATTCGTATGGTCCACGGCATCTTCTTCGATGGTCCAATTGGACGCCACGTACCGAATAAAAATGCGCATGAACCAGCATTTGGCATGCGCGCACCAGCAACTTTGCTGGCAACTTTATGTATTCTGGTCGGTATTTTGCCTGCCTTGCTGGTTGAAAAAATCGTTAATAGCACGACCCGTGCTGCGACACAAAACCTGGCGTTTGAAGGTACGCACCTTGCCATCTGGCATGGTTTTAACGCACCACTATTAATGAGTGTCATCGCCCTGATGGGTGGGATCCTGTTCTATTTCTCACTGGCCAAAGGTGGCTTGATTCGTGAAATTGATCTTGATCCGAGTTTGGGTAAATTTCAGGGCCGGATTCTATTTGATCTGTTCTTAAAATCTTTATTATTGAATGCACGTCGTTTCCGCCGCGCTACTGAAAATGGCAAACTGCAAAGCTATTTGCTGTGGATTGTGATCTTTACCATAGGTCTGGTTGCTGTACCGTTGGTAACCCATCAGATTGGTACTGGCGCACGTGAACTGACTCATGCACCGGCATTAGCGATCATTTTATGGCTGCTGTTATTCTCAGCCTGCTGGATGATGCTGTGGTTCCATCATGAGCGGATTAAAGCTGTGCTGATCAGTGGTGCAGTCGGTCTGGTCGTGACCATGATCTTTATCGGTTTCTCAGCACCAGATTTGGCTCTGACCCAGATTACCGTCGATGTGGTGACCACAGTTCTGCTACTGATGAGTTTATCTCTACTGCCTCAGTTAACACCGTATGAATCGAGTCCGACCCGACGCTGGCGCGATGCCATTATTGCAATTAGTGGTGGTCTGAGTATTGCCTGGGTAGCCTGGCTAGTGATGACTCGAGATCATAATTCGATTTCCTGGTTCTTTGCCCAGCAGTCGATTCCACTTGGCGGCGGCACCAATGTGGTGAACGTGATTCTGGTTGATTTCCGTGGTTTCGATACTTTCGGTGAAATCACCGTACTTGGTATTGCTGCGATTGGCGTATTGAGCCTGATGGACGGTATGCGTGCCCATGGTACTAGCATTACTCAAGGCCTGACTTATCGCTTTAACCCCTCCCCGCTTATGCTGCGAATTACCGCTTCCTGGATTTTGCCAGTCGCCCTGGTGGTGAGCCTGTATATATTCATGCGTGGCCATAATCAGCCTGGCGGTGGCTTTATCGCAGGTCTGGTGACCTCTTTAGCCTTGATTATTCAGTACATCGCCATCGGTCAGGATCAGGCAGAAAAAATGCTCGGTGCCAAATCTGGTCGCCTCTATGAAATCTGGATTGGCAGCGGTTTGATGTTTGCTGGCCTAACTGGTGTTGCTGCCTGGTTCTGGTCACGTCCATTCCTGACCAGTGCACATATTCATGTCCATCCACCAATACTGGGGGATATGCATCTGGCTTCTGCAGCACTGTTCGATGTCGGGGTGTATGTCACAGTGGTCGGTGCAACCATGTTAATGATTTCTGTGCTTGGGGATTCACGTCACTCAACCATGACTGGCCCGGTACCAAGAGGATAATGCAATGATCAGTCTCGAATTTTTATTGGTCTCTGCAATTGGGCTACTAACAGCAACCGGGATCTATCTGATCCTGCGTGCCCGTACCTTCCCCGTGGTATTAGGTTTAGCCATGATCGGCTATGCCGTTAACCTGTTTTTGTTTGCTATGGGACGCATCCAGCTCAATGCACCCGCAGTCCTCACAGAAACGACCAGAGTTACGGATCCACTGCCACAGGCACTGGTACTGACTGCTATTGTCATCGGATTTGCCACTACGGCATTTATTGTACAGCTGGCACTTCGCAGCCGTTATGAATCAGGGACAGACCACGTTGATTCCAAAGAAGAAATACCAAATCATGACCCACGTGAGGATGAGCCTTAATGACTGATCTTCATAATTTCTGGGTTCAACATACACCTATTTTCAGTATTCTCCTGCCGGCATTCACTGCATTCATTTTGCTGCTATTAGGCAATCCTGGTGCAGGTTCACTGGCAACGGACTGGCGTCAGCCTTGGCGTCGTGGCATCAGCCATGTCTCGACGCTACTCGGGCTGGTAGTTTCAATCAGTTACTTGATAAGCACCAGTACGGGACAAATCAGTGTTTATACCCTGGGCGAATGGTCTGCTCCATTCGGGATTGTGCTGGTTCTGGATCAGCTGTCTGCGCTGATGCTGGTACTCACCTATGCACTGGCTGTGCCGATTATCTGGTATGCCAGTCGTGACTGGGACATGCGCGGGCGTTATTTCCATGCCATGATGCATTTCCTTTTGATGGGGCTCAGTGGTGCTTTCCTGACAGGTGACTTGTTCAACCTGTTCGTATTCTTTGAAATCCTGTTAATGGCGTCTTATGTCCTGCTTCTGCATGGTCAAGGCAAGGCACGTTTCCAGCTGGGTATTCACTATGTAACGATTAACCTGCTGGCTTCTGCCCTGTTCCTGATTGGCTTAGGCATGATCTATGGCAGTGTCGGTAGCCTGAATATGGCCGACGTTGCCCGCCTGATGCCAACTTTAGAAAATGATCAGCATAAAATTGCGGTCGCTGGTGCACTACTATTATTTGTGGTGTTTGGGATCAAGGCTGCCATGCTACCTGTCGGATTCTGGCTCCCGAAAACGTATGCTGTAGCAACGACGCCAGTAGCAGCCCTGTTTACCATCATGACCAAGGTCGGCATTTATTCCATCCTGAGGGTTAATGGTACGGTCTTTGATGATGAATACAGTCATCAAATTCTGATGAACTGTCTGATGGTGATTGGTCTAGTCACCTCTCTGTATGGTGCTGTAGCAGCTATCGGCACAGATCGTTTGCGTCGCTTTATTGGTTTTATGCTGCTGTCTTCAGTCGGGACTATTCTGATTGCAATTGCCTTGAATAATTCAGCAGCTTGGGCAGGCGGTCTGTACTATATGGTTCACAGTACCGTGATTGCTGCCGCTCTCTATATGCTCAGCGGCTGGATCACCTCTCAACGTGGTGAATTTAAAGATCACTTTAAAATTGCGCCACAGATGAAGCAGAATACCCTGGTATCGATTGTCTACTTTATCATTGCCTTAATGATGGCGGGTTTGCCACCATTTAGTGGTTTCTTCGGTAAGGTCTTCATCTTGCAAGCTACGGCGGGCTCGCCTTATCAGATGATCATCATCATTACGGTTCTACTGGTCAGCTTGCTCAGTATTCTAGCCTTTACCCGGGTTGGTTTTATCCTGTTCTGGCGCGCCAGCAAGCCGGAGGATAATGTCCATTCTGAAGCCTTTACCCAATATGAAACCCTGCCAAGCCGGGCACCTTTGCGTAATGATAAGGTCATTTACCTGTTGCTAGCCGGACTGACAGCCTATGTGGTATTTGCTTCACCTGTCTATAATTATGTGTATCGCACTGCTGTACAGATTAAAGATAATCCAGTCTATGAAGCGGCATTATTGAAACGTGATGCTGAAGGCAAGGTCATTAGCGTGCAGCCATTTGATCCGGAATATCTGCCTGAAACCAAATATGGTGGGGAAAATCCAGATCCAAATGCACATCTGATTCCATATGTAATTTCACCGGCAACTCTGGAAGGTGAAAATATTTCTGAATTCAAACAGCGTCAGATCAATGAACAGTACGTTGAACAGAAAAGTGCGCCAAGTGATAACCAGCTTAAACCACAGGAGGGACCATAATGAAAGAATCGTTCTTACGCCGCTGGCTCCCTCATCCACTGGTTTCCGTCATCGTCGGAGTGAGTTGGGCTTTACTCAATCATAGTCTGGATGCAGGTACACTCATCACCGCATTCATTCTTGCAGTGCTGATTCCACGAATGGTATTCCGGTTTATTGACTACACCCCGAATATTCACTGGCTACCTGCCATTCGTCTGTTCTTTGTAGTGATCTGGGACATTATTGTCGCCAATATTAAAGTCGCTACTCTGGTATTGGGGCCAACCAGGAATTTACATCCAAAATGGTTCCGTGTCCCCCTAGACACTGAACATGAAGAAGTGAATGCCCTGCTGGCAATGATTATCACCACGACTCCAGGTACGGTATCTGCCGGAATAGATCAGGATCGTGGTGATATTCTGGTGCATGCCTTAAGTACCGATGATGAAGCCGCTGAGATTGAAGTCATCAAACAGCGCTATGAACGTCCACTGATTGAGATTTTTAGCGCTCAGACTGGAGAAAATGCATGACGATTTTGCCTTATGCCTTACTGATTTGTCTGGGTGCCGTGACCATTTCCATGTTCCTGTGTCTGACACGTCTGATCATAGGACCCTCAATAGTGGACCGATTATTGGCTCTGGATACCCTGTTCCTGAATGCCACCTGTCTGGTCGTCATTCTTGGTATTTACTGGGCCAGCACCTTTATGTTTGAAGGTGCATTACTCGTGGCAATGTTAGGTTTTGTCTCTACTGCTGCGCTGGCACGCTACTTTACCACTGGCCATGTGATCGATTAGGAGTTCTTAGATGCAATTATACCTAGAAATTCTGATCTCGATTTTCCTGCTGATTGGTTCATTCTTTATGCTGGTCGGTGGAATTGGCATGGTTCGATTACCAGACCTGTTTATGCGTCTGCATGCACCAACCAAGTCCAGTACCTTGGGACTTGGTAGCTTCCTGATTGCTGCCATGATCTATTCTGCAAGCTTTGGCCGTTTTGGTTTTGCTGAAGTGCTAATTACCCTGTTTGCTTTTATTACAGCACCAGTTTCAGCCAACCTGATGGCTCAGGCAGCATTACATCTACGTTTACGCTCGATGAGTGGTGAAGTGCCAGAAGCACTGGAACGCCCCCTACCCTGGCAGAAAACCCGTCGTCGTGCTTTCTTTGAAAAGAAAAACTGCGATGATGATTTAAAATAGAAAAGGCTTTCATTTCCCCTTTTCTTTTATTTCTAATGCTCAATAAAAAAGCCACCCGAAGGTGGCTTTTTTATTACACTTGATCAGTGCTTATTCTTCATCTTTCTTGTCTTCAGCTGGAGGTAAATCCTTCACAGCTTCAGCAATCAGACCAAACATATAGTTACCATATGCATTGGTTTTGTCGTAATGGAAACGCAGACGTGGCGTAATACGTGTTTTGATACGACGGCTCAGTTCATGGCGCAAGAAACCCGATGCTTTGTTTAACACATCCAGCGTTTCTTTATTTGCCGCTTCACTTTGCTCATCACCAAGTTCACGACCCATTACAGTCACGTAAACTTCGGCATAGCCTAAATCAGGGCTGACTTTCACCGCCGAGATGGTCACCAGACCACCCAGACGTGGATCTTTAAGCTCCTGACGAATCAGTTCAGAGAGTTCTCTCTGAACTGTATCAGCCATACGCTTAAGACGCTGACTACCCGCCATTAAAGACTCCGTTTAATCAGTTGAACATCATACACTTCGATCTTGTCGAGAGGTTTGATGTCTTTATAGCCTTTGACTGCAAGACCACATTCCATACCGGCACGAACTTCTTCAACCACTTCTTTATAGCGGCGAAGTGATTCAAGCTCACCTTGGAATACAACCACGTCATCACGAAGGACACGGATTGGTTTGTTACGATGTAATACACCTTCAAGTACCATACAGCCTGCAGCCGCACCGAACTTGCTTGAGTGGAATACTTCACGTACTTGCGCAACACCCAGAATCGTTTCACGGTGTTCAGGTGCAAGCTTACCGCTCATTGCCGCTTTAACATCGTCGATCAATTGGTAGATTACTGAGTAGTAACGAATATCGATACTGTCAGCATCTGCTTTTTGACGTGCAGTGTTGTCGGCACGAACGTTAAAGCCAAGAAGTACAGCTTCAGAAGATTCAGCAAGTGTTACGTCAGACTCAGTGATTGCACCTACACCTGAACCAATAATACGTACTTTAACTTCGTCAGTCGCAAGGTCAGCAAGCGCAACGTGTAGAGCTTCCAATGTACCACGTACATCAGTTTTCAGCACAACGTTGACAATCGGCACATCTTTCTTGCCCATTGACGCCATGATGTTCTCAAGACGCATTGCAGATTGACGCTCAAGACGTTTTTGACGTTCACGATCCATACGCGCATCAGCAACTTCACGTGCTTTCTTCTCGTCATTAACAACAAGAACTTCGTCACCCGCCATCGGCGCTTCTGGAAGACCTAAGATTTCAACTGGAATCGACGGACCTGCAGATTTAATACGTTGACCGTTTTCATCTGTCATGGCACGAACGCGACCGTATGATGAACCTGCAAGAACAAGATCACCTACTTTCAATGTACCGTTTTGAACAAGAATTGATGTTACCGCACCACGGCTGTTATCAACACGTGCTTCGATTACAACACCTTGTGCAGCACCTTCTTCAGATGCTTTAAGCTCTAGAAGTTCAGCTTGAATTGAGATCAAGTCAAGAAGTTCATCGATACCTGCACCTGTATGCGCAGAAACCATTGCTACAGGAACGTCACCGCCCCATTGTTCAGGCACGATTTCTTTCGTGGTCAATTCATTCAATACGCGATCTGGATCAGCTGATTCTTTATCCATTTTGTTGATCGCAACGATAATTGGCGTACCCGCAGCACGCGCATGGTCGATTGCTTCAGCAGTTTGTGGCATTACACCATCATCTGCAGCCACAACAAGAACCACGATATCAGTCGCTTTCGCACCACGTGAACGCATTGCAGTAAATGCTGCGTGTCCCGGAGTATCCAGGAAAGTGATGATGCCTTTGTCGGTTGTTACGTGGTAAGCACCGATATGCTGTGTGATACCGCCCGCTTCACCTTGAGCCACTTTGGCACGGCGAATACGGTCAAGAAGCGATGTTTTACCATGGTCAACGTGACCCATGATGGTAACAACAGGCGCACGTGTAGATTGCACACCACGCGCTTCTTCAGCTTGTTCCATCAGCGTGTCTTCTGCTGCAGTTTCAGAAACCAGTACCGGATTATGGCCCATTTCTTCAACGATCAGCGCAGCAACTTCCTGGTCAATGGCCTGGTTCTGAGTAACCAGTTCACCCATTTTCATCAGTGATTTGATAACTTCACGAACCTTAACTGCCATTTTCGCAGCCAGGTCCGCAACGACAATCGTTTCACCGATTTCAACGTCATAAACTTGTTTTTTAACAGGTTTTTCAAAACCATGTTTGTTTGCTTGGCTGGTTTTCAGACCACGTTTAGGCTGTTTACTGAAGCTTTGCTCTTCCTGACCACGACGACCACCTTTCTTCGGTGCGCGAGCACCTGCAGTGTTGGTACCACGTTTAATATCACGGTCTTCTTTCGCAAAAGAATCTTCGTATGCTTGACCAACCAGACCCGCAGCAAGAGGAGAATCATCAACAACACGAATCGTTGCTGTTGTATCTTCCGCTGTGTACTTAGACGCCATTTGACGCATTTGTTCAAGCGTACGTTGTTGTGCTTCTTCAGCAGCCTTACGACGAGCTGCTTCTTCAACAGCTTTGAGTTGCGCTGCTTGCGCTTCACGTGCTTTTTTCTGTTCAGCAGTTTCAGTCGGTTTAACAACCTGCTTCACAATTGGTTTGTTTGTAGATTTGCGTTTTACAACTACAGCCGCTTTAGAAACTTCTTGCTTGTCGCTGGTTTGTTTCGCCGCAGCACGCATTGCTTCTAATGCTTTGCTGGCATTGTTTGCACCTGATTTTGGTGCATCAGCTGGCTTCTGCGCTGCTGTTTTTTGCTCAGCTTCAGCTTTTGCTTGCTGTTCAGCCTTGGCTTTTGCCAGTGCTTCTGCTTTGATCTGTTCTGGATCAGGCTTAGTAAATGTATGCTTCTTGCGAACTTCTACATTAATGGTCTTTGCCTTACCCGAAGTACTGGCTACTTTAGCCGTACTGGTCGTTTTACGTTTCAACGTGATTTGTCCTGCATGACCATCCGAACCTTGTGATTTTTTCACATGGCTCGTCAGGTGATCTTGTTGTTCGGCGGTAATAATTTCGTCAGATTTGCGCTGTGGTAAACCTGCCTCACGAACCTGTTCCAGGAGCTTCTCAACTGGGCGACCCAATTTGAGGGCTAACTCTTTAATCGACTTGTCCGTCATATACTACCTCCTAGTTAAACCATGATTCGCGCGCTTTCATAATGAACTGACCCGCTTTTTCAGCGCCTAAACCTTCAATATCTGCGATATCGTCAGTTGCCTGATCTGCCAGGTCATCCACTGTTACCACACCACGAGCTGCTAGAGCTTGCGCGATCTCTGCTGTCATGCCATCCATTGCAACAAGTTCTTCACTTGGCGCTTGTACGTTTTCTTGCTGTTGTAATGCATCAGCAAGTGCAACTTCTTTTGCACGGCTTTGCAGTAGTTCAACCAGTTCCGCATCCAGTTCGATTTCATCAAACGTTTCCGCAGGTACGTATGCAATTTCTTCAAGCGAGGTGAAGCCCATTTCTACCAATGCCATAGCCAAGTCTTCAGCAATATCCAGACGTGTTACGAACATATCCAGGTATTTTTGCGCTTCGCTTTGCTGACGTGCGTAGTATTCTTCTTCCAGCATCATGTCCAGCTTGTAGCCAGTCAATTCAGATGCCAGACGAACGTTTTGACCCTGTGAACCAATCGCACGAGCAAGCTGATCACTCGCTGCGAAAATGATGTCTGCAGTACGTGCATCTTCATCGATGACAATACTTGATACATCTGCTGGTTCCAGTGCGCTTGCGATGTACTGAGCAGGATCATCTGACCATACTACGACATCAATACGCTCACCATTGAGTTCCTGTTGCACTGCCTGGATACGTGTACCACGCATACCAATACAAGCACCAACCGGATCAATACGGTGGTCATTTGTTTTCACTGCAATTTTGGCACGTACACCTGGCTGGCGTGCGGCTGCCTTGATTTCAATGATTTCTTCCGAGATTTCTGGAATCTCTTTTTTCATTAATGCGATCAGCATTTCAGGTTTAGCACGAGAAAGCTGTAACTGAGCGCCACGACCTTCACGGTTCACATTGAAAAGAATCGCATTAACGCGTTGTTTCGGACGAAGGATTTCCTTCGGAATCATTTCTTCACGTGCAAGATATGCTTCAGCATTGTCCCCTAAGTCAATAATGAAACCGTCTTTGGTTTGTTTTTTCACTTCACCGTAGATCAGCTCACCGACTTTAGATTCATAAGCATCAGCAACCAGTGCACGTTCTGCTTCACGAATCTTCTGTACAATTACCTGTTTAGCAATTTGTGCAGCAATACGACCGAAATCAATTGACTCAACTTCTAGCTCACGAATGTCACCAATTGACCATTTTGCCGGATCAACATCAGAGATGGCATCCTGGCAAGCTGGCATTTCATGATCTTCATCCGCAACCACTTCCCATTGACGGAAAGTACGGTAGTCACCAGTTTTACGGTCGATTTCCACACGTAGGCGTGCTTCTTCCGAATGTGTTCCTTCATAGAACTTTTTCTTGGTCGCTGCAACTAAAGCTTGTTCTAGTGCTTCAAAAATTGCTTCACGAGGTACACCTTTTTCGTTACTAACCGTTTCAACGACGGTAAGAATTTCACGTGCCATATGTCACCTATTCGTTCAGATTCTTATTGATTTAGTTAATCTTGATAGATCAAATTTGCTTTATCGATATTGTGACTGTCGATGTCCAGAACCTGCTGCTTTTCTACTTCCACCTGAATCATTTCATTTTCAAGATCGACTGCAACCAGTTTTGCCTGGAATTTACGACGGTTGTCCACCGCACTGATCAGACGTAACGCAACGGTCTGACCGATATAATCTGCCATTTGCTGAAGCTGGAAGAATGGACGGTCCCAGCCTGGAGACGACACTTCAAGTGCATATTCGCCTGAAATCGGATCATGTACGTCCAGCATTGCGCCCACCTGTTGAGTAACGCGTACGCAGTCCTGTACACCAATTCCGCGACCCTGCTCCACTTCACCGTCTTCATTGATGACCGGCTCAGCAGTTTCATCGACTGGCTTGTCGATATAAATACGTAATAGAGAACGTTTACCCTGAGGAACAAATTCGATTCCCCAAAGATCTACATCACAGGCTTCAACTGCAGGGGCAATCAAGTCCTGAAGTGCTTGAGTTTTATTTGATAGCTTCATTTACTCTCGTCATCTGGTGCGATTTTATGATCTATTTGACCACTACAAACCAATACAAACTATAGTAGTAGTGAAACATGGAGATATGACCAAATTTTGTCGACACTACACGATAGCCAATAAAAAAGGGCGTAAATCGCCCCAATTAATGCACAATTTCAGATTTTTTCAAATCCCACTGTGCAAAAAGGCCCACCATAGTTGTGAGCCTCTTTTAAGAAACTTGGTAGCGGGAGCTGGATTTGAACCAACGACCTTCGGGTTATGAGCCCGACGAGCTACCAGACTGCTCCATCCCGCATCAACGTGCAAAAATTATATACAAAAGACGATAAGTTTTCAATCAAAACTATCTCTATCGATATGTTGGTCTTTTGTCGCTTCAAAATTGGGAGCGTTCACTGGACTTTGCTCCAACGATCTTCGAGATTTTATAAAGCGTTGAGCCCGACGAGCTGGCAACTAATTAAAATAACGAATCTACACTTTCCAAAAGTGGTAGCGGGAGCTGGATTTGAACCAACGACCTTCGGGTTATGAGCCCGACGAGCTACCAGACTGCTCCATCCCGCATCAGCGTACAAAAAACTTTCAGCTCAGAGAACTGCCTTTAAAGTTTGCATCTTTAAAGGATTGGTAGCGGGAGCTGGATTTGAACCAACGACCTTCGGGTTATGAGCCCGACGAGCTACCAGACTGCTCCATCCCGCAACAACATGCAAATAACTCTTCTCAACTTAAAACGGGTTTCAAGTTGCCTCTTTAAAGTTTGCGTCTTTATAAAAGGATTGATTGGTAGCGGGAGCTGGATTTGAACCAACGACCTTCGGGTTATGAGCCCGACGAGCTACCAGACTGCTCCATCCCGCAACAACAGAAGTTTTTTAGCTGCATACACCAACTTATGTTCTGGATTATAAGTTGGTGCGGAAGGGGGGACTTGAACCCCCACGCCCGAAAGCACTACCACCTCAAGGTAGCGTGTCTACCAATTCCACCACCACCGCAGCTGCACGCATTCTATTCGCATCATGCACAAAAAGAAAGCCTTTGGCGAAATTATTCACCAGTTTTTGGTGCAGTTGGTGAAGTTTCAGTCGATTGAGCGGGTGCAGTCTGAGTCGCTGGAACGCTATTCAGCGTGTAAGCATCTGTGGTTTGCTTTTTGGCAAATACCGCTAAAGTCAAGCTGGTAATAAAGAACAATGCCGTAAATACTGCAGTCAAACGGGTCAGGAAATTCCCTGAACCTGAAGCACCAAATACAGTTGCCGCACCGCCACCACCGAAAGAAGCACCAGCATCTGCACCTTTACCATGCTGAACTAAAATCAAGACAATCATCAAAATCGCTAAGATAATATGTACTACCAGCACAAAAGTTTGCATGCTGAACTCCTAATTATTGTGTATTTGCAAATGCCTGAGCAATTTTATGGAATGACTCGGCATTGAGTGATGCACCACCCACCAGTGCCCCATTGATATCAGGGCAGGCTGCTAACTCTACTGCATTTTCAGGTTTTACACTACCACCGTACAAAATTGCCGTGGTTTCACCATAGCCAGTAATCTGTTTTAGACCTTGACGAATCTGGGCATGCATGGCCTGTGCATCTTCCGGAGAAGCAGTCTTACCAGTACCAATCGCCCAGATCGGTTCATAGGCAATCACAATATTCTTCCATTGCGCTGCTTCAACTACAGTCGCGATATCACAGATCTGCTGCAACACCACAGCTTCCGCCTGTCCTGCTTCACGCTGTTCCAGACTTTCACCTACACAATAGATCACAGTCAAACCTGCATTTAAAGCATTTTTGATTTTAGCATTGAGAATCTCCCGTGACTCATCGAAGATTTCACGACGCTCAGAATGTCCTACCAGAACATAACCAATGCCACTGTCTGCCAACAGTTCTGCACTCACTTCACCCGTATAAGCGCCCATGCCTGCAATACGAGATACATCCTGAGCGACGGTATAAACCGGACGAACGGCAGCAGCCATTTCAGCCTGAACCTGAGTCAGTGCAATTGCTATAGGTGCTATACCTAAATGACACTTTTCTGCTGAAATCGGTGTAGATTCAAGTAAATCTTTCACCCCACGAAGCAATGTCTGCGCATCTGTCTGCAGCGGGTTCATCTTCCAGTTACCCACTACCCATGGGGTAATCGTCGACAACGACATAAACAACCTATTCTGAATACCTATCTTTAATTGGGCACATTCTACACGGAATTAGAAAAATTGAAGAAGAGTTTTCTTGCGGCATTTTCAGTGCCAGGTCTGTTCAAACTGCTCATTTTTTGTTATCACTTAAGATTATGGGGAGAACTTCTTACGATTAATTCAGTATTTTGAATATTAATGGGAAGAAGGCAGCATTTTACGCTATGGTAATTTTACGCAAGCAACGTATAATCTTGATAAAGCAATTAAAACAATTTTGATTCACGGGCATATTAGAGCATGACAGCAATTCAAGGATCTCCAAGATTTACGGGGTTTATTCGTCGACTTGTCGATGAAGGGGTGATATCTGCAGAAGATATGCAGGGGGCTTTAAGCAGTGCCAAAAAAGATAAAATCGATATTGTTCCTTATCTGATTGAACATCATCGTCTTTCTCCAACCAAAATTGCAGAAACTATTTCTCTTGAATTCGGTGAACCACTATTTGATATCAGTGCCTATGATCCCGCCCTGATCGTACGCGAAGATTTTGATGAAAAGATCATTACCAAACACCGCGTGCTGCCGATCTTTAAAAATACTAGTATTCTGTTTATCGCGACCAGCAACCCAACCAATATAGAAGCGATTGATGCAGTCCGTTTTGCGACCAAACTGAATATTGAAACCATTATTGTTGAACACAATAAGCTTGAAAAACTGATCGAGCAGAATTTTACTGAAGAAAGCACTTTTGCCTTTGATGATGATTTTGATCTAGATGTTGATATTGAAGGCCCAAATACCAATCAAGATACTGAAGAAGAAAATAAAGGTGATGAAGCACCAATTGTTAAATATATTAATAAGTTACTGATCGACGCAATTCGTATGGGTGCATCGGATTTACATTTTGAACCCTATGAAAAAATGTACCGGGTGCGTTACCGTGTCGATGGAGTCTTGCGTCAAATCGCCACGCCGCCTTTACAGCTCGCAACACGTTTGGCTTCACGTCTTAAGGTTATGTCACAAATGGATATTTCCGAGAAGCGTATACCTCAAGACGGTCGTATCAAGTTAAAGCTCTCTAAAAGCAAGGCCATTGATTTCCGTGTCAACTCCCTACCCACCCTGTTTGGGGAAAAACTGGTGTTGCGTATTCTAGATCCATCGAGTGCCATGCTGGGGATTGATGCACTCGGTTATGAACCTGATCAAAAAGCCTTGTTTATGGAAGCATTAGACAAGCCACAGGGCATGCTCTTGATCACCGGCCCGACAGGCTCTGGTAAAACCGTATCCCTATATACCGGTTTAAATATTTTGAACCGTGAAGACACCAATATTTCAACTGCCGAGGATCCAGTCGAAATTAACCTGCAAGGGATTAACCAGGTTAACGTCAATAATAAAGTGGGTTTAACCTTCTCTGCTGCTTTGAAGTCATTCCTGCGTCAGGACCCCGACATTGTCATGGTCGGTGAGATTCGTGACCTGGAAACTGCTGAGATTGCAATCAAGGCAGCACAAACAGGTCATATGGTGATGTCAACGCTACACACCAACAGTGCACCTGAGACTCTAACCCGTTTACGTAATATGGGTGTGCCATCATTCAACATTGCCACCTCGGTTAATTTGGTGATTGCTCAGCGTTTGGCCCGCCGCCTCTGTCCTCATTGCAAAAAGCCGGCAGATATTCCACGTCAGAGCTTACTCGAAATGGGCTTTAACGATGATGATTTACAAAATCCGGAATTTCAGATTTTTGAACCTGTCGGATGTAATGAATGTCGTGAAGGGTATAAAGGTCGGGTCGGCATTTATGAAGTCATGAAAGTGACACCGGAGATTTCACGTATTATTATGGAGGATGGCAATGCAATTGAGATTGCCGAAGCTTCCGCACGCGCAGGTTTTAACAATTTACGCCGATCAGGGTTATTAAAGGTAATGCAGGGGGTGACTTCTCTTCAGGAAGTCAATCGTGTTACCAGCGAATGATCAGGTGCTGATATAAAATAAGGATAAACTCATGGCTTCAGTGAAAAAAGGTCAAATGATGCCGACCTTCGCCTATGAAGGGGTAGACCGTAAAGGTGTAAAAATTAAAGGGGAACTGCCTGCACGTAACCTCGCCTTGGCCAAGGTCACGTTGCGTAAGCAGGGTATCACCATCAAGAGTATTCGCGAGAAAAAGAAGAATATCCTTGAAGGCTTGATGAAGAAAAAAGTGACTACGCTAGATATCACCATTTTTACCCGTCAGCTCGCCACCATGATGAAAGCCGGCGTACCACTCGTACAAGGCTTTGAAATTGTGGCAGAAGGTCTTGAAAACCCTTCTATGCGCGAAGTGGTACTCGGGATTAAAGGCGAAGTCGAAGGTGGTAATACTTTTGCGGGTGCACTGCGTAAGTATCCGCAATACTTTGATAAACTGTTCTGTTCTTTAGTTGAATCTGGTGAGCAATCTGGTGCTTTAGAGACCATGCTGGATCGTGTGGCAATTTATAAAGAAAAAAGTGAACTTTTAAAGCAGAAAATTAAAAAAGCCATGAAATATCCAGCAACGGTCATTGTTGTTGCAGTCGTGGTAACCATTATTTTGATGGTTAAGGTGGTTCCGGTCTTCCAGGATCTATTCTCATCATTTGGTGCGGATTTGCCAGCATTTACAAAGATGGTCGTCAATATGTCTGAATGGATGCAGAAATACTGGTTCCTGCTGATCATCGGAATTGGGGTCGTCATTACTGCTTTCCTTGAAGCAAAAAAACGCAGTAAAAAATTCCGTGATTTCCTTGATAAAGCTGCATTAAAGGCACCTATCTTTGGTGATCTGGTTTATAAAGCGATTATTGCTCGTTATAGTCGTACTCTGGCAACGACTTTTGCTGCTGGTGTTCCATTAATTGATGCACTGGAATCAACTGCAGGCGCTACAAATAATGTAGTTTATGAAGATGCGGTAATGAAAATTCGTGAGGATGTTGCTACTGGCCAACAACTGCAATTCGCCATGCGTGTTACCAATAAGTTTCCTTCTATGGCCGTGCAAATGGTCTCGATTGGTGAAGAATCTGGTGCACTAGATGCCATGCTGGATAAAGTTGCGACCCATTATGAAAATGAAGTCGACAATGCCGTTGATGGTTTGACCTCCATGATGGAGCCATTGATTATGGCCGTTCTTGGTGTGCTTGTAGGTGGTCTTGTTATTGCAATGTACCTGCCGATTTTCCAGATGGGTTCCGTGGTTTAATGCAAGATCTTATTTTATATTTCACTCAAAACCCGACTGCGCTCTATATTGCAGTCGGGCTTTTTAGTCTCTGTATCGGTAGTTTCCTAAATGTCGTAATTTACCGCACCCCTAAAATGATGGAACAGGAATGGCGTAACGACTGCCAGCTGTTTTTACACCCTGATCAACCGATCATTGATGAAAGCAAGCTCACATTAAGTAAACCTGCATCGACCTGTCCAAAATGTCATACACCAATTCGCTGGTATCAGAATATCCCCGTGATCAGCTGGTTAGCCTTGCATGGTAAATGTGCGAACTGTCAAAACCCAATTAGTGCCCGTTATCCATTCATTGAAATGCTAACAGCATTTTGTGCATTGACCGTTTTGGCTGTATTTGGTCCTACATTACAAATGTTATTCGGTCTGGTGCTCACATATATCCTCATTGCCCTTACATTTATAGATTTTGATACCCAGCTGCTTCCAGATCGTTATACCCTTCCCCTTGCAGCTTTAGGTTTGGGTATAAATAGCTATGCAATTTATACCTCACCAACTTCAGCCATCTGGGGTTATATCATTGGTTTCCTGTGCCTATGGATCGTGTACTACCTGTTCAAAATAGTGACGGGTAAAGAAGGCATGGGCTATGGTGACTTTAAATTGCTGGCAGCCTTAGGTGCCTGGATGGGACCTCTTCTCTTACCACTCATTGTATTATTATCATCACTCGTCGGTGCAATTATTGGCATTATTCTGCTAAAAGTACGTAAGGAAAACCAGCCTTTTGCTTTTGGTCCTTATATTGCCATTGCTGGCTGGATCGCTTTCCTGTGGGGTGAGCAGATTATGAAAGTTTATTTAGGTCAATAATTTGAAATTTATACTAGGTCTGACCGGTGGTATTGGTAGCGGCAAGTCTGCTGCCAGTCAATGGTTTGAACAGCATGGCATTGTGGTTGTTGATGCTGATGTTGTGGCTCGCGAGATTGTCGAAGTCGGTCAGCCAGCACTGCTAGAAATTCAGCAAGCTTTTGGTGACTGGGTATTACAGGAAGATGGTACCTTAAACCGTCGTGCTTTACGCGAACATATTTTCCAATCCAATGATGCCCGTAGAATCTTAGAAAGCATTACTCATCCCGCAATTCGCCAATCGATTATTCAGCAATTACAGAATGCACAAAGTCCTTATGTGATTCTGGTGTCTCCCCTGCTGTTTGAAACCAATCAGCATGAACTGACTGACCATACCCTACTGATTGATGCTTCGATTGAATTGCAGATCCAGCGTGCTTCACAGCGTGATGGTCAAAATATTGAGCAGATTCATCGCATCATTGCTGCCCAAATGCCGCGTGAACAAAAACAGCAACTGGCTGATGATATCGTCTTAAATGATGGTCATCTGGAACACTTATATGCCCATCTACAGCCTCTACATGAACAGTATTTGCAAAGAGCTCTGAACTAATAAAAAAGCAGTCATCAAGACTGCTTTTTTTGTTCTTCAAGCTTGATAGTCAAACTGTCCTGATGCTGCAGCCAGCGCCATGGCTGCAAAGCACCTATCGCCATCCCGACCAAACCACAGACCATCGCCAGACTCAGCGTTTCATTCAACAATGGCACTGCCAGGATAGCAGCAATAAACGGCGCCAGATTGGTAATACTGCCTGCCTTAAATGCGCCAAGCCGCTTAATCGCTTCCACATAGGTTAAGGTTGCAATGATGACCACAAACACCCCATGAAAAAGCGTTTGAAACAGTAAATGTTGTGGCTCAGGCACTGTTAAATGTTTAGGTAAAAACAGTAGATAAATCGGTACATAAACAACAGCAGACCAAATTGCCACACCACACATGGCTTGCCAGGCAGACAGTTGGTATTTACGTAATAAGACCGTAAATATTCCCCATAAAATCGCACTGATGAAAAACAGGACATCGCCTGACCCAAATGCTACACCTGTTTCCTGATACATCAGCACACTCATCAGACACAGCACTCCGATCATAATGATCAGACTGATCCAGGTATGTTTATCAAAGCCCTGATTCATCAGAAAGTAAGCCATCACCGCGGTACACAACGGTATACAGCCATTCAAAAAAATGGCGGCATGGGCAGTCGGTGCGTAATGAAATGCGCTATAAGCAAACAGGCAATACACCACACCACCGATCATGGCCAGGATAAAAGATTCTTTTTTCAGTAAAAAAGAAGCCTCTTTACGATAGAGTAAAATCGGCATAAGAATCAGAAAAGCCAGAGAGAAGCGTAGTGCGACGATATCCCAGGCACTGATCTGCCAGATTGCATTCAGGCGAGCTGTTAAGGTAAAACCGCCCCAGATACACATGGTAGTTAAAAGAAAAAAATAACCCTGTGCACGCGTAGATAATCTCATCAGTGCTTAAGCTTTACGCTGACGGCAAGCTTCATACAAAGCCATACCCGTTGCCACACTTACATTTAAACTTTGCAAGTTGCCTGCCATAGGAATATAAACCGTTTGATCACACTGGCTTTGAGTAATAGGACGCAGGCCGGTATCTTCTGCACCCATTACTACACAAACACCAGTACCAGTAAAATCAAATTGCTGAATTGGTAATGCTTTCTCATCCAGCATAGTCCCCACAACACGGACATTAAAGTCTTCTTTGATTTGACCTAAAGTACGCGCCAGATTGGTGACCTGAATAAATTTAACTTTTTCGGCACCACCCGCTGCGACTTTACGAGCAGTCGGTGTCAAACTTGCAGAACGGTCACGTGGTACAATCACCGCCATAACACCCATGGCTGCTGCCGTACGGATACAGGCACCCAGATTATGCGGATCGGTGACCTGATCAAGTGCCAATAAAAGTGCTTGCGAATCTTGCTTTAAAAGCTCTTCTAAATCTTTTTCATTTAAAGTCGGATGTGGACGTACTGCTGCCACTACCCCTTGGTGGAACGGCAAACCTGCCAGTTTTTCCAGTTTGTCACGACTGGCTTGTTGCACACTAATCCCAAACGGCTCAGCGAGTTCCAGTACACGCTTTAAGCGCTGATCATCACGGCCTTTTAGAGTAAACAGCGTCAGGACGCGTTCAGGCTCAAGCTCCAGTAATGACTCAACTGAATGTACGCCATAAAAATACTCAGGTTTAGCCATGAACGACCTCTAAATTAATTTGGGAAATATGCTGCATAAAGAAAAATCCTGCAAAGCCAGCTTCACAGGATTCCTGTATAAATTAAGTTTAACCGATTCGGCAGAAAATTTCCTGATCAGCTTCAGTCCGGTTAGTGAGATGAGATAATGAAATCAGCCTTCAAAATGACAAACGTAATCTAATACATCATCAGTTTCGATTTTAAAACGGCTATTGCCTGGCACATAGAAAGACTGACCAGCACGGAACAGTTCGCTTTCTTCGCTATCCGCAATTTGCACACGGCACTCACCAGAAATGATTTCCATACGCTCAGGCACATGTGTTTCAAATGTAAGTGGGGTTTCAGTCGGTAGAATGACTCCCAGGGTTTTCTTGGTACCATCTTCAAACTGAACCACATGGCTGATGCACAGACCGCCAAAATATACATTTGATTTCTTAAGTACTGAAACATGGTCAAACTGAGCTGACATCCGTTTATCTCCAGAGCACAGGTTTTATAATATTGGAATGGCTGTAGTTTAAATGTGCATTCCTAACTAATCAATCGGAGTTTGCCTACCTCGCTTAAAATTTTCTGTATATATTTTGCACATATATTTAGTAGGAAAATATATAAAACCAAGTGATTTAAAGGGCCGTGAGAAATTCTGAGACTCAGAATCAAATTTATCTAAAATCGCTGGACTCTATGAAGTAATCACTTCTGCAGGAAGATTAACCTGCTTTAGTCGTGCATACTGACAATACTACAAAATCTGCTTGTATCATTGACTACAATATAAGATAGAATCAAAGGGTTTCATCCTGATTTATAATGACATACATGATCTGATCCATTTCAGATCCTGCTTGATTTCAATCAAACTTTTCGCAGCTTGGATGCGTGTATGCTGACACATTTAACTCTGATCAACTTTGCCTTAGCTGACCACCTGGCCATTGATATTCATCAAGGTTTTAACGTGCTCACCGGTGAGACCGGTGCTGGTAAGTCTTTACTGCTGGATGCCCTCTCGGCCTGTCTGGGTGAACGCACCGATACCAACTACGTACGCTATGGTTCAGAAAAGGCGGATGTGACAGCAACCTTCAGCTATCAGGACCATAGTCCAGAAGCACTTTGGCTAAAAGAGCATGAATTGGATGATGAGTCGGGTGAAATCCATTTACGTCGGGTAATTTTTGCTACAGGTCGTAGTAAGGCCTGGATCAATGGTCGTCCAAGCAGTCTGTCTGAATTGAAAGAAATTGGCCGTTTACTGGTACAACTGTATAGCCAGCATAGCCAGCAGCAGCTACTGGAGCCGCCTTACCCGAAACACTGGTTGGACCGTTACTATAATTTCTATGAGCCTGCCCAGGCAGTTCGCGATGCATACAGTACCTGGCATAAAAATATCCGCCAGCATCAGGCTGCGCTGGATGCCCAAGCCACTCGTAAACAGCGCATGGAAACACTGGAACTGCAGCTCGAAGAACTTGAAGATGTAGTACAGATTGATTATCAGGAAATTGAACAGGAATTTGATCGTCTCTCCCATCATGAAGCGATCATGCAGGACTGTATCTATAGTCTAAATGGCTTAGATGAAGCGGAACAGAATATTAATCAGGAGCTTTCCTCTATCCTGCGTCGTGTAGAATCGCATGCTGGTCGCAGTGAGCAGCTGTCTGAAATCTACACTTCTTTGCTCAATGCGCAGAGTGAAATTGAAGATGCGACTGCAAACCTGCGTCATTTTATGGATCGTCAAAGTTTTGATCCTGAACGTATGGAAGAGCTGAATTCACAGCTTGAAGTGTTTCACCGTCTAGCACGTAAATATCGTAGCCAACCCGAATTATTGAAAGAAGAATATGAGGCTTGGCAGGCTGAACTGGAACAATTGCATCAACTCGAAGATCCAGAAACACTGGCTGAACAAGTTGAACTGTCTTATCAAGAGTTTCTGACCAAAGCCCAGCATCTGGATGAGATTCGCCGTGAAGCGTCTGGTCCATTGGCGAAACAACTGACAGAACAGGTGAAGCAGCTCGCCCTGCCAGAAGCCTATTTTGAATTTAAATTTGAACCACTCGATGAACCAAATAGTGAAGGCCTGAGCTTTATTCAGCTGCTATTTACTGCCAATAAAGGTATTCCGGCACAGCCGCTAGCACGTGTGGCATCCGGTGGTGAACTATCCCGTATCGCGCTGGTGATGCAAGTGATGAATGCTGAAAAAACGGAAGCCGAAGTTCTGGTCTTTGATGAGATTGATGTCGGCATCAGTGGAGGTACGGCAGAAATTGTGGGACGTCTGTTGGCCGATCTCGCGCAGCATGTACAAATTCTGTGTATCACCCATCAGGCACAGGTTGCAGCACAGTCCGATCAACATCTGCTGGTGAAGAAACAGCAAACCGATCCAGCCAGCAGCACGATTCTCGATCTGGAAGAAGATGAACGCATTCAGGAACTTGCACGAATGACGGGTGGCGTGGAAATTAATGAAACGACATTACAACATGCACGTCAGTTACGTCAGCTTAAGTTTCAGCATGTTTAAAAATATTACAATGCTCACAAAAAACTATTGGTGAATTGGCAAAGCTCTAGTAACTTAAAGCTGAAGATCACAGGATTTCTTTACCAAGAAATTGATTTTAAGGAGAAGCTTTTCGGTGAACAAACAATATCTGACACATCGTTGTCTGATTGCTCCACCAGAAATGCGTGACGATTTTTTTGCCAACACGGTCATTTATCTCGCACGACATGACGAAGATGGAGCGCAAGGCATCATTATCAATCGACCTGCAGGAATTCAGATCAAAGAATTATTAAACGATCTTGAAATCGAAGCAGATAATGTCAATCCTCATGAAGTGTTGCAAGGTGGCCCATTGCGACCTGAAGCCGGTTTTGTGCTGCATACTGGTCAACCTACCTGGCATTCTTCAATTGCCGTCGGTGAAAATGTCTGTATTACCACGTCTAAGGACATTTTAGATGCCATCGCCCATAACCAAGGTGTCGGACGCTATCAGATTGCACTTGGCTATGCCAGCTGGGGTAAAGGCCAGCTGGAAAAAGAAATCGCCAAAGGTAACTGGCTGATCTGTGAATCTGATATGGATTTAATTTTTAATTTACCTTATGACGACCGTTGGGATGCTGCCTATAAAAAGATGGGCGTGGACCGAAACTGGTTATCTTCTGAGATTGGACATGCCTGATGTAAACGCACCACAGATGATTATGGCGTTTGACTTTGGTACACAAAAAATGGGCATGGCGGTTGGACAATCCCTGATTGAAAGTGCCAATCCCCTTGCCTTGTTCCCGATGAAAGATGGAATCCCAAACTGGGATACATTATTGAAAATCGTCAAGCAATATCAACCGACTTTATTTTTAGTCGGCCTACCGCTGAATATGGATGATACTGAATCCGAACTTTCTGCGCGTGCACGCAAATTTGCCCGCCGTTTACGTCATCAAACCAATATTGAAACCTTGATGGTCGATGAACGTCTCACTACACGTGAAGCGAGAGATGAATTAGAAAGCTATCAGACTCAAGGCCGAGCTAAAAAGTTAGCGGCTGACAGTATTGCAGCGGCGCTGTTTATTGAAAGCTGGTATCGATATCCGGTCGGAGTGAATCCTTAAAATAAAAAAGCATCCAGATGGATGCTTTTTTTAATGCGTAAGTGAAGTAAGAAATCTTAAATAAATCCCCATATCATCTTGCTCCCTCTATATTCCTAATTTTCAGGATAAAAATAGCGGAAGGTCAGGTTGATTCGTGGCGTGATGACTTTGGTGGTCTTGCTAATTTGATGCTTCCAATAGTGTTGAGTTTGCCCACGCATCACGATCAATTGTCCACTTTGTAGCAGCAGCTCAACCAGATCACCGGTTTGATTATGCTTAAAACGCATTTTACGGGTAGCACCAAAACTTAAAGAAGCAATGACGGTTTCATGCCGTTTTGAAATTAAACTGGCTTCATTATCACTATGCCAGCCCATGCCCTGCTGACCATGTTCATACAGGTTGGCCAGACAGGAATTAAAAGGATGACCTACCTGCTGTTCAATATGCTGCTTTAATCTTAGTAGTGCTGGCTGCCAGATATGGGCTTTCTTCAAACGACCCGAATAATGGTATTGGTAATTTGCATCACCATACCAGGCAATTTTCCGGGCAGTGACATGGTGCTTACCAAACAGGAAAACCTCATCCTGCTCCCAAGCCAAATACTGCAAAAAATAGTCCAGATATTTCTGGCTTTGTTCAGCATTTAAAATCAAGCCGTGGTCTTCTACCACCCCATCAAAGTGCAATAAATTAGCTTGAGGCTGGGGTGAAAATAAATCCAGGGTCATGTCAGTTTCATTCTCTCTAGAGCTTTTATCCTGTCAGCTTCAATATCTGCATACAACTAAAATTGCACAAATCAATACAAATCAGTTCCTTGTGAATCCTCTTTTAGAGGCATAGACTTGTTTTAACTTTCACAATAAAAATAATGCTGTATGGATCTTTGGCAACTCTTTCACAAGCTGCGTCCCTTTGTCCGTCCTTACCGGCTGCTGGTGATTGCAACCCTGATACTGACCCTGATCGGTTCCTTTACCGCTCAGGTCAACGCGATCAC
Organism: Acinetobacter sp. ASP199; assembly: GCF_022700675.1. Lineage (NCBI taxonomy): Bacteria > Pseudomonadati > Pseudomonadota > Gammaproteobacteria > Moraxellales > Moraxellaceae > Acinetobacter > Acinetobacter sp. ASP199. Next base: position 2,807,530 of record NZ_CP062182.1, read on the forward strand.
TTTGCAATATGCAGTCGACAGTATCAATAACCTGCTTGAAGCAGGTGAAGGACTGAGTGAGGGCTGGCATATCCTGATCACGATTTCCATCATCTTGCTGACGAAAGAAGTGATTAATGCTTTTGTGCAGTTTGGGCAAAAATTCTATGGAGAAAAGTTACGAATTTTTGTGTCTCAGGATCTGGCGCAAGGCATTATTGAAAAGTTTCTGACCTACCGATTGGCTTTTTTTAATCAGGACAATAATCAGGCCGGCAAATTACAGACTCGTATTGACCGAGGCATTGGCTCGCTGACACGTCTAGTGCAAATCTTCTTTATTGATATTCTGCCTCTGTTTACCAGCGCGATTGTAGCTTTAGGCCTGATGTACTATGCCAATATTTATGTAGGCATGGTCGCCACGGCAATCGTACCGATCTATTTCTGGCTGACCTATAAACAGGCACAGAAACTTGGAGGCTGGCGGAGAAATCTGCGTGATGGCCGTGAAAAAAAGAGCCAAGGAATTTTAGGGATCATCAATTCGATTACGGTGATCAAGTCCTTTAACCGTGAGTCTATTGAATCTGAAAAGCAGCTTAGTTTACAGCGAGAGTTGACTGATAACCAGATGAAAACCCGTCAAACCAGTTTTCTGTTTGATGGGCTGAAAACCTTTATTGAGCAGATTGGTATTGTCCTCATTATTATCCTGACCGCTTATTTCGTGCTTGCTGGACAGATGAGCATCGGCATGATCATGTATCATGTGCTGCTGTTTAATAATGTCTCGGCACCGATCCGTTCTCTGCACCGGATTTATGATGAAGTCAATGATGCCATGATCTATTCCGAAAGTTTCTTTAATATTCTGGAAGCAGATCATGAAATTGAATCCAGTGGACAGCAGAAGCCACCAGTTCAGGGCAAATTTGAGCTGAGCCATGTCGACTTCTATTATCCAAATGGGCACCATGCGCTGAAAGACATCAGTATGGAAATCCGCCCCAACAAAATCACTGCCCTGGTCGGTTTATCTGGTGCAGGTAAATCTACGTTGATTAGCTTGCTGGACAAATTTTATGAACCGCAGCAAGGCAAGATCACCTTGGATGGTATCGATCTGCAGGAATATGAGACCGAATATTTACGTGATCATATTGGCTTGGTTCTACAGAAAAATCATATCTTCCAGGGCACAATTTTTGACAATATCCGTTATGGCAAGACCACGGCAAGTATGGAAGAGGTCATTGAAGCTGCGCAGAAGGCCTCGATTCATGAACAGATCTTACAGTTGCCAAATGGTTATGATTCCGATGCTTTGCAGCTTTCTGGAGGTCAGCAGCAGCGCATTGCCTTGGCACGCATGTTCCTGAAAAATCCGCCGATTATTTTTCTGGATGAACCAACTGCCAGCCTGGATGCCATCGCTGCTGAACAGATCAAGCAGAGTCTGGATCAGATCAAGCAAGGTCGTACCGTAATTATTATCTCGCATAGCCTGTCACAGATTATTGATGCGGATTACACCTACGTGATGAAAGAAGGGGCGATAGCTGAACATGGCGAGCATGATCAGCTTTATCATCAGGACGGCGTGTATAAGGAAAGCTTTGATGCGATGGCGAAGAGCCTTAATATTGAAAAGATTGCCAAGACTTTTGAGGAAGATGCAGAAGAGGAAACGCATAGTTAAGCAGTTATTATCAGAAGAAATTAACTATTATCATAGCTATAAATACCTTTAAATCAGCCCCTCATAGTTCTGAAATAAACTACTTTTGAAGCATCAAAAGTAGTAAAACTGCTCTGTTTTTCTATGCTATATCCCTACGGCATAGAAAACAGTCGGGATCATATACTTCAAAATCAGAAATACGATTTTTGTGAATGAATGCTTTACTCATTGCTTAATTACTTCCAGATGGGAAAAGAATTCAGCCCATTATGAAAACTCACAGTTTAATAACCATCTATCCAATAGAGCCTGCTTGATTTTAGTTATATTCCACCAGCCAGGCATTCATCTCAGCCAGTTGCTGTTCATTGAGTTGCCCGACTGAAGCCTGCAACTGTAGAACATGAATCAAATAATCATATTTGGCATTCAGATAATCAGTTTTAGCAGAAAAGGCATTACGCTGTGCTAACAGCACATCCACCATGGCCTTAAGGCCTTCCTGATATTGTGCCCGAGATGCTTGAGAAACAATTTCTGCTGATTCCATTGCCGCCTTACGGGCATTCAGCTTGGCTTCATCTGTTTCTACCTGCAGATAGGACTGTTTTACATCAGTATTGGCTTTACGCATCGCAGCATCCAGCTGGGCATCGCTACGCTGCACTAGTACTCCTGCCTTTTGAATATTCTTGCTGGTACGGCCACCGCTAAACAGATTCCAGTTCACCTCCACCCCGACCTGATCAAAGTCTCCATTGGAAGATAAAACAGTTTCTGGTGTCTGTTTCAGATAACCATAGGTTGCCACTGCCTCAACTTGCGGATAGCGCGCCGCTTCTTCGACACGTTTGGCATCTTCGGAATAACGTTTTTGCAGACGGGCCTGTAGAATCTCCAGGTTCTGGCTTTGCGCCAGTTCGGTCCAGGACTGGATATTAGCGGGCAATGGTTTCTGGAACTGGAAATCATTGCGTAGTACTGCCAGATTATCCTGATAAGGACCAATTAGCTGCGCCAGTTGTTCCTGTGCCAATACTAGCTGGACTTGTGTGGCGATTCGGTTGGCCTGTGCACTCTGGTATTGGGCATTGGCTTCGCTGACATCACTGCGTGCAACCAGACCTTCTTTGAGTTTGGCATTCATCATGCGCAACTGTTCAGCCAGTGCCTGTTCTTCCTGCAGATAGGCACCGGTCAGGGATTGCTGACGCAATACATTAAAATAAGCTTCTGCCACCTGCAGAATATGCTGTTGTTTCTGCAAGCGTAAATTGACTTCACTCAATTCTACTGAGGTTTTGACCTGCTTATAGCCCTGCCAGGCATCCCAGCGAAATAGAGGTTGGCGGGCAGTCAAAGCAATCTGTCGGGTGGTCGTACTCGAACCCTGTAATTCCCCAAATTCCGCAGGCAAGCCTTGTGTTCCAGAATTATCAGTCGACTGGTTTTTACGCGTGACATTTCCCGACAGGCTTACAGTTGGAAGTAAATTGCCGCTGGCAATGCCAAGATTCAGCTGGTCGGCTTCATATTGCAGCACATTGGCCTGCCAGTTCGGATCATTCTGTTTGGCACGTTCATAAGCCTCAACCAAGTCCAGTGCCCATACGGCAGAACTTGAACACAATAGGCTGGCACTAAGGATGAATTTTATCTTCATTTATAATGTGAATCCCTAACTGCTGCATCGTCATACATAACAAAATATAGCCAAATGCTTGAATCTTAAAGTGATACAAATATTACTTGTATATTCCTGAACTTACGTATGATTTTTATTAATTTTTTTAATTCAGATTAGTGAATTTATCCTATATTGATTCACATTTTTGAATCGATGACAACAGCTTAACAAACAGCTTCACAATACTAAACAGTCTATTGGCACGAGATGTATACAATAAGCTCATTCCTAGCTGTTATTCATTATTTAGATCAGAGCATCGAGTCATAGTGTCTACACGTTTTTCCTCAATTTTAGTTGCCAGCTGCCTTGCCCTATTGCTGTTGCTGATGCTTGCCTGTCAGCAGCCCAAACAGCCGCAGCTCAAAATTGAGGCTGCTGAAACCAGCGCCAAGAAAAACACTGCACCTCAGGATTTCAGCCTGATGTGCCAGAATATCGAAAAACAGATGGCTGAAATTGATGACCAGCGTACGACTTTTGCGCTTGAGCAGATCAATCAGAATCTTAAAGTTTGTCTACCACTGTTAGATTATCAACAGCAAAAAAATCTGATGCTTCATTCCAATGCCATGTATAACCGTTTCCTGAAGGTTGAAAGAACACCGACCCAGCAACGTGCATTTGAACAATATGCACTGGAAATGGCGCAACACCCCACCATTCAGCAAAGTCATTTTGTTGAACTGACGGCACGTGACCAGTACCTGCTTAAACATAAGGGACAAGCGTATGTCGAAGTCGTAGAACAAGGGCAACAGCAACTGACGTATCGTCGTAGTCCTGAATATCTGGCTCGTATCTTTGCACCTTATCTTCCCGCAGCGGAACGCGCTTTTATTGAAACCCTGTCTCAGCAGAATCTTGGACCAATATTCACGCAACAACGCTTAATGATTGAGCCTGCTGAAATTGCTGCGCGCATTCTGGACTGGGAAGCTTACCTCAAGCGTTTTCCGCAAAGCCCTTACCAAAAGGATGCTGAATATCTGCTACAGCAATATACCTACTTCCTGTTTCATGGCATAAATAGTGCCCCGATTTCCCATGATTACCGGGATCGTTATGCCGTGGATCATAGTCATCTGGAAACCATAATTGGCCTGTCTAAAGGAAATGAAGGTGGCATCACCTCCAAGGCACAGCGCTTTCTACAGTTTCTGGATATGGATGAGGAGCAGCGCAGACAGGTGCTGAACAGCGAATATCAGAAGCATTCAGCTTGGGAACAGATTGCGCATTATGCGGACATTCAGATGCCAGACAAAGACTATAAAAAAGACTGTTTCAGGGATGCCATCTGTTTATAACTGTCTTGTCTGCCTGAAATATTTATTGCATTTTTCTGCTAGAAAGTAGTGGATCACGTCTACTTTTCACCCCCTAACTATTATATGATCGCCTTAGCTTGACGGAGCGCGAGTAATCACTCGCTGAGATCACCAAAATAGCCTTTTAGAGTGCAATTTGATGGTGAGTACCGTTGAACCTGATCAGGTTAAGACCTGCGTAGGAATCAAGCCTCTAAAAACTTAAAGCCCTCTTTCTATCTATAAGATAGATCCGCCCGCGTTTTTGGTCGTGCTTGATTCGTTGATGTCATTCTAAGGATCATGAGCATGAACCAATTAACGAATCTCTCCAGCTCTATTTCTTCCGACGCTCATCACGAGCAGGAAGCCCGAGATCTCACCCGTATTTTACCGGCTTCTCGTAAAGTCTATATTCAAGGTTCTCGCCCTGATATTCAGGTGCCGATGCGTGAAATCTTACTCACAGATACACCAACAGGTTTGGGTGGTGAAAAAAATCTGCCTCTGATGGTTTACGATACGTCTGGTGCTTATACCGATCCTGAAATTAAGATCGACCTGAATAAAGGTCTGCCGCATGTACGCGAAAGCTGGATTGAACAGCGTGCTGATAGCGAAATACTGGAAGACTTAAGTTCCGAATTCGGTCGCCAGCGCCTACGCGACATCCGTACCGCCAACATCCGCTTTGCCCATATCCAAAAACCCCGTCGTGCCAAACGTGGTCACAATGTCAGCCAGATGCACTATGCCAAGCAAGGCATCATTACGCCAGAAATGGAATACATTGCTATTCGTGAAAACCTGCGTCAGCGTGAAGGTGTGGATATGCGCCAGCATGCCGGACAGAACTTCGGTGCCAAAAACCTGACTGAAATCACACCAGAATTCGTGCGTCAGGAAGTGGCTGCCGGCCGTGCCATCATTCCAGCCAATATTAACCATCCGGAATGTGAGCCGATGATCATAGGCCGGAATTTCCTGGTGAAGATTAATGCCAACATCGGTAACTCAGCACTCGGTTCATCGATTGAAGAAGAAGTCTCAAAAATGACCTGGGCAACCCGCTGGGGTGCTGACACCATTATGGACTTGTCGACGGGTCAGAACATTCATGAAACTCGTGAATGGATTATCCGAAATTCTCCTGTGCCAATCGGTACTGTACCAATTTATCAAGCGCTGGAAAAAGTGAATGGTGTTGCCGAAGACCTGACCTGGGAAATCTTTAAAGATACCCTGATTGAACAGGCAGAACAGGGCGTGGATTACTTCACGATCCATGCCGGCGTGCTATTACGTTATGTTCCACTGACTGCCAATCGTCTGACCGGGATCGTATCACGTGGTGGTTCGATCATGGCGCAATGGTGTCTGGCGCATCATCAGGAAAACTTCCTGTATACCCATTTCGATGAAATTTGCGAAATCATGAAAGCCTATGACGTATCGTTCAGTCTGGGTGATGGTTTGCGTCCAGGCTGTATTCAGGATGCCAATGACGAAGCACAATTCTCTGAACTGCGTACCCTAGGCGAACTCACGCATCGTGCCTGGGAACATGATGTGCAGGTGATGATTGAAGGTCCGGGCCATGTGCCAATGCATATGGTCAAGGAAAATATGGATCTGCAACTGGAAGTCTGCAAAGAAGCGCCTTTCTATACCTTGGGACCACTGACTACCGATATCGCTCCGGGATACGACCATATTACTTCAGCGATTGGTGCAGCGATGATTGGCTGGTATGGCACCGCGATGCTGTGTTATGTGACGCCAAAAGAACATCTGGGTCTGCCAAATAAAAAGGATGTTAAAGACGGTATCATCACCTACAAGATTGCCGCACATGCAGCAGATCTCGCTAAAGGCCATCCGGGTGCACAGGCACGTGACAATGCCCTGTCCAAAGCCCGTTTTGAATTCCGCTGGGAAGACCAGTTTAACCTGAGTCTGGACCCGGATACTGCGCGCAGCATGCATGATGAGACCATGCCGAAAGAGGCCCATAAATCGGCACACTTCTGCTCCATGTGCGGTCCGAAATTCTGCTCGATGAAGATCACCCAGAATGTGCGGGATTATGCAAATAATCAGAAAAATGCACAGCAGACAGCAGAGCTCGATCCAGAGGTTGAAGCAGGTCTTAACAGCATGAAAACCAGCTTCATTGAAAGTGGTCGAAATTTATATCATAAAGTCTAATTCCCGCTGAAAATCAGTTGTTTTTGGCAAAAACTCAGATAGGATGAAACAAATGTTTTCATCCTTTTCTGATTTATGAAGATTATTCAGCAAGCGTCCTATAACTATAATGATGTCGACCTGCAACAGCGCGAATATCTGTATCAAGGATTCGTGAAAGTCGAAAAGGTACAGCTGAGCCATCGTTTATTTGATAGCAATGACTATATTCCTCCGATTCAGCGTGAACTGATTGCACGCCGTCCTACAGCTGGGGTGCTGATTTATAATGATCAACAACAAAAATTTGCCCTGATCGAACAGTTCCGTATTGGCGCACTGGATGACAACGATTCACCTTGGCAGCTGGAAATCATCGCTGGGGTTTTAGATGGCGATGAGTCTCCAGAGCACTGCATTCGTCGCGAAGCACTAGAAGAATCTGGTTGTGAAATTCAGGAACTGCAACATCTATATAGTTTCTATCCTTCAGCGGGTGCCTGCTCCGAACTGTTCCACCTGTATGTGGCTCAGGCAGAATTGCCTGAACATGGCGGTGTACATGGCATGCCGGATGAAGGTGAAAATATCCAGCTGCATATTTTTGATTATACCCATCTTCCAGAGCTATTCCGCTATAACCGCCTTAAAAATGCGCCCGTTATTATGGCGCTGCAGTGGTTACAGCAGCACATCTCAACAGCCTATCCAAAGGAGTAGACCAGATGACACCGACCTCTACTTCTGTAGCTGAAAAAGTCTGGACGCTTATCCAGATTTCAGACACACATCTGATGGATCAGCCTGAGCTTGAATTCGCCCGCATGAATCCGGAGCAGAGCTTTTTAGATGTCGTGCACGATATTCAACAGCGTTTTCCGCATATTGATGCTGTGGTACATACCGGAGATCTGGCCCAGGTTGCAGCTGAGTCTACCTATCAACGTTATCTGCAATTTATGCAGGACTGGAATGTGCCGCATTATCAGATTCCGGGTAATCATGATGATAATCTCGCCATTTTCCCTTTCTATAAGAATAGTGATGAAGCGCATGCGATTAGCTTTGGTTGCTGGACGTTAATCCTGCTTAACAGTGCTGTAAAAGGTCGGGTCGATGGCTGGGTAGAACAGAAACAGCTGCAACAACTGGAACAATTATTGCTTGAACATAGCAATCAGCATGTGATCGTGGCCTGCCATCATCATCCTTTTGCGATGCAGTCACACTGGATTGACCAGCATCGGCTGAAAAATTCCGAAGCATTAAAAGATGTGATTGCACGACACAGCAATGTCAAGATGGTGCTGTTTGGCCATGTGCATCAGGATTCTGAAAATGAATGGCAAGGCGTACGCTATCTGTCTACCCCTTCAACCAGTGTACAGTTCAAACCCTTGAGCGAAAATTTTGCCCTAGACCAGGCACAGCCCGGCTATCGCGTATTACAATTAAAAGACAATGGGGAGTATGAAACCTGCATTCAGAGGGTGGCTTTAAACCAACCTAAAATTAATACTGAAATTTCAGGTTATTAACTTTTCAATTTGTTTTTTTTGCTTTACTTTATTGCTCTTAAAGGAAACGTGATATCTACAATCCCGCCATCAAAGACTATCAAAACGCATAAAAAGTCTATATGATGACGACCCCCATAGGAGGATAATCCTTCTTCAGGGTGGATAAAAATTTGCATATCACCATATTTTTTGCGTAGTTACCTACGCATATGATGAGGAATGCCCTAAATGGCGAATGACAACCAAAATCAAGTCTTAGATGAACAAACTGATGTGGTAGATGAAAAAGCTACAAAACGTGTGCGCAAATCTAAGCCAAAAACGACTGAAGGTGGTTCTACTGCTAGCTTATTTGGTATTGAACCTTATCAACCTAAAAAAAATGAAGAATACATGTCTGAGGGTCAGCTTGAACACTTCCGCCAGATTCTGCTGGCTTGGAAAGCTGAGCTGATGACTGAAGTTGACCGTACACTCAATACCATGCAAGACGAAAATACGGCACTTCCAGATGTAAACGACCGTGCAACACAAGAAGAAGAATTTGCGATTGAACTACGTACCCGTGACCGCGAACGTAAACTGATCCGCAAAATCGAACAGTCTATCGAAGCAATCAAGAATGATGACTACGGTTTCTGTGAAACTTGTGGTATTGAAATTGGTCTGCGTCGTCTGGAAGCTCGTCCAACTGCGACCTTGTGTATTGACTGTAAAACACTTGCTGAAATCAAAGAGAAGCAAAATAACGGTTAATCATGTCCGTTGAGAATTCCTCAGCCGAGCATAGCTCGGCTCTTGCGCAGCGGCGAAACGATGTTTCGCTGACTCGCTACTCAGGCCGGTTCGCGCCATCGCCAACCGGCCCTTTGCATTTTGGTTCCCTCATTACTGCAGTCGCCAGCTACTGCGATGCCCGCGCCCATCAGGGCCAATGGCTGGTCCGTATTGAAGATACTGACATTCCCCGCATTTATCCCGGCAGTGAAGATCACATTCTTCGTGCCATGGATACTTTTGGCTTCGATCCTGATGCCGAGATCATTTTCCAGAAAGACCGCCTAGATATTTATGAGGCTGTGATTGAACAGCTGCGTCAGCAAGGTCTGGTTTATGCCTGCCAATGCACGCGCAAGATGCTGGGTTCCAATCATATCTATCAAGATACCTGCCGTGATTTAGGCTTAGATTTTGAACATCAGGCGATTCGCTTAAAAGTTGAAGATGTTGAAATCTGTTTTGATGATCCGCTGCAAGGTCATCACTGTTCTAACCTGAAGCATGATCTTGGGGATTTTGTCCTGAAACGCCGTGATGGCATCATCAACTATCAGCTGGCTGTGGTGGTGGATGATTATCTGCAAGGCATGACCCATGTGGTGCGCGGCGCGGACCTGCTGGATAATACTGAACGGCAGATTTATCTGGGGCAGCTTCTTGGCTATCCTCGCTTGCAGTATATGCACCTGCCACTCGCAATGAATGATCAGGGGCAGAAATTATCTAAACAGAACCTGGCTCAAGCGCTCGATCTGACTCAAGCACCTCAGTTGTTGAAACAGGCAATCCGAGCCCTACATCAAGCTGAAGTTGAACTGGATACACCAGAAAGAATGCTGAAACAGGCTGTAGCGCAATGGAATATCGAACGGATTCCACACACAACTGAGCTACAAGGCTACTATTTATAGAACCGGATTTTGGCTTAAGCTAAAGAAAAATTCAGGTGGAAGTCAGTTTATGTTTTTTATTTTTGGAATTGGCCCGAAAACCAAAGTCATTGAGAAAAGTCAGTTCTTATGTCCAGTATGCCGAACCCGAGCCGGTTATGAACTCAGACAGCAGCGTAATTATTTTTCCTTATTCTTTATTCCCTTGATTCCCCTGTCGAAAGCCAAGGATGCTTTTGTGCGCTGTAATCACTGCGGTACGGTCATGCCAAGCACAGTACTCGACCATGCCCAGCCTGACCCGAACCGTCAGTCCAATCTAGAAGCTTGATTCCTCACGGCTTGGATTGCTTTCACGTGTCGTGGCATCAATCTTGAGAATCAGGCTGATCATCATGGCGCACATAATCAGCGAAGAACCACCATAACTAATAAATGGCAGGGTCAAACCCTTGGTTGGCAGCATGCCCATATTCATACCTGCATTCACCAAGACCTGCAACAGGAAAATGATACTGATGCCATATGCCAGATAACCAGCACGCAAGTAGTGGTTTTTCAGGGCACGATGACCTATGCGAATACAGCAGACAATCATGCTGAAAGACAGAATCAGAACGGTTGCAATTCCCAGAAAACCGAATTCCTCGCCCAGAATTGCTAACATAAAGTCGGTATGTGCTTCAGGTAGATAAGACATTTTCTGGATACTGTGTCCCAGACCGACACCCGCCCATTCTCCGCGACCAAAAGCCATGAGCGCATTGGATAGCTGATAACCGGTACCCAGCGGATCTTCCCAAGGATTAGAGAAAGATAGAAAACGCTGTAGACGATATGGCTCAAAAGCAATTGCAGCGATCAGAGCACCAATAATGACGCCGAAGGCCAGACCAAACTGGTTCCACGGTGCACCTGCCAGGAAGAATACTCCAAGCATGGTTAAGGTAATCACGACAGTAGCACCCAAGTCCGGCTCCAGCATCACCAACAGGATGGTTGCCCCCATGATGATACTTAAACGTCCCAAACCGGACAGCTTGTTCCGCACTTCTTCAGCACGACGTACCACATAGTCCGCAGTAAAGATTGCCATCATCACCTTCGCCACTTCCGAAGCCTGCAAGGTAAAGCCAGCAAGACGAATCCAGCGCTTGGAACCATTCACTTCAGTACCCACCAGCAATACGGCCAATAGCAACAGGATAGTTACAAACCATAAAAAGAAGGTACTATTAAACCAGCGATTTAAGGGAATCTTATAGGTAGTATAGGCCACTACTGCCCCAGCCACGATCGAGATGGCATGTCGGGTAATATAGTGAAAGGCGTTGCCATTTATTCGTTCTGCATAAGGCATCGAGGCTGATGCCACCATAATCGAACCAATACAGAGCAAAGCCAGTACACAGAAAATCAGCACATTACGTGGATTAACTTCAGCGGGTAACTTGGGTAGCCACTGCTCATAGATTTGAGTAATTTTATTGATCGCAGTCTGAGCAAACTCAGCCATATCACCAATCCTTGTTATTCTTAATTAAGTGCGTTGACGTACGCAACGAACTGACGACCACGCTCAGGATAGCCTGAGAACATATCAAAACTTGCACATGCCGGAGACAATAACACGACATCATGTGGCTGGGTATTCCCCTGACAGATTTCTACCGCCTCCTGCAGGCTTTCCGCATGCACCAGTGTCGTAGTGCCTTCAATTGCTGCTTCAATGATTGGACGATCTACACCAATCAACACTGCTACCTTCGCGTATTTAGACAATGAGTTACGTAAAGCAGTGAAGTCCTGACCTTTGCCCTCGCCACCGAGAATGATTGCAACTTTCCCACCTTGTGCTTCGATCGCCGCGCCCAGACCATCTAAAGCTGCCAGCGTCGCGCCGATGTTGGTACCTTTCGAGTCGTTGTAATAGCGCACGCCATTGACTTCTTTAACGAATTCACAACGATGCTCCAGCCCTTTGAAGGTTTTGAGTGTTTCCAGCATGCTGTCTATTGGCAAGCCAATCGCTTCACCCAAAGCCAAACACGCCAAAGCATTCGCGACATTATGTGTGCCTTGAATATACATTTCAGAACTTTTCAATAAACGTTCGCGTCCACGTGCTAACCAAATCGTGCCATCAGTCTCTTTTAAAACACCAAACTGATTCATGTCCGGAGCATTCAGACCAAAGCTCTGCATTGGCGTTACATCCGGAACCAGTGGACGAGTCAGGGAATCATCACGGTTATACACCACTTTTTTCACGCCCTGGAAAATACGGTGTTTTGCTGTGTGGTAGCCCATCATGTCACCATGACGATCCAGATGGTCTTCACTCATATTCAGCACCACTGCCACTTCAGCATTCAGATTCGACGTGGTTTCCAGCTGGAAGCTTGAAAGCTCTAAAATATAAAGTTCAGGATCATCTTTCGTCAGATCGAGCGCAGGACGGCCAAGGTTACCGCCGACTGCGACTTTTTTACCCGCATCCGCAGCCATCAGACCAATTAAAGTTGTGACTGTACTTTTGGCATTTGAACCGGTAATGGCAACAATTGGCTTATCCGTAGAACGGCGCAGAATCTGGATTTCACTCACCACCGGAATGCCTTTAGCAATTGCTGCCTGAATTTCAGGAAGTTTCGGATCAAGCCCCGGGCTGATGATGATTTCTTCTGCTGAGAGCAATAATTCCTGATCAAATTTGCCAAAGCTGGTTTGTACTTCAGCAGGAATCTGGTCATGTCCCGGTGGATTTGCCCTGGAGTCTGTTACTGCAACGCGGTAGCCCTTGTCATGTAAGAAATTGACTGCTGCAACACCTGAAATTCCAAGTCCTGCAACGACCTTAAGTCCACCACGTTGTATTAACATTTTTGCCTCATGTTCTAGTCTAATTTGAAACTTTTGAAATGTTAGCACTTTGCCGTTTTGAATGCTTTTTCTGTTTCATCTTTCTGCAGATTTTTTTGTATATTGCATAAAAAAGCCATCATAAGAATGATGGCTTTTCCACTTTTAAGTTTGCTGGAAAATTATTTCCACTTCACTGCTTGTTGAGCAGGCTTTTTCTCTGCTGGCTGCTCAGCTGCCGGACAGGCACAATTGCCTCCACAACCACTCGCCATGGCAGGTTTCAGCCATTTCGCCAGCTTATGCCAACCTTGGGCTTCACAAGCATTGGATAGCTTCAGGAAGACCGAGCGTGAAGTATTCGGAAATACCTTCTTAAATACCACCACTGTGCTCCAAAGCACCAGTGCTGTCACAATCAGAATTTCAATCATCTCAATCTCTCCTTCACTCTCCTGTTTCAGTCAGTATTAACCGAAATAGTATGAAGCAATCTGATAAGTCAGGAATGACATGATGTATGCCAGACCAAACAGATAAACGGTCATAAAGCCCACAGTTTTCCATGAACCTGTTTCACGCTTTACCGTAGCCAAAGTTGCCAGACAGTGCGGTGCATAGATGAACCAGACCAGTAACGATAAACCGGTTGCCAGTGTCCAGCCCAAGTCACCGCCACCACTAATCAAAGCAGCCAACCCTTCAGACATCGCGTCTTCATCAACTGCTGACAATGCATAGACTGTACCCAGTGCAGCGACGACCACTTCACGTGCCGCCATTGCCGGAATCAGGGCAATACAAATCTGCCAGTTAAAGCCCAATGGTGCAAAGATCGGCTGGATAAAATGACCCACCATCCCGGCAAAGGAATAATCAATATCTGGCAACGTAGCCCCTTCAGGCGGTTGCGGGAAGGTACACAGAAACCACAACAGAATCGACAACGCGAAGATGATGCCACCAACACGCTTTAAGAAGATCTTGCCGCGGTCCAACAGACCAATCCATACGTTCTTGATATCTGGAAAACGATAACTTGGCAGTTCCATCAATAACATGTGGCCGGCTTTGTCTTTACTAAAGAACTTCAATACAAAAGACACACCTAGCGCACTGAGAATGCCTGCCATATAGAGACCAAACAGCACCAGACCTTGCAGGTTGAAAATGCCCCAGACCGACTGTGATGGAATAAATGCGGCAATCAGCAATGCATACACCGGTAGACGAGCCGAACAGGTCATTAAGGGTGCGACAAAAATTGTGGTCAAACGGTCACGTGGATCACTAATTGTACGTGACGCCATGATGCCCGGAATTGCACAGGCAAAGCTGGACAATAATGGAATGAAAGCACGACCAGAAAGACCAGCTTTGTACATCAATTTATCCAGCAGGAAGGCAGCACGTGGCAGATAACCGGATTCTTCCAATACCAAGATAAAGAAAAACAGGATCAGAATCTGTGGCAGGAACACCACCACACCGCCGGCACCCGCAATAATCCCATCTACAATCAGACTATTCAGCAAAGGATGGGCAATGTTGTCACCAACGACCTCACCGAGCCAGCCAAAGAAGGTTTCGATCCCATCCATGAATGGCGCCGCCCAGGCAAATACCGCCTGAAATATCACGAACATCATCACAGCCAGGCTAATCAGACCGAGTACTGGATGCAGGAAAATTCTATCGAGGAAATCGGTACGCTTGTCTTCCTGATCCACAAAGTTCACCACATCTTTTAAGATGCTTTCAACTTGGTGATGACTGTCTGCGCTTAAGCCGGTCATTTCAGTCTGTGGAACAGCATATTTCCCCTGATCCAGGGCATTCATCAGGTTTTCAACCCCTGAACTGCGCACGGCTACGGTTTCTACTACCGGCACCCCCAAACGTTCTGACAACTTTTGAGTATTGATCTGCATACCACGACGACGTGCTTCATCCATCATGTTCAGAACAAGTAATACCGGACGGCCGAGCTGGATCATTTCCAGAACCAGACCAAGATGCAGTTTCAGGTTCGTTGCATCCACCACACACAGGAATGCATCCTGCTGCCCTTCATCTGCAATCTTACCCTGTACGACATCACGGGTAATCGCTTCATCCGGACTGGTCGCATCTAGGCTATAGGTCCCCGGTAAATCCAGTACACGCACAGCCTTGCCCGATGGCAAAGTAAAATGACCAACTTTACGCTCTACGGTCACTCCGGCATAGTTACCGACTTTTTGACGTGTACCTGTTAAATGGTTGAATAAGGAGGTTTTACCACAGTTAGGGTTACCGACAAGGGCAATACGTAAGGCATCACTCATGCCGATACTCCAGCTTCAATTTCAATTTTGGCTGCCTCTGACTTACGCAGGGCAAAACGGGTAAAACCAACCTGAATTAAAATAGGATCCCCACCAAAAATACCTTTGGTAATGACCTGCACTTCTGTGCCAGGCACAAAACCCAACGTTTCCAGGCGACTCGCCACGACATCGTGTTGAACGCCCTCACCATCAGTAGTTCGATTAACCTTTCGAATGATGGCTGTTTGCTTCACTTTCAAATCCGACAAACGCACCGTGAAAATTCCTAAGACTTTTGTACAGTATACACACAGATGAGAATAGTTACCAAATAAGGTTTAATTTCATTTTGCTTTATTTCTCAGCAGATCGACATCTCGCCTAAATTACACTACAGTGCAGAATGTCCATCAAAATGATTGCTTTAGCCTGCTAAGCGTTGCGCCCATGTTGAATAAAAAGCCCCGTATTCCTGCTCCTGTCCAGATTCCAGAAAATGCCCAGTTTCTACACGGTTATCGTGACTATCTTATTGCGCAAACAGTGAGTCCCCATACGCGGAATGCTTATTTATCTGATTTAATTCAATGCAGTAGTTGTCTAAATAAAGCTTTACCAGAATGGAATCATGATGATGTGTCGGATGTATTGATTGAGCTGACCAAACAGCAAAAAAGTCCACGTTCAATTGCACGCTGTTTATCCGCCTTACGCTCATTTTATAAATTCTTGCGTGAGCAAAAACTGAGAAATGACAATCCGGTTGCTGCACACAAGACGCCAAAACTGGGACGTGCCCTGCCCAAAGACCTTTCCGAAGCCGACGTTGAAGCGCTGATTAATGCCCCGGATATCAATACTGCCTTGGGTTTACGTGACCGGGCGATGCTGGAAGTGCTGTATGCCTGCGGGTTACGTGTGACAGAATTACTTAACCTGCGACTGGAACTGATTAATCTAAAACAGGGCTATTTGCGTATTGTGGGTAAAGGTAATAAAGAACGATTAGTACCGATGGGTCAGGTCGCCTGTGAATGGATCGAAAAATATCTGAATGAAGCGCGGCCACAACTGTATAAAACCGCAACAGACTATCTGTTTCTGACCCAGCATGGCGGGATTATGAGCCGGCAAAATTTCTGGTATGCCATCAAGCGTTACGCATTACAAGCCGGTGTCCAGGCAGAGTTATCACCCCATACCTTGCGTCATGCCTTTGCTACCCACCTGTTGAATCATGGTGCAGACCTGCGTGTAGTTCAGATGCTGCTGGGTCATAGTGACCTGTCGACCACCCAGATTTATACCCATGTCGCACAAGTCCGTATGCAGCAGCTGCATGCGTCGCATCATCCACGGGCCTGAAGCCTGAACCGACAGCGTGTACAGAGAAGTTCAACCTGCAAACTATTTTTTTGTTATGCTAGGCATCTATTTTTATCTAAGAACAAAAAGGGTTATCCATGACATTTGCCCGCTCCAGTCTGTTTATCGCATGTATGCTTGCTGCAGGTTTTAGTCTTACTGCTTGCTCCAACTCTAATCAAAACGATAAAAAGTCAGATACTTTAACTGCAAGTGCACCAGCGACGGGTGAAGCATCTACCGTATCAGAACGTAATGCTCAGCAACGCCTGATCTCAACTCTGGAAGGTCATTTCAAGAAGGCCGGAATTAAGGCAAAAATCACTGGTGTTAAAACCACTGAAGTACCAAATCTGTTCTGGGTGAGTTTAGAAGGCATGTCGTCTGTCTATGCGACCAGTGATGGTAAATATATCATTCAGGGTGATGTGATCCGTTTGGGTGACAAACAGCTGTACAATGTCAGTGAAACCCTGCAATCCGATGTAAACAAGAAAATCTTTGCGGCACTGAAAGCCGAAGATCTGTTGATTTACCCGGCGAAAGGCAACAAAGCCAAGCATGTCATCTACGTATTTACTGATGTCAGCTGCCCATACTGCCATAAATTCCACGAACAGATGGACGAAATGAATGCCAAAGGCATTGAAGTACGTTACATCGCATGGCCACGTGGTGAACAGCATATGCCAGCCATGGAAGCAATCTGGTGTAATTCAGACCGTCATGCTGCCTTCGATACCGCAATTGCCGGTGGATCAATTACGCCAGCAACCTGTAAAAATCCTGTGAAAGATCAATATCAAATGGGTCTGAATATCGGTGTGAACGGTACACCAGGTGTCTATAGTTCAGAAGGTGTTTACCTTGGCGGTTATATGTCGACTGCTGAACTTTTGGACCGTCTTAAATAACTCATTTTAATGAGTTATTTTACTTTATGTTATACATGAAGATATTCTGAGATCGCCCTAGAGTCGGCGCGTTTTTTTAGCTATGATCTAGGCTCTCGTAAAAAACTGTTTATATTTGGAGTGTGACGTGAAACCAGTTCGTCTGGCAATCCTCGGTCTTGGTACTGTGGGTGGTGGTGCCCTTAAACTATTAAAAGAAAATGCTGCTGAGATTAAACGTCGCACCGGTCGTGAAATTCAAATTACTTATGTGGGTACCCGCCGTCCACGTCCTGATCTGGAACTCGATGACAGCATCAAGCAAAGCGCTGACCTGCTCGAGATCGTACGTCAGCCAGATGTTGATGTGGTGGTTGAAGTGATGGGCGGTATTCATCCTGCCTATGAAATCATTAAAGAAGCCATTCTGCATGGTAAACAGGTGGTAACTGCGAACAAAGCTTTGCTCGCTGAACACGGTAATGAACTGTTTAAACTTGCTGATGACAACGCTGTGCAAATTGCTTACGAGGCAGCGGTGGCAGGCGGCATTCCAATTATTAAAGTCATGCGTGAAGGCTTGGCTGCCAACAAAATTGATTGGCTGGCGGGTATCATTAACGGTACAGGTAACTTCATCCTGACCGAAATGCGTGATAAAGGCCGTGCCTTTGAAGATGTACTGAAAGAAGCGCAAGAACTGGGTTATGCTGAAGCAGATCCAACCTTTGACGTGGAAGGTATTGATGCCGCACATAAACTGACGTTGCTTGCATCAATTGCATTTGGTATTCCACTGCAATTTGACAAAGTCTTCACCGAAGGCATCAGCAAAATTACCGCACAAGATGTAAAATATGCTGAAGACTTAGGTTTCCGCATTAAACACCTCGGTATTGCTCGTCGTGCAGAAACAGGGATTGAACTTCGAGTTCACCCGACCCTGATTCCTGAAGAGCAACTGATTGCCAATGTCAACGGCGTAAAAAATGCGGTATTAGTACAAGCCAATGCAGTTGGCCCTACGCTGTACTATGGCGCAGGTGCAGGTGCTGGCCCTACAGCGTCTGCTGTGGTTGCTGACGTGGTGGATATTGTTCGTGATATTTCTTATACCGAAGATGGTGCAGGTACCATTCCACAACTGGCTTTTGAAAGCTTAAGTGACTTGCCAATCCTGCCACGTGAAGAAATGACCACAGGTTACTACATCCGTATTAACGCTGAAGATCAAACCGGCGTTCTTGCAGAAGTGACCACGATTTTAAGCCGTGCCGGAATCAGTATTGATGCCATCATGCAGCAGTCTCGCTTAAAAGACCTTATTCCTATCGTGATCCTGACTGATCCAGTCAAGGAAGCGAAAATGGATGAAGCGTTAAAGCAAATTCAAGCTCTTCCTGTCATTCATGGCGAAATTGTGCGAATTCGTTTAGAATCGCTTGATAATTAATCGGGTTGAGGGGTTTACTCTCCTCACCAAGCTCTACACACAATTGGAACATCATCATGTCGAATGCCAATCGTTATACTGGTTTAGTTGACCGCTATCGCGACCGCTTACCAGTGTCTGCAACTACCCCTGCTGTTTCTCTAGGCGAAGGTAATACACCACTGATTAAGCTTGCGAATATTCCGCGCATTATTGGCAAAAATGTTGAAATTTATGTGAAGTACGAGGGCTTAAACCCGACTGGTTCATTTAAAGACCGTGGTATGACCATGGCAGTAACAAAAGCAGCGGAAGAAGGCTCTAAAGCGATTATCTGTGCATCTACAGGTAACACTTCTGCTGCCGCTGCTGCATATGCTGCGCGTGCAGGTATGAAAGCGTTCGTTTTAATCCCTGAAGGCAAAATTGCCATGGGTAAAATGGCGCAAGCAATGATGTATGGTGCGATCACCATGCAAATCCGCGGTAACTTTGACGACGGTATGCGCCTAGTGAAAGAAATCGCTGATAAAGCACCGGTAACGATTGTAAACTCAATCAACCCGTACCGTTTACAAGGTCAAAAAACGATTGCTTACGAAATCGTGGATGAACTTGGTCGCGCTCCTGACTACCACTGCCTACCTGTAGGTAACGCAGGTAATATTACTGCACACTGGATGGGTTATACCGAAGCAGTAGCTAACCAGTCAAAAGAAGAATTCGAGCAAGTGGTTTATGACCCTGCAACTGATGCCTTCACTGGTCCAAAACCTGCTGGCTTGCCAATCATGGCAGGTTACCAGGCATCTGGCGCAGCACCATTCTTACGTGGCGCACCGGTTGAAAACCCTGAAACAGTTGCAACTGCAATCCGTATTGGTAACCCACAAAGCTGGAACCATGCCAAAGCCGTTGTTCGTGATTCAAATGGTTGGTTTGATGAACTAACTGATGCTGAAATCTTAGAAGCACAACGTCTACTTTCTATGTATGAAGGTGTGTTTGTAGAACCTGCTTCTGCGGCGTCTGTTGGTGGTGCAATCCGTGACATTAAAGCAGGTAAAATTGCTGAAGGTTCTGTGATTGTATGTACTGTTACAGGTAACGGTTTGAAAGACCCTGACACTGCAATCAAGCAATGTTCTGATGCAGTAATGCTGTCAATCGATGCAACTTTAGAACAAGTACGCGATTCTATTCTGTCTAATATGTAAGAGACAGAATCAAAAAGCCCTGCATCTGCAGGGCTTTTTTTTTATGACTAGAGTATTTTATAAAAGCTTAAACACGCTGTTTCGGTAAGCTAGAAACCCAAGTCATAAGACGGGTTGCATCATTAGTACGTGCAGCAGATGAATCCGCTCCAAGCAATACTACGACTACTGGACGGTTATTCAATGTGGTATGCATCACCACACAACGTCCAGCTTCATTGATGAAACCGGTTTTAGAAATATTGATATTCCAGCCACCATTGCGTACCAGCGCATTGGTGTTATTCGATTTCAATACACGGTAACCCAAGTTAAAGTCATAACTTGCTGTAGTTGAGAACTGACGGATCAAGCCGTATTGCGAAGCGGTATTCACCAGAATGCCTAAGTCACGAGCAGATGACTTATTACCCGGATGCAATCCGGTAGATTCCAGAAATTTACTTGA
This sequence comes from Acinetobacter sp. ASP199, assembly GCF_022700675.1. Taxonomy (NCBI): domain Bacteria; kingdom Pseudomonadati; phylum Pseudomonadota; class Gammaproteobacteria; order Moraxellales; family Moraxellaceae; genus Acinetobacter; species Acinetobacter sp. ASP199. The sequence continues at coordinate 2,828,093 of NZ_CP062182.1, forward strand.
ATTCATGCCCAATGCTTTGGCTTTGCTGTTCATGGCAGAAATAAAAGCACTACGGCCACCAGGATAGGTACGTGCCAACGCTGCTGCAGCCGGGTTTTCGGATTTCATCAATGCAAATAATAAGGCTTCAGCACGATTCATCGTGTCTCCGACACGTAGCGTCGAGCTTGAACTCTTACAACCTGAACATGAAAAATCACCCTGTTGTAGTGTGATTTTTTCATTCATATTTAAACGTGCATCAGAGATCACTATAGAGGTCATCAGCTTGGTAATCGAAGCAATCGGCACTGCTGTATTACTGTTCTTGCTATACAGCACTTCACCGGTCTGCGCGTCCATGACCAATGCTGAACGTGCATTGACAGATGGCTGTGTGCCATAGGTCTTGGTATCCAGAATCTGTACGGTTTTGGCAGGTTCTTGTACCGCCTGACTAGAACTACGAATAGTGGTCGTTACCGTCGTTGAACCAAGCGGAGAAGGCTCATCGTCGGCATCCGCTCCATCACTCAAGAACTGGTTGGCCTGTTCAGAAGACCAGCTCAGGCTAGACTGAGGGGCCGCTGCTGACGAATTCATGATAATTTCAGCAAAACTCGTCGTCGTACTCATGCTGACTGCCATCGACAGACCCAGTACATGCATCAAAGACTTATGTGTTTTCTTCACTATTCCTTCACCCAACTTACGAGGTAAGATTGATTTGCGTATTACCTCTGATATGGCTTACATTACATTTACCACAATGCAGAACAATTATTGATCTCTACACTGCGCGATACAGTTCAATATGACATGTCTGTAGGATTGCTAATTTTGTAGTTTCATTGCAAGCTTATTTTGCGTTGTGTAACAAAAAAAATGATTTTTCATCCGAGGGAGAGTATACGTGATCACAGTTTTAGTTGTAGATGACCATGAATTGGTGCGTACTGGCATCTGTAGAATGCTTGAAGACCACACTGATGTTCAGGTTATTGGACAAGCTGAATCTGGTGAAGAAGCGATTACTCTGGTGCGTCAGCATCATCCGAATGTGGTACTCCTGGATGTAAATATGCCAGGTATTGGTGGGGTTGAAACTACGCGTCGACTGCTACAAACAGCTCCTGATACTAAAGTTGTGGCTGTCAGTGGTCTTGCTGAGGAACCTTATCCTTCGCTGTTGCTCAAAGCAGGCGCCAAAGGCTATATCACTAAAGGTGCACCTGTGACCGAGATGGTTCGTGCTATTAATAAAGTCATGCAGGGCGGCAAATATTTCAGTGCAGATATTGCTGAGCAATTAGCCAGTTCTTATTTATCTGACACACAGCAATCACCATTTGACTCCCTTTCTGAACGCGAAATGCAAGTCGCAATGATGGTCGTCAACTGCATTAGTGCGCAGGAAATTGCGGATAAACTTTTTGTGAGCGTTAAGACTGTAAATACCTACCGTTACCGTATTTTCGAAAAACTCAATATTGACAGCGATGTGAAACTGACCCATCTGGCAATGCGCTATGGCCTGATTAAACCTTGATTGTTTCATCCCTTCTATTTAATAAAACTTAAAAAAACAAAAAAGGTTCTATGTCGCTGCGATCTTCTTATTCAGAGCTTAATCAATATCTGCTGGGCACCTGGTATGCGGCATACCGCCTGATCATCACTACTGGTTTACTGCTGATTTTCCTGCTCACTTATCCTGAACACACGAGCGATTTAGAATACCCCAAGCTGTATCATTATGTGCTGAGCAGCTTCATTGCTATCGCTTTAATCCAGCTTTTTGTTCTGAAGTATTTTAAAAAATTTGTGCAGAAACAGCTGACCGGTATTTTTATTGTCGATCTGTGTGCACTCAGCCTGCTGACCTTGGCCACGAATGGCACCAATCTGCATCTCAGTATGCTCTTCGTGATTACCATCTTTGCTGCCTCAATTCTACTGAATGCGCAAAAAGCGCTGGTGATTACCCTGATTGCAGTCATCAGTGTAATTTACCAGCATTTCATCACCAGCCTGTTTGCCATCTCCTCTCTCGGCAATATCGGCAATAGTGCCATACTGGCTTTCATGTTTTTTGTGGTGTATGGCATTGGGCAAATTGCAGTACGGCGTTTCCAGATCCTGGAAAATGTGAATTTTTCCCAGTCCATGGAGCTGTATCGGCTACAAAATATTAACCGCTATATTCTGGAACAGATTGAAACCGGTTACCTGGTTCTGGATGAAAACTGTCATGTGGTACTGAGTAATCCGGCTGCCTGCCACTTACTTGGCATTCAGAAAATGTATGCACATGACAAGTTTCCACTGTACCAGTCACAGCCAGACCTGTTTGAGCTGATTCGCTTTGAAAACCTGGAAAATGGTGAGCGCTTTCAGTTTGAATCACAGCAAAGCCGTTTCAATATTCATGTTCAGGTACAAAAACTGATTGTCCCGCACCAAACTTTAATGTTGCTGGTGCTACAAGATGCACAAAAACTTAATCAGCAAGTCCAGCAATTAAAACTGGCGGCACTCGGACAGCTCTCTGCCAGTATTGCCCATGAGATTCGTAATCCGCTTGCCGCCATTGTGCAAGCCAATGATCTGCTACCTGGCTGTGAACAGGATCAGCAGCAGGTGCTGCAAGGCATGATCAGTAAACAGGCAACACGAATCAACCGGATTATTGAAGACACGCTGAATATGGTGAAAAATAAAGAAACTCATCCAGTATCTATTCAGCTGAATGAATTTATTCCACAATGTATCCATGAGGATTTGGCAGATATTGCTGATCAGATCAAGCTGAATATTGATATGCGGCTGGATATCCAGTTTGATGAAGCGCAGCTACGTCAAGTATTAGTCAATTTATTGCGTAATGCCGTGCGGCATAACGATCCAGCCGTGGGCTATGTAGAATTAAAAGTTCATCCTTATGAACATAAAGTCTGGATTGATGTACGGGATTTTGGGCAGGGCGTTGCGCCTGCCGATCAGAGTCTGCTGTTTAAGCCATTTTTCAGCAATTCAATTAATGGTACAGGACTAGGACTGTATTTATCCCACAGTTTCTGTGAGGCCAATCAGGCCCAGCTGAATTATATACAACAAGAACAGGGTGCCTGCTTCCGGATTAGCTGCCAGCGCATCACTGTTTAATTTTTGAATTTAAGGGGAAAGAGTGTGGAACAACAACCACTGGTACTATTGGTCGATGATGAAGAAGATCTCTGTACGCTGATGCAGATGTCACTCATGCGTATGGGAATCCGCACGCATATCGCCCATCGTCTGGAGGATGCCAAAAAACGTTTAACAGATCATCAGTATGATGCCTGCCTTACGGACTTGAATCTGCCTGATGGCAATGGCTTGCAGCTACTGGAATTTATCAGTGAGTATCATCCTTCTCTACCGGTTGCTGTTTTAACTGCCTATGGCAATATGGATATTGCTATTGCTGCACTCAAGGCAGGTGCCTTTGACTTTGTCAGTAAGCCGATCAATCAGAAACATCTGGAACAGTTACTGCAAAAAGCCCTGAATAAACCAGTAGATTACCAATCCAATCAGCAAGATACCCTGGAATATAAAATGCTGATTGGCCAGTCCAAGCCAATTCAGCAACTGCGTACCACCTTGCATAAAATTGCCCGCTCCCAGGCCCCTGTGTTTATCACGGGTGAATCTGGAACAGGAAAAGAAGTGGTGGCAAATCTGGTCCATCGCCTCAGTAACCGCAGTGAAGGTCCCTTTATTGCCATTAACTGTGGTGCGATTCCAGCTGAACTGATGGAAAGTGAGCTGTTTGGACACAAGAAAGGCAGCTTTACTGGCGCCACGCAGGACAAACAGGGCTTGATCCAGTCTGCACATGGCGGCAGTTTATTCCTAGATGAAATCGCAGAACTGCCACTCAGTATGCAGGTCAAACTACTACGTGCCGTACAGGAAAAACGGATCCGCCCACTGGGTTCAGATAGCGAAATTGATGTGGATTTTCGTGTGATCAGTGCCAGTCATCAGGACCTGGAAGCACAGGTACAGCAAGGTAAATTCCGTCAGGATCTATTCTTCCGGATCCATGTCATGGACCTGGTGCTGCCCCCACTACGTGAGCGTGGCAACGACATTCTGCTGCTGGCTGAACATTTTATTCAAAAGATCTGTCAAGAATGGCAGATCCCGGTGAAACATCTGACCGAACGTAGCAAAGAGCAGTTACTGACTCAATACTATCCAGGCAATGTCCGGGAACTGCGTAATATCATCGAGCGAGCAATAACTCTCAGCGATGAAGATACGATTGATATCCAGCATTTGCAAACTGCGCCTTTGCGCCAGAGTTTTGCGACTTCAGAAATCACATCGAATACAGTATCCGAATCAAGCAACAACACTGACACTTTTATCGTACCGAAAAAACTGCCTGAAGAAGGTCTTGAACTGTATATTGAGAAAATCGAGAAAGAAATTCTGCTCAATGCATTGAATCTGACGCACTGGAACCGTACGCTTGCCGCCAAAAAGTTGGGCATGTCTTTTCGTTCGCTGCGTTATCGTCTGAAGAAATTTGGGCTCGATACCGATGAAGAAGAATAATTGATGAGGGGGCGATGCCCCTTCATTATTTTTGTAAAAGCAATAATTCAGTGATGTGATCCAGATAACTTTCTTCTCTCACCTCCACGCCAAGCGGATAACTGAGATGAGGCTGCACACCAAAACCCTCAATACGCTGACCACTTGGGCTGAAATATTGGGATACCGTCATCTGTAATGCGGCCCCATTGCTGAGAGGAAACAGTTTCTGCACCACACCTTTACCATAACTTTTTTCACCGACCACCCAGGCACGTTGATGCTCTTTCAAGGCAGCGGTAAAGACTTCGGCTGCAGAGGCAGAACGGTTATTAATCAAGATACCAATTTTCAGATTCTGAAATTCAAATCCTGGTAAAGCCTGAAACTGCTGATCCCCTTCTGCCCGGCTTTTGGTCGAGACAATAATGCCTTGATTCAGGAATAGATCCGCAGACTCTACCGCCGCAGAAAGTAATCCACCCGGATTATTACGCAGATCAAATAACACGGCTTTTAAACGTTGACCGGAATAGCTGTCAATAATTCGTTTAATCTCGTTGGCTGTATCCTGCTGGAATACCTTGACCTGTAATACCAGTACCTGATTATGATGTAGCTGGGACTTGATCTCAGTCTCGACCTTGGTGTTACGTACCAGATTAAACACCTGACTTTGTGGTGAGAGCTGGATACTGAGCGTAGAACCAATGGCTCCGCTGAGTAATTGACGGACCTGTTCATGATTAAGTGAACTCAGTTCCTGATCATCAATTTTGAATACGGTTACACCATTACGCAGACCTTGTCGGGCTGAGTCAGCATCGTTGCTTAAGCCCTGAATCACCCATTGCTTGAGCTGCGGATTATATTTCAGGTCAAAATCGATACTGGCCAAATCACCTTCAGTGTACTGACGCAGCTGTTTGAAGTCTTCTGGAGAAAGATAACGGGAATAGCGGTCCAAGCCGCCAACCAGACCACGAATGGCCTGCTGGAATAATGCATCGTCATTTTTATCTTGAATATAATTATCTTTGACAATGCCATAAATTTGCACGAATTCCTGAATCGAAGAAACCGGAATTTCGCTATAGGTTTGCTGGTCCATGACCATATCATCAAGTGCTGGACCCTGAGACCCAGCACTCCATGCCGAATGGCTTAAACACATCAGTAAGCTTGCGAGTACAACTGACTTCCGCTGTGATCTTGCCATTCTTTATCCTATTGATATTTTTATGAAGCGTTCAGCTCAATTAAGTTACGGCCTTGCATTTCTGCTGGTACAGGAAGTTGCATCAAGCTTAATAGCGTTGGTGCTACATCCGCCAGTACACCACCTTCTGCAATCGTTGCTGAAGTTGGGCCCACATAAATAAACGGAACCAGTTCAGTGGTGTGTTGGGTATGTACCTGACCACTCTGATAGTCCTGCATCTGCTCAACATTACCATGGTCTGCAGTAATAATCATATGGCCTTTTTGCGCCATTACTGCTTCATAAACACGGCCTAAGCAAGTGTCTACCGCTTCAACTGCTTTTACTGCTGCATCAAATACGCCAGTGTGACCGACCATATCGCCATTGGCATAGTTCACCACTAACAGGTCATACTCACCTGAGTTAATCGCAGCTACCAGTTCATCAGTCACTTCATAAGCACTCATTTCCGGTTTCAGGTCATAAGTTGCTACATTTGGAGATGGAATCAGGATACGTTTTTCACCTGGATATTCATCTTCGCGGCCGCCACTGAAGAAGAAAGTGACATGGGCATATTTTTCAGTTTCCGCGATACGCAACTGGGTTTTGCCCAAATCTGACAGGTATTCACCAATCGAGTTTACCAGCGCTTCTGGCATATAGGCCACAGGTGCATCGATTGTTGCCTGATAACGGGTCAACATGACATATTTCGCCAAATTTGGCACAACTTTGCGTTCAAAACCGACAAAATCTTTCTCAACAAAAGCACGGGTTAATTCACGCGCACGGTCAGCACGGAAATTCATGAAGACTACGCTGTCGCCATCCTGAATCGCAGCCACCTCACCGATACGGGTCGCTTTTACAAATTCATCAGATTCATCTGCTGCATATGCCTGTTCAAGGCCCTCTACTGCAGTAGTTGCCGTACGAACTGCTTCACCTTCAGTCAACAAACGATATGCCTGTTCCACGCGATCCCAGCGATTGTCACGGTCCATGGCAAAGTAACGGCCAATCATGGTGGCAATACGCCCTTGACTTGGATATTGAGCGAAAACAGCGTCTAATTTTTCTAATGAGGGTTGTGCACTTTTCGGCGGCGTATCACGGCCATCCAGGAAAGCATGTAAATAGACTTTAGCACCACGTTTGAGTGCCAGCTCTGCCATCGCCACGATATGATCTTCATGTGAGTGCACACCGCCTTCAGACAGCAGGCCCATAATGTGTACAGCACCATTGGATGCTTTGGCTTTTTCTACCGCATCAATCAGTACTTCATGCTCAAAGAACGCACCGGTACGGATGTCTTTGGTAATACGGGTGAAATCCTGATACAGCACACGACCAGCGCCCAGGTTCATATGACCTACTTCAGAATTACCCATCTGACCATCAGGCAGCCCCACATCTTCACCAGAGCCTGAGATCAAACCATGCGGATGCTTTTCCTGCATAGCAGTTAAATGAGGTCGTTTAGCCGCTAAAAACGCATTGTCTTCGACCGCTTCGCGATGACCCACACCATCCATAATTACCAATACGTGAGGGATTTTGCCAGCAGTTGCATCCGTCATAATGAATACTCTTGTTCGTTTACGAATTAATCGTTCTATTTTAACTAATTTTGCAGCGAGAGACCATGACCACAGCATGGTTTAAGCCTCTCACTGCGATTGATTCCTTCTATTTTCTTGTGGTTTAGCGTGCGCGATGCAGCAGATAACCACCAATTGCAAACATGATGATAATTGGAATAAATACAAACCATGCGGGCGACGGCGCATAGACTAAACTCGCATAACCCAAGAAGTCCTGCAGATAGAAGAAGCCTAAACCTGCAAATAATGCGATCACCAGGCGGAAGCCCATGGATTGTTGACGCAGAGGTCCAAAAATGAAAGAACAGGCAATTACCACCAATGCAATCAGGGCAAATGGTGAACCGACTTTCTGCCAGAAAGCGAGTTCATAGGTCTTTGGAACCTGGCTATATTCATGCATATAACTCATGAAACTGACCAGTTGACTAGGTGATAAATCTTCCGGGTCAATCGTGACCATATGTACATATTTCGGTTGCAATGCTAGAGCCAGCGGCTGTTCAACATGTGGTGTCAGTGTCGCATTCCCATTCTGCAGAATATTCATTTCCTGCGTATTCTGTAGGCTCCATGCGCCATCTTTAATAAAATTACCCTGCTCGGCTTTTAAAGTACCGCGCAGACGATAATCCTCATCAAAGTCCAGCATCTGTACATGCTTCAATTCGCCTTTGGCATTGGCATAATCGATGTAGATAAAGCGCTGACCTTCACGGGTCCAGTAGCCTTTCACTTCACCAATCTTGACAGCTTTGTTATAGCTCTTGATGCCTTTGGCCTGCTCATTGGTATAAGGAATCACCCATTCACTTAAAGCAAAAGATAAAACCACCAGCAGTAGGGCTGAACGGATCACCCAACCGACAATACGCCACAGGCTGACCCCAACCGAACGCATCACGATCAGCTCGCTGTTGGATGCAAGTGTGCCTAAGCCGAGAACAGCACCAATCAGTGCAGAGATAGGTAGGATTTCATACAGATAGTTTGGCGCACCCCACAGCACATATTTCAATGCCTGCCAGGCGCCATAGCCTTCTTTTAATGAACCCAGTTCACCTAAGTAAGTAAATAATACCTGTAGGCCAGCCAATACTGCAGTTGCACCGAACATGGCCAAAGCTGTGGTTTGAGTCACATGTTTTGCAACGATACGACGTGCCAGCATGATTAAGACCTCGCTCGTTGAATCTGTTTCTTGATTTTCGGCCCCAGCTTCTGTTTACGCGCGAATAGAGCCGCAGCAATACCATAGAAAATCAGGACCATTGGATAAGCCAAAATCCCCATTTCCTCTTTACTGACGCGGGTTTTTACTGCCATTAAGGCCACAATCAGGCTGGCAAAGATCAATAGTGCTGGGAAGAGTTTAAGATAACGTCCCTGACGTGGACTGACTTCAGACAAGGCATTGGCCAGCATCAACGCTGCAATAATCGCAAATGGTACAAAGATACGCCAACCGAGTTCACTGGCGACTACAGGATCCTGACGGTTCTCCCAGAGTTGCGACGTCGGTAAGGCTTCAACTTCAGCACTTTCAAATTTGGCTTCTTTATCATTTTCCAGACGCAGACGATAGGTCTCAAATTCCGCCTGGGTATATTTTGGCAGACCAGCAAAAATTTCATAGCGGCGACCATTGACCAGATCCACCACATTGGCAGTATCCCCTGCCACTTCTACCCGCGTCGCTTCCTGCGCCAGAATCATGACATCTGGTTTGCCTTCACGTTCTGCACGTTGATAGAAGAAGATATCTTTCAGATTTTTACGGTCCTCAGACAGATCACCCGCATAGATGGTATAGGGTCCGGAGGAAATAAATTCTTTTGGCCGCACCAGGTCAAAGCCAGTCCGTACTGCTTGCTCATTGGTCAATGCTTCAAACTGGCGAATGCCCCACGGTGCCGCCCAGAGCATTAAAAATCCTTGAACTACCAGGAATACCAAGGTTATTGGAATGAGTAATCGTGCCAACTGATTACGACTCACCCCGCTACCATTCATGACTGCCATTTCATGATCGACATAGAGCCGGCCAAATACCAGCATCAAGCCAATAAAAAAACCTAAAGGTAAAATCAGGGTCAGGAATTCCGGCAGACGATAACCAATAATACTAAACAGGATGCCTGCATCCAGACGTCCTTGTGCTGCCACACCAAAGTACTTGATCAGTCGACCACCCATCATGATCAAGGTCAATAAGGCAATCACAACCAAGGATGTTGATACAACTTGCTTGACCAGATAACGCCGAATAATCAAATTAAATCTTCCAGAATACAGGGTAAAAAACTTGTCATAGTTTACCCGAATGTTAAGCTTAAAAATATAAAACCGATACTTGAGTTGAACATTGAAACCCTGTTCAGGAAATTGTTTCAATGGTTTAATGGTTGTAAATTTTATAAGGCTTAATAAACGCATATGAAACTGACAATTAATACGTCATTCCAAGAGAATGCATCCAGCCAATATCTGTTAATACTTGTGGATTCTGAGCAGCTGCAGCAGTCAGCTGCTACTTATCAGATCGACAAGTTCGAAGAAATCACCTCAGCAACGCAATATAAAGCGGGTCTGAATGAAACCCTGGCATTAGTAGGTAACATTCCAGTAAGTGCGAATGCTTGTCTGGTTGGTCTGGGTAAAACTGCTGAACTACAGCCGGGCAAACTGGCAAAAGTTGCACAAACCATCGTGAAAGCAGCACAGAAAAAATTCCAGCAGATCAGCGTAGATATTTCTGTCCTACCCGCTCAATTTCATAACGTTTTTGCACTATTGCTGACTCAGGCGGCGTATGCCTTTGATGAATTCAAATCCAAGAAAAATGAATTTGTACTTGAGCAGATCAACTTGATTGCGTCTGATAGCCCAGTGACTGCAGAACAGCTGCAATTGCTTCAAGCCGTGCAAACGGGTCAAAACTTAGCACGTGATTTAGGTAACCGTCCAGGCAATATTTGTTTCCCAGAATACCTGGCTGAACAGGCACTGGCTTTAGCGGCTGAGTATCCAGAACTTCTTAAAGTAAATGTCCTGGATGAACAGCAGATGGCTGATCTGGGTATGCACTCTTTCCTGGCGGTGAGCAAAGGTTCAGACCGTCCAGGCCGTATCATTACCATCGAATACCATGCTGAACGTAGTGAAGCACCCGTGGTTTTAGTCGGTAAAGGTATTACTTTTGATACGGGTGGTATTTCCCTGAAACCAGGTGCTGGCATGGACGAAATGAAATACGACATGTGCGGTGCGGCTTCTGTCCTTGGTACGATGCGCGCGTTGTGTGAATCCGGTTTAGACATTCATGTGGTGGGTACCATTGCCGCTGCTGAAAATATGCCATCTGGCAAAGCAACGCGTCCAGGCGACATCGTCACCACCATGAGCGGTCAAACGGTTGAAATCCTCAATACTGATGCTGAAGGTCGTCTGGTACTTTGCGATACACTCACCTATGTAAAACGCTTTAACCCTGCCCTGGTGATTGATATTGCAACCTTGACAGGTGCTTGTGTGGTTGCACTGGGTTCAGTCCTGACCGGTATGTTCACGCCGGATGATGAACTGGCTGCTGAACTTGAAGTTGCCGGTCAAACTTCTTTTGACCGCGTATGGCGTATGCCAGTGCTAGACGATTATCAGGAACAACTGGATTCTCCATTTGCAGATATTGCTAACATTGGTGGTCCTAAAGCCGGTTCTGTGACTGCAGCTTGCTTCCTGCAACGTTTCACCCGTGACTACCGCTGGGCGCACTTAGATATCGCAGGGACAGCCTGGAATTCAGGAACAAATAAAGGCGCAACAGGTCGTCCAGTGCCATTACTCATGCAATTCCTGGCGAACCGTGTTCAAAATAATGGCTAAAGTCAGCTTTTATTTATTTGAAAAAAGCCCTGAACGGCAGGTCGAAAGTACCTGCCGTTTATGCCGCAAGATTCTGCGTCAGCCAGAACGGATCTGGTTATTGTGTAGCGATACAGAGCTGCAGCAACAGCTGGATGAACATCTGTGGACTTTTGATCCTACTGGTTTTATCCCGCATGGGATTGATCAGCCACAGGCCAGTGTTTGTATCTCTGCGAACTTGCCAGAGCAACCAGACTGGATTATCTTTAATTTTAATCCTGAAGCACTTGAACCTTACGCTAAATTTAGTCACATTATTGAGATTGTTGAAAATAACGAAACGGCCAAGCAACTGGGTCGTGAAAAGTTCAAGCAATACCGTCGACTGGGTATTGAGCCAAAAACGTATAAACTGTAGCCCTACTCACACGTCATAAGGAGATGCCCGTGGCATTAAATGTTGGTCCAGATTTTAAACAGCGCTGGTTAAATGTGCCTGAAGCTGTGCGTCAGACCTTTATTGATGACCTCGCGCGCATCTGCGATGTACTTCAGCCAGAGACTTCATTGCAGGAATGGCGGGTGCGTGATCAGCAACTGCAACAAGAATCCGAGCGCAAAATTGAAGCTGCCTATGCACAACGTAAAGCGGAACTGATTGAAGAAGCACGGATTCTTAAACAGCAGGCGCTTGAAAAAGCGCTGGCAGATAAACGCGCTCAGGAACAGGCGTATATCGAGCAGATGAAGCTTGATGAAGAACGTAAATATGCAGAGCAGACACGTACTCTAGAACTATTACGTGATAGCCTGAATGCGGAAGTGCTGAATTACGCGGCACGATTTGAGCAAAATCAGATTTTACATTCTACCCAAATCAAAATTGATGATACTGAGATTCTGTCTGAACTGGAAAGCACCCGACTACGTCTGGAACTTGAAGCAGAAACTGCGATTGAGGAAACTTTGGTACAGCTGCGTAACCGCTTACGTGCTGCAGCTCGAGAAGAAATTGATTACATTCTGCAAAAGCGTTAATTGTCTTAGAAATAAGTCTAAAAAAGCCCATATTGTGGGCTTTTTTACATTTATCGTTTAGAAAAAATCTGCCAGCATAAAAGCTGCATTACCTGCCATATAACCTATGCCCAGCAAGCTCACAATCCACAATACGCCTCCAGCCAGATTGTAAAGCGTAAAAGTCATAAAATTCATATGGCCTGAACCGGCAGCAAAAGGAGCAAAAGAACGTACGAAAGGAATAAAGCGTGCAATCAAGATGGTTTTACCGCCATGCTTCATAAAATAATGATTGGTCTTGGTCAGATATTCAGGTTTAAAGAAGCGAGAATGTTGATTGAAATATTTTAAGCCCAGCACCTTTCCCGTGTAATAATTCACAGTGTAGCCCAGTACTGCCGCAGTAAAGAGCAGTAATCCCATAGAGTGCAACGTAATCAAATCACTACTAGAACAGAGCGCACCGACTGCGATCAACAGGCTATCTCCCGGCAGAAAAAAGCAAAATACAGATCCCGTTTCTGCAAAGATCACCAAGAATAAAATGGCATAAATCCATACCCCATATTGCTCAAGCAATATCGGCAAAGACTGTTCTAGATTTAATAAGAAATCGAGCATTCGACCTGTCCGCTGGGGTTGAAATTGTAAAGTGAAGTAAGGATTATCCCGAAAAATAAAAAAACAGTCTAATTTTTCAATTAGACTGTTTAGTATTTAAGCATTTTAGTTATTTTAAAAAACCATTTTCAGCTAAAAAATTCATACTAATTTTAGACTGTGGTGTGGTTTCAGCCGCCTTATCGCCGAGCAACAAACGCTCGATATAACGTACCAGCACATCCACTTCCAGATTGACTTTGGTCCCGACTTTCCAGGTACCAATATTGGTTCGTTCAGCGGTATGTGGAATCAGGTTTAGACTGAGAATATTGCCACGCAGATGATTAATGGTCAGACTGATACCATCGACTGTCACTGAACCTTTCTCTGCCAAATATTTGGCAATTTCAGCAGGTGCCGTCACTTCAAAATAGATTGAACGGGCATCAGCACGCAGTACCGTGATTTCGCCCACAGCATCGACATGACCAGAAACAATATGCCCGCCAAAGCGTGTAGTAGGCAGCATCGCCTTCTCTACGTTCACAGGTTGACCCGCCTTCCAGGTGCCTAATGTAGTTCGATTCAGACTTTCCCGAGACACATCTGCAGCATACCAGTTGTCGCCCCAGTCGATTACAGTCAGGCAAATGCCATTGGTCGCAATTGAATCGCCCAGATGGACATCGCTCATATCCAGATCAGTCTGAATACGTAAGCGTACATCGCCGCCGACATTTTGCAGGCTCTCAACCTTACCCAGGCTTTCAATAATACCGGTAAACATTTCCTATTCCTTTTTTATGCTTTTACCACAATGCCAGTTGCGTGCTCACACTGGTCGTATCCACGCCGCCCAACTCTGCATAATGGTGTAACTGACCCAACAGCTGACGGATCGGTGGACCTGACTTGGCATGTGTATCGGTAATCACGATAAATTCCAGTACACGTGCACGTTCAGACTGGCGCTGTTTACTCACACGATAACGTGGCACATCTTGCGTCAGCAAAGTTACACGGCCACGTTTCAGATTGGCCTGTAACAGATCCGTAGCACTGATATTACCATCGGTAGAATAACTGGTCAGAATAAAACGTGCATTGATGGTCGCCAATAAAGTTTCATAGGCTTCTTTGGCATGCTTGGATGAGTTGTACTGACTTGGACGCTCTTTACGCCAAGCACGGTCAATACCGCTCTTAAAGCCTTTAGTATCTGGCGTCGGCAGATCAACCTGATCCCATAAGGTCAGTGCATTCAGTACGTGATAGTTACTGCTATAGGCATGCTGATTATATGGCGGATCGAGATAAGCGACATCCACTTCAAAGCCACTCATCTGATTCGCCAGATGCTGGGCATCGACACACCACATTTCAGCTGCAGGACCTTTATGCTTGTTATCTTCACAGAAACGGCTTGGGGTGAGCCAGAGCAAGGATTCAATACGCTCCAATGCAGTCTGGGTTTTACCGCCCCAGCCATGATGGAAGCTTTTAAATACGCCAGAGGTATTGCTGACAAAACTGGCTGAATATAGCAGTGGTGCCAGCAAGGCACTCATTTCTACATCATCGATCGCACCTTGCGCTTGCCAGGTGGCAATCTGCTGACGGATCGCATCAATACGCATGCCATTACGGCGTTTAAAAAACAAACGGTCTCGGGTCGGGTCATAGATTTCATCATTGCGTGGACACAAGTTATGTGTTACCCAGCCTTTAACTTCAGGCAAGCGGTTCAGATAATCAATCGCTTTCTGATAGCCGCCGAGCTCTTTAAATGCAGGTGCTTCGGTACAAGCCAGAACTGCATGATTCAGTGCATGGCTATACGGTTCCCAGTCATTGGCAATCACACGATAACCATTCTGACGGGCCAGACGCGAAACCACCCCGGAACCGGCAAAGAAATCGGCAAAAATCGGCGCACGACCATCTTCACGTTTTAGGGTTCCGGTGCTCTCAAGTGCTTCCAGAATTAAATGTAGTAAACGGCGCTTGTTCCCCAAATAAGGAACCAACTGATGGAAAAGATATTCATCTGTGGTACGTGCCGCGTGGCGACGTTTGTGATAAACCGTAGACTCTGAATTCATAGTGTCTCTTGAGAAGGAATTAACCTGAAGCGCACGTCATCACCCACGCGGGTGACATCCTGCAACTTGAATCGAAGTTGTTCTGCCATTCGGCTGAATTCTGCATTGAACATACTACGCGCAGTTTGCCCCAATAAGGTCGGTGCAACATAACTGATGAGTTCATCCACCAGTTGTGCCTGTAAAAATGCGCTAGATAAAGTCGCTCCTGCCTCAACCAGCACGTCATAAATCTGATGCTGCTGAACCAGTTGCTGTAATAATTCTTGTAAAGGTTGAATCTCAAGCTGGGTTACACCGAGATCTGCCAGTTCCTGACGATACGGTCCCATGACCATCACAGTTTCTGCTTGTTCCAAAATCTTGGCGTTTAGAGGCAAGCGACCTTGGCGATCCAGAATAATTCGTTTTGGCTGAACAATGGTGCTAATGTCATCCACACTATTCAGGCTACGTACATTCAGCTGACAATCATCCGCCAATACGGTTTCAATACCAGTCATCACTGCACCAGAAATCGCACGCCAGTGCTGGACGTCCTGACGTGCTTCAGTTCCAGTAATCCATTTCGATTCACCGGATGCCATGGCTGTACGACCATCTAAACTCGATGCAATTTTCACACGCACATAAGGCATCCCAGTCGCCATGGCTTTCAGAAAACCATAATTGAGTGGATGTGCTTCATCTTCACAGATGCCCACTTCAACTTCGATACCAGCATCTTTCAGGATCTGTACACCCTTGCCTGCCACAAGTGGATTCGGATCAGGACAAGCCACCACAACTTTAGCCACGCCAGCTTCAACCAGACCTTTGGCGCAAGGTGGCGTTCGGCCATAATGCGCACAAGGCTCTAAAGTCACATAAGCCGTTGCGCCACGTGCTTGCTCTGCGGCCTGACGCATGGCAAACACTTCCGCATGTGGCTGTCCGGCTTTGGGATGAAAACCTTCGCCCACAATTAAGCCATCTTTGACAATGACACAGCCAACGTTTGGATTCGGTTTGGTGGAATACTGGCCCTGACGTGCCAGTTCGATGGCACGGCGCATCCAGATTTGATCTTGAGTTATTTCAATCATGCTTATTCTTGTAATTCGCCGCGTTGCTGCATCTGTTCGATCTGACGACGAAAGGCTTCGACATCCTGGAAATCCTGATACACCGAAGCAAAACGGACATAAGCGACATGATCAAGTGCAAATAGCGATTGCATGACAATTTCACCAATCGTGCGTGATTTCACATCACGTTCACCCAAACGGCGAATCTGTAATTGAATATCACTGAGCACCGTTTCAATCTGTTCTTGCGTCACAGGACGTTTCTGCAAGGCATGCATCAGTGAACGGCGTAATTTGGCTTCATCAAAGGGTTCATTCTTGCCATCAGATTTGATGACACGCGGCATCACCACTTCATAACTTTCAAAGGTGGTAAAGCGTTCATTACAACTGACGCATTCACGACGGCGGCGAATCTGGCAACCTTCAGCGGCCAGGCGTGAATCAATCACTTTACTGTCTGGTGTATTGCAAAATGGGCAATGCATAGCGGTTTAATTGAACAAATCCTGATGATTTCCGAGTGTAGCAAAAATTCCAAACTTTGTAGAGTTTTACGCAACATATAGAAAAAAAACAGCCCTGACGGGCTGTTTTACACAATATATTGATTATTGTTTTAGCAGATTATTCGACACGTTCGCCATGTTGGCTCAAATCCAGACCCATGCGTTCATCATCAGAAGAAACACGGATGCCAATGATCAGATCAAGCACTTTCAGAATAATGAAAGTCAAGATTGCAGAGTAAACGATCGTTGCTAGTACACCTTCAACTTGTACCCATAATTGATGCATTACATCTGTTGGTGCAGCGTCACCCATGATGAATTCGCTGGCAAAGAATGCAGTCAGAATCGCACCAACAATACCACCCACACCATGCAGACCGAAAGCATCTAGAGAATCATCAGCTTTAAGCATACGTTTCAGCGCAGTAATACCCCAGAAACATACTACACCACCAATTAAGCCCATCGCTAAGGCACCGCCTACAGTTACGAAACCAGCTGCTGGAGTAATCACCACCAGACCGGCAATTGCACCAGATGCACCGCCTAATACAGATGCTTTACCACGTGCAATTTTTTCAGTAATTAACCAAGAGATGGCTGCTGCCGCTGCTGCTACTTGAGTTACAACCAGTGCATAACCTGCAGAACCGTTCGCACCCAATGCTGAACCACCGTTGAAGCCAAACCAGCCCACCCAGAGTAAGCTTGCGCCAACCACTGTCAGTGTCAGGTTATGTGGTGCCATAGATTCACGGCCCAAGCCCATACGTGAACCAAGCATGTATGCTGCAACCAGACCCGCAACACCTGAGTTGATATGAACGACTGTACCACCAGCGAAGTCAAGCGCACCGTCATTGCCTAACCAGCCGCCGCCCCATACCCAGTGAGTGATTGGTGCATAAACCAGAACAACCCAAAGTGCAATGAATGCCACGAAAGCACCGAACTTCATACGTTCAGCGATAGAACCGCTAATGATGGCAACGGTAATAATCGCAAAAGTCATTTGGAAGATGACGAACAGGATTTCAGGAATGGTGCCTGAAAGTGCTTCAGTCGTAATACCGGACAGCATGAACTTATCCAGGCTACCAATAAAGGCATTCCCTTCACCAAATGCCAAGGTATAACCAATCGCCACCCAGGCAATACTCACGACTGCAGCTGCAATAAAGCTATGCACCATAGTGCTGAGTACGTTTTTCTTACGTACCATACCACCATAGAACAGGGCTAAACCTGGAATGGTCATCAGTAAAACAAGTGCGGTTGACGTTAAAACCCAGGCAGTATCGCCTGTATCGAGTGTGGCTTCTTCTTCTGCAGCTGCCGCTTCTTCAATCGGCGCTGTTTCTACTGTTTCTACAGCAGTAACTTCTGTAGTATCTGGAGTTTCTGTTGCATCAACTAAAGCAACTTCCTCGGTAGGAACGGCTGCTGATGCGGCTTCTTCAGCCCAGGCAACAGAACCGCCCAAAAGTGCGCCGGACAGACCCAACGCGAGTAGTATTTTTTTCATTCGTATCCCCCAACCAAGTTTTTGTGAGTTATTCGCTACTCAGCAAACTTTGTGCCAAATTAAACGGCGTCTGCACCTGTTTCACCTGTACGAATACGGATGACCTGTTCCAGATTTGTTACGAAAATTTTTCCGTCACCAATTTTTCCTGTGCTTGCTACACGAGTAATTGACTCGATTACCGCGTCAACCATTTCGTCGCTGATTGCGATTTCAATTTTGACTTTTGGTAAGAAATCAACAACGTATTCAGCGCCGCGATAAAGTTCAGTATGGCCTTTTTGACGACCGAAGCCTTTGACTTCAGTCACAGTGATGCCTTGAACGCCAATTTCAGACAATGCTTCACGCACATCGTCTAATTTGAAAGGTTTTACAATTGCAGTTACGAGCTTCATGTTTGTTTTCCTTCGGCTTATTTCACCAGTAAGGTTTTATGTTCAAATTTCATGCCAAGATTTCTAAGGTCGGGGGAAATTAGAAAGCTCGACATGCGGTTTCCCTGAACATTATTTTATACTTATAAATCTTTTGAATCTTCAAATTTTAGTCATTTTTATGTGGTCTTTTATGATAATAATTATCGATTAATCCCATATTTTGTCTGAAATACTATAGTCTTGATCCTTGCAGTGCTAAACTGTGCACTTATTTCCATCTCTATGGACCACACAATGATTGAAACTTTATTACAAGCAATCTTGCAGCAAATCGAAGAACCAAAAAAAGATCTTGAACATAATCTTCGTGCTTTATTAAACGAAGCAGTAAGTAAAATGGATCTGGTCTCAAAAGAGGAAATTGAACGTCAACGTACAGCCCTAAATCAGGCCAATCAGCGTTTAAATGAATTGCTTAAACAAGTCGAATCACTTGAAGAAAAGATATTGAATAAAAAATAAGCACCAGCGAAGTGCATAAAAGACAAATAACGAACAATAATAACGCACCAAAATGGAACAATAAATGTCTTTTGCTAAAATCCATACCCGGGGTTTGCTAGGACTGCATGCCCCTTTAATTGAAGTTGAAGTCCATGTCAGTCAGGGCATGCCCTCCTTAACCATTGTTGGACTGCCTGAAGCGGCGGTTCGGGAAAGCAAGGATCGGGTTCGCTCTGCCATTTTAAATAGTGGCTACCAGTTCCCGACCAAACGCTTAACCATCAATCTTGCTCCGGCTGATCTGCCCAAAGACGGTTCACGTTTGGACTTGCCAATTGCTTTAGGAATTCTGCTGGCTTCAGGACAATTACCTGAAAACTGTACTGATGGCATGGAATTCATTGGTGAACTTGCCTTAGATGGTCAACTGCGTCCCATCACGGGTACGCTTAGTATCGCTATTGCCTGTCAACAATCCCAGCATGAACTGATTCTACCCAAAGAAAATGCTCAGGAAGCCTGCCAGTTACCTGATTTCCGGGTATTTACCGCCGCTCATCTGAAAGAAGTCTGTGATCATTTAAATAAACTCACACCTTTAACCCAGATAGAAGCTCAACTACAGGTGAATCATTCAGATTCGCGCTTTGACTTAGCCGATGTCAAAGGCCAGCTACGCCCAAGACGAGCTTTGGAAATTGCTGCTGCAGGTGGACATTCTTTATTATTTAGAGGACCTCCTGGAACCGGTAAAACTTTACTGGCTTCGCGACTCGCCAGTATCTTGCCGCCACTCAATACTGAAGAAAACCTTGAAGTCGCCAGTATTTATTCAATTGCCAATAATAGTCATACTTTTGGACAGCGTCCTTTCCGTGCACCACATCATACCGCATCTGCAGTTGCCTTGGTTGGTGGAGGATCGCATCCTAAACCGGGTGAAATTACGCTGGCACATCTAGGTGTATTATTTCTGGATGAATTGCCAGAGTTTGACAGGAAAGTGCTTGAAGTATTACGTCAGCCTTTGGAATCCAAGGAAATTGTGATTTCACGTGCCTCCCGACAAATTACTTTTCCAGCCAACTTTCAGCTGGTTGCAGCGATGAATCCCTGCCCTTGTGGTTATGCCTTTAATCAGGATATTCGCTGCCAGTGTTCGCCAGAAATGATCAAGCGTTATCAGAACCGGATTTCTGGACCATTACTGGATCGAATTGATTTACATATTGATGTGCCGCCACTGCAAGCCCATGAATTACAATCTACACAACCGGTAGAAGACTCTGCCACGGTCAGAGAGCGTGTAATAACTGCTTATGAGCTGCAAATACAAAGACAGAATAAGCTGAATATGGCATTAAACCCAAAACAGTTAGAGCAGTTCGCGCCACTCAATGCGCAGGCCAGTAAGATGTTTGAACTTGCCCAGCAAAAGCTGAATCTGTCTGCCCGTGCTTATCATCGGGTATTAAGAGTGGCTCGTACCATTGCCGATTTAGCTGAGAGTTCAGAAATTCAGACTCAGCATTTATCTGAAGCACTGTCATATCGGGGACAGCAGAGCTAAATCAGTAAACAAAAAAAGGCGACCTTACGTCGCCTTTTTTTATTAAAAGAATTAGAAACTATAGCTTAAACCAAGTACAACTTTATTTTTTAAGCTAGTGTCATCACGTAACTTGCCACCAATAATATAATCCATACTTGCAGTCACACCAGTATCTGCAATTGGTTTACTCAAACCTAAAGTTAAATGACGGAAAGCAAAATCTTCAGTCGTATCACCAAGTAAACCACCTTCATGATCACCACTATCAGAATAGTAATAAGCACCGAGCGAGGTATTTAAAGAGAAATCTTGTGGTAAAGCATAACTATATGATGCCAAGAAATAAGTATCGCCTGAGTTCCCCCACACTAAATCATCTAGCAAAGTTTGGGCAGTCAAACTGAAGTCTTTATAGTTAATACCTACTAAGGTTTCTAAACCATCTGTATCGACGTCAGATTCATAATAATAATAGTAAGTTAGGCCAAGCGTATAACCTAAATCTTCATTAATTGAACCGTTATAACCAGCATAAAAATCATGTTCAAATGCTTTTGATCCCTGAAATTCTTCTTCTACCTCATTGTAGTCTGTCCAAGAATAATCAAGTGATGATCCCCAATATCCTGCATAAAAACCTGATGCATGTTCATAGTCCAAACCGCCATTAATAGTTGCACCACTGTTCTCAAGTACTGCAGTATTACCACGCAGTACATAACTAGAAAGCACACCAATATTGCCCGAAACCGAATGCGAAGATGTAGGCTCATCTGCAAAAGTAAAACTGGATGCTGAAGCCACTGCTGCAACTGCTAAAGCTTTTAAAGTGAATTTCATTGTTAGATTCCCCCAACCGTCCGCAGACGTTTTTAGTTGTGTTTGTAAACTCAACTTAGGCTTTGCAATAGCTATGCCAATCAATAAAAAGAGAAATCCAAATTATCTATAAAAGTTTTTTTATTTCTATAATTTACTGATTTTATTTATATATTTAAAAAATCAAACTCTAAATAATTTTAGACTCAACAATGAAATTAAGAAAAAATTTAAAAATAAAGTACTAAAGCTACTTCACTGTAGGACTAAATATTCGCTTACAAGTTGCCACTTTTTAAGGCTATATTTCATACAGATAAATTTTTATGCATAAAAAAGGTGCATGATATTGAGTCAATATTACACACCTTGGAATTATTATTTCAGCAAAAACTTAGAAATTAAAGTTGGCACCTAGGACCACATGATTATCGAAATCCACGCCATCACGACCTTCGCCGCCATAGACATAGTCCAGGCTCAAATCAACTCGTTCTGCGATAGTTTTACTTAGTCCAACGCGTGCTTCATTAAAAGCCAAGCTTTCTGTGGTCTGAACCAGTTGATCATCACGGCTATCATTATACAGGGAAGCACCTATTGACGTATTCAGGTTAAAATCTTTTGGTAATGGATAACTATAAGCTGCACTAAGGTAAATATCCCCAGCATTCGCATAGTTAACATCGGCTAGCGTCACACCCAGGCCTAAAGTCAGGTCTTTATAAGACACATCATTTAGCATCTCAAAACCAGTAGTGCGGCGCTTGTCTGAGCCATCTTCGCTATAAACTGTGCCACCATTTTGATAGTAATAAGATAAGATCTGAGACTTGTAGCTCCAGTTTTCATTTAGTGCTCGACCATAACCTATATAGAAGTCATGCTCAAAGCCTTGGCTCTGATCTTCATCAGAAGCATCATAATTTAAGGTTGAGCCCCAGTAACCCAGGAATACCCCGCTGTTGTGCGCATATTCCAGCCCAAACTGTACCGATGGATCATCATTTTCCTCACCGCCACGGTAAATATATTTGTTCACGACACCAATAGTTGCGCTAAGTTCACCCGTAGATGAAGTTTGGGTATCTTCAGCAAAAGTACCTGAAGTCATGGTAGCAAGCAGCACAAGCGAGCCGTGTTTCAGCAGTTGAGACATATACGTCCTCATTTACCGCGTCTGAATAAACGGGTTTAAGAATATGAAAAACGTGAATAATATAGTTTTACCAAAAGGTTTAAAAGTGAAAATGTATAACTTAGGATTATTCTAAATATTGAATCGCAGAACTAAGGGAAGAGTTAAATCCTTCTTGAACAGAGAAAAATAATATAGAGGAGAGATGAACGAGGGATTAATCCTAAATAAGATTAAATCGAAAAAATCAATATTAACTCTGAAACAGACTCTTCATTATTTAAAATCTTAAGTCATAAAAACTTTATTTTTATCTTATTGTTTTCAATATTAATTTTACCTTATGGAAAAAAATAATATATAAAAACTATAGCGTGATTGTGAATAATAGGTTAAAAAAAACCAACTTTAGTTTAAAGAATGTCATAAAAACGATATTTTTTATCAGATTAATTATACAATTTGGTTAATTTCTGCGTGTGCTTTAAGCAGATGCAGTACAAAAAACATATATGAGGCTCTCTCCCCATGTTAAACGCAAAGAAACTTACATTAGCAGTGTTGGTGCAAGCCACTCTGATCTCTACGGCTTACGCAAGCGAACAAAGTGAAGCAAAAGGCTTTGTAGAAGATGCTGAAGGCACAGTTCTATTCCGTACTGGTTACTTAAGCCGTGATTATAAAGATGCTGCTCCAGGAGCTGATCGTAGCTCTTTTGCTCAAACAGCTATGGTTAAGCTGGATTCAGGCTTTACCCAAGGTATAGTCGGATTTGGTGCCGGTATTATTGGTGATGCATCTTTTAAAATTGGTGAAAATGCACATGCTGGTAATGGCATGATCCCTACTCATGGTGGTCCAGATGCTCAAGGCCGAGTAGATGCTTATGATCACTGGGCACGTGGTGGTGCTTATGTAAAAGCACGTTTATCTAATACAACTGCTGTATACGGGACTCAAGTTTTAGATATTCCCGTACTTGCATCAAATACGGCTCGTTTAGTTCCTGAATACTTCGAAGGTCTGTTAGTTACCAGTAATGAAATTGATAATTTAAGTTTGACTGCTGGTAAATTTACAAAGAACCAATATTCTGATCAGATCGAAACTGATGGACGTAATTTAGATCGTGCCATTGTATGGGGTGCGAAGTATAAATTTAGTGATGCCTTAAACGCTTCTTATTATGGCGTAGATGTTGAGGATAAGCTTGATCGTCATTATATCAATGCGAACTATAGCTATGCTTTGGCGAATGGTAGTACGTTAACTCATGATGTTAGTGGCTATCACACAAAGTTTTCTAAAAATGCTTCTACCTATTCAGCTACTGGTCGTGTAGCTGATGGCTATGCAGATTCAGGTATTGCAGGTACAGAAAAAACTAATGATATTTGGGCTATCTCTACTTCATACAGTAAAGATGTTCATAACGTCATGTTAGCCTACCAGCAAAATTTTGGTGATATTGGTTATGATTACGGTGGCAATGCTGACGGTGCACAAAGTATTTATCTACCAAACTCATACTTATCTGATTTTGTAGGTAATGATGAGAAATCACTTGGTCTGCAATATAACTACAGCTTCAAGAACCACGGATTACCTGGTCTAAACTGGACTACTGCATTTGTATATGGCTGGGATATTGATGTTCGTGACGAAGATAAAGAAGGTCAAGAACGCGAATTCTTTAACCAGGTAAAATACACTGTTCAATCTGGTTTTGCGAAAGATACAAGTTTACGTCTACGTCATTCATACTATCGTGCAAATGATAGCTACAATTCTGTTTATATGAATGATACGAATGAATGGCGTATCTGGTTAGATATTCCTGTGAAACTCTTCTAATTCACTCAAATTTCAAGCCATAAAAAAACCTGCACATTGTGCAGGTTTTTGTATTTAGGTCTTTAAATTTTTAAAGACTTAAATTTAAAAGCAAATCAATTATTTGTTTGCTTCTGCATAAGCTGCAATTGAGCTAAGTACTTCTTGTTTCGCAACATCAGCACCTTCCCAACCACTTAACTTAACCCATTTGCCTGGCTCAAGATCTTTGTAGTGCTGGAAGAAGTGTTCGATTTGGCTGATCAATAATGGAGGAAGATCAGTATATTCTTGAACATCTTTATAGATCGGTGTCAATTTGTCATGTGGAACTGCAACCAGTTTCGCATCAACACCACCGTCATCTTCCATGTTCAATTTGCCTACAGGGCGGCAACGAATCACAGAACCTGGCTCTACTGGGTGTGGAGTCACAACCAGTACGTCTAGAGGGTCACCATCTAGAGACAAAGTATTTGGAACATAACCATAGTTTGCTGGGTAGAACATTGCTGTACCCATGAAACGGTCTACAAATAGCGCATCAGAATCTTTGTCAATTTCGTATTTGATCGGTGCTGCGTTTGCAGGAATTTCAATAATTACATAGATGTCATTTGGTGCATCTTTACCCGCTGGGATATTGCTGTAGCTCATAGCATCACTCTTTAACAAGTTAAATCTTTTAAAAACCGCGACAATTATAACGGTTTTTACAGATTTTTTTTGGTTTAAATATTGAACTGTAAATCAGGCGACTGATGGCAGGACTGGCTTAGATTAGCTTGATGATCAGCAGCAATAACGCAATCGGACATAACATGGAAAGCAGCCACATGATGGAACGCAATGTCGCCCAGTTTGCCAGATAGCAAATGCCGTACAGCACCCGAAAAATCAGATAACCTATTCCAAAAGTCATAATCAGACTTTGCGGCATGACCAGATATTCAGCCATCAGGACAGCTGCAATAAACAGCGGCAAGCTTTCAAAACTGTTCTGCTGAACAGCATGAGCACGTTTCGCAACACCTGTAGACTGTTCTAAAAAGTCACGTGGATTCTGGTTGTCTTTGGCTTTAAAGCCTCCAGTTTTTTTAGCAATCATGGTAAACACATAAGGTAGCAGACAAGCCGCTAAAATGAGATAAATGATCCCACTAATGCTCTGCATCTGATTTTTCTCATGAAAATTTTATCTGTATCATAGCATGGCATTTCGTGAATAAATTTTGTTAAATAGGGTGTTTTTAGCAACCATATAAGGATTCACGATGGTCAGTCCCGATCAAAAAGAAATGTTGGATGTACTGGAACGCCAGCGTCAACATCAGCTGCAAGTGGATCGCGTCCTGAAAATTGTATTGCCGATTGTGGCATTTTTGCTCAGTGTCATCGCTGCCAATATGAATATCTGGTCAGCTCTGTTCACCTTTGTGATGTTATGGATTGCCTTTTATGCAGTGGGCATCAAGCGCTATACCCTGTGGCACTGGCTGACGATTATTTTAGTATATTGTCTGATTGATAATGTGCTCAGCTATGGCGAGTTTTACCGCCCTGGCTTCAACCGCCACTTCATTAGCCTGTTTATCTTCGTCGGGACTGTCGGCATTAGTCGTCGCTACTTCGACCGCTGGTGGATGGAAAAGAATAAGTCTGCCAAACTTTAAAAAATTCCATAAAAAAAGCGCCTATCAAAGGCGCTTTTTTTCTCACAGCTTCTAAGCTGTTTTGCGTAGATCTTTACGCAGGATTTTACCTACATTAGATTTTGGCAATTCATCCAGGAATTCTACATAACGCGGACGCTTGTAACCTGTCAGATTTTCTTTCGCGTATGCCAGAACTTCTTCAGTTGTTAAAGATGGATCTTTTTTCACCACGAACAGTTTAGGCACCTCACCTGATTTCTCATCTGGTACACCAATGGCAGCCACTTCCAGCACTTTTGGATGTTTCGCAACGATTTCTTCAATCTCTGAAGGATAAACGTTGAAGCCAGATACTAAAATCATGTCTTTTTTACGGTCTACGATCTTCACATAACCACGATCGTTCATCACACCAATATCACCAGTACGGAAGTAACCATTAATCATGACTTTGTCAGTTTCATCCTGGCGGTTCCAGTAACCCTTCATGACCTGAGGGCCACGGATCGAGATTTCACCCTGCTCGCCCAACGGCACTTCATTGCCATCGTCATCCAAAATTGCAACTTCAGTCAACGGCAATGGAATACCAATGGTGCCGCTAAATTCTTCAGATGCAGGTGGGTTTGCAGTTGCAACCGGAGAAGTTTCTGATAAACCATAACCTTCAATGATGTTCGTGCCTGTAACTTTCTTCCATGCTTCTGCAGTAGAAGGAAGAACCGCCATACCACCACCCATCGCCATTTTCAGACGACTGTGATCCAGCTGTTTGAAGTCTTCATTATTGATCAATGCATTGAATAAAGTATTTACTGCCGGGAAGAAAGTTGGCTGGTATTTACGTAATTCTTTAATCACCGCAGGCAGATCACGCGGGTTTGGAATCAGGACGTTGGCTTGGCCTTTGTACATACCGTACAGTGCACATACCATGAATGCAAAGATGTGGTACAACGGTAGAGCACAGAAAATACGGTCATCTGGCTGTCCATCTTGCGCACCGAATTTACTCTGGAAAATACCGTCACATTGCAGCATATTGGCAACCAGGTTGCGATGCGTCAGTTCAGCACCTTTAGAAACACCCGTCGTCCCACCAGTATATTGCAGTACAGCAGTATCGCTTAAAGTCAGTTCAGGACGTTTATAGTTGGTTGGGCTGACTTTGTTCAGCGCAGCATTGAACTTGATGTGACCTGGAATATCCCATGCTGGAATCTGTTTACGTACAGAACGTAGCACAAAATTAACTAGCGTACCTTTCAGTGCACCCAGCATATCACCTACAGAAGCAACAACGACGTGCTTGACTGGGGTTTTGCCAATAATTGCCTGGTATACAGAAGCGAAGTTTTCAATGATAACCAGTACTTCTGTACCAGAGTCATTTAACTGATGCTCAAGTTCACGTGAAGTATAAAGTGGATTTACATTGACCAATACCAGCCCAGCACGGAATACGCCCAATGCCACGACTGGATATTGCAACACGTTTGGCATCATCACTGCCACGCGTGTACCTTTTGCAAGCCCCAAGCTCTGTAAATATGTTGCAAATTTACGACTAGCTTCTTCCAGCTCATTAAACGTCATTACTTTATCCATAAAGATAAAGGCATCACGTGAGCCAAACTTCTGGAAATTACGCTCAAAAATATCAACTAATGAAGTGTTTTCTGGTGGCAGTTCTACAGTGTGTGGAATCCCTGTTTTCTCGTATTCAGCGAACCAAATCTTTTCCATAACGCCATTTTCTCCAATCATAATCCTTAGAATCTCAACTGTTTTTTTCAATACTGCGCTAATTTTTTAACTTGTTTATGCGCAATATTGCATCCATCTTGTCGAATCGTTGTTCATATATAACGTATTTCGATTGATGGATGCTAGTCTTATCTCTGAATCAACAGTTTATTTGCTTTTTGATATCCGCGTGGTAACAGCTGTCCTTTCGAACCGCGTTTGCCGATGTACTTTTGCAGATCATCCCCTTTTAATTTTATTTGCTGTTGTCCTGCAAGCACTTGAATTATTTCATCTAAACTCAAGGCTGTCATGGACAAAATTTGATCTTTTTCTTCAAGTTGTATCAATTTATTACCTTTGCCTTTATTCAACACAGGTAATTCAGCCAAATCAACAATTAATAGACGACCTGCAGAACTGAGCAATGCCAGATGAGTTTTGTCCTCAAGTGGCAGCAGATTCATGGCCTGCGCACCTTCTGGCACGGTCAGGAATGCTTTACCAGCTTTGGCATTGGTATCCAGCTGCTTGGCCTGAGTTTTAAAACCATAACCTTTGCTGCTGATTGCCAGGATTTCTGCCTCATCTTCGGCAACCAGAACCTGTTTAAAGCCGACGCCACTTGCAGGAGAAAGTTTTGAACTCAGCGGTTCACCTAAGCCACGCGCAGAAGGCAGACTGTTGATGGCCAAGGCATAACTGCGCCCCGTATCATCCAGTACATAAACACGCTGATTAGACTTGCCTTGTGCATGACTCAAATACTGATCCCCGGCACGGAAGTGCAGGTTTTCGGCATCGACCTCATGGCCTTTGGCACAACGGATCCAGCCTGCCTCAGACAATACCACTGTCACAGGATCAGCTGGCAGCATTTCAGTTTCATCAATTGCCGCGGCTTCAGCACGTTCTACAATTGGGGAACGGCGGTCATCACCAAATTTCTTGGCATCATCTTTGAGTTCATTGATGATCAAATTCTTTAAAGATTCTGGATTGGCCAGTTGCTCACGGATTTCAGCTGCCTTGGCTTCTAACTCTTCCTGCTCACGGCGCATTTCCATTTCTTCAAGCTTGGCCAAATGACGCAACTTGAGTTCTAAAATGGCTTCTGCCTGAATTTCATCAATACCGAATCGTTGCATCAGCACCGGTTTGGGCTGATCTTCTTCACGGATGATCTGAATCACTTCATCAATATTCAGGTAGGCAATGATCAAGCCACCCAAAATATGTAAGCGTTTCTCGATTTTATTCAGATGGAATTGCAGACGACGGGTCACGGTGGTCTTTCGGATTTCAATCCATTCCAGCAAAATACGACGGATCGATTTCACCTGCGGGCGACCATCCGCACCAATCATATTCATATTGACGCGATAGCTAGATTCAAGATCGGTGGTTGCGAACAAATGACTCATCACCGATTCAGCATCAATACGGTTTGAACGTAACACAATGACCAGACGGGTCGGATTTTCATGATCGGATTCATCACGCACATCCGTCACTAAAGGCAGTTTCTTCGCCTGCATCTGGTCTGCAATCTGGGTGATGATCTTGGAACCAGACACCTGATATGGCAGTTCAGTAATAATGATTTCGTTTTTATCTACAGTATAAATGGCACGCATGCGGTAGCTACCACGACCGGTGGTTTGCATTTTCAGCAATTCCGCTGGTGGGGTAATGATTTCCGCTTTGGTCGGTAAGTCCGGTCCCGGAATATATTCCGCCACTTTGCTATCGGTCAGGTTCGGATTACGAATCAGCGCAATGGTCCCTTTGACCACTTCACGCAGATTATGCGGTGGAATATCAGTTGCCATCCCTACAGCAATACCCGTAGTACCATTCAACAAAATATTCGGTACACGTGCTGGCAGATTGACTGGCTCTTTCATCGAACCGTCAAAGTTGTCCTGCCAGTCACAAGTCCCTTGACCTAACTCGGAAAGCAGTAACTCACTGTACTGTGACAGTTTGGCTTCGGTATATCGCATCGCCGCAAAGGACTTCGGATCATCCGGTGAACCCCAGTTCCCCTGACCTTCAATAAACGGGTAGCGATAGCTGAACGGTTGTGCCATCAGCACCATGGCCTCATAACACGCTAAGTCACCATGTGGATGGTATTTACCCAGTACATCACCCACAGTACGTGCAGATTTTTTTGGCTTGCTGGTCCATTTGAGCCCCAGCTCACTCATGGCATAAACAATACGGCGCTGTACCGGTTTCAGACCGTCACTGATATGTGGCAGTGCACGATCCATAATGACGTACATGGCGTAGTTGAGGTAGGCCTGTTCGGTAAATTCTGCTACGGAACGGTTTTCTGTCGCATGATGCGCAAGGCTTGTCATAACAACCTATAATCCTAAAAATTTCGTTTTTGTATCAATCTTTCTTATGCTAAGTCGCACTGCCTGACTGCACAAGGGCAGTAAAGTACTCAGTGCGACAAATCGTGTCTTATGGCGTAAAAATATCCACTTTATACACCCTAATCAACTAAAAATTCACCAAATTTATTGACTTAAGGATTCTAAAGTCCGACCTTTGGTTTCTTCACCCAGTACCAGGATCACCACAGCCACAGTAATCAGAACCACGGTAAACATGGTGAAGACATAGCTGAAGCCACTCGGCATGACCATCAGATGGGTTACTGCAAACGGTGCGACAATACCGCCGATCCGACCAATTGCCCCGGCCCAGCCTGAACCAAAGGCACGAATATTGGTTGGGTACTGTTCTGGGGTATAGGTATAAAGCACGCCCCAGGCACCGAGGTTAAAGAAGGACATCAGACAGCCCCAGATCACGATTTCGGTGACACTGCCGGACTGACCAAAGAAGTAGGCAGACACCGCACACATGCCAATAAAACCGGCCAATGTGGCTTTACGTCCGAGTTTTTCTACCAGCCATGCCGCGACCAGATAACCCGGCAACTGCGCCAGAATCATAATCAGCACATATTCAAAAGACTGTACGACGGTATAGCCTTCTTTCACCAACAGACTTGGCAACCAGGTGAAAATACCATAGTAAGAGAAGATGATACCGAACCAGATCAACCACAGCATTAAAGTACGGCGGGCAAATATGCCTGACCAGAGCTGAGTAAAAGAAACCGTCTTTTTCTCGGCTACAGGTTGCACCTGGAAGATTTCCAGCACCTCTACCCCGCACTTGGCTTCAATCTTTTTCACCAAGGCATGCGCTTCATCTATACGACCACGGTTGATCAGAAATGGTATTGATTCCGGAACGAATTTCCAGATCACAATTGCATACAGAGCAGGAATGCCACCGATTAAAAAGGCGGTATGCCAGTCAAATTTTGGAATGACAAAATAAGAAATCAAAGCTGCACAGAGCCAGCCTAATCCCCAGAAACTTTCCAGCAGGACAATAAAGCGGCCACGTACATGTGCAGGAATATATTCACTGACTAGCGTTACGGCTACTGGCAACTGACCACCCAGGCCCAAGCCGACAATAAAACGGAAGACCAATAACCAGGTCAGGTTCAGTGCAAAAGCACAAGCTGCGGTTGCCAGACTATAAATCACCAGCGTTAAAGCAAATACCGTCTTGCGGCCATAACGGTCTGCCAGACCGCCAGAACAGATCGCCCCGATCGCCATCCCAATAAAGCCGATTGAGACTACCCAGCTTTTCTGGTCCGGGGTCATCTGCCAGTCTTCTGTCATTTTAGCCAGAATGAAGGAAATCAGTCCGGTGTCCATAGCATCGAACATCCAGCCTAAACCAATCACCACCAGCAGCATGTAGTGAAACCTGCCTACAGGTAAGCGCTGAATCCGGGAAACTAGGTCCATAAGTAAATCTCTGATATGTGATTCGGGAGAACGGGAGAAACTGCATGGAAAGCAGAAGTGTTCATCCTATTTTTATACTACGATTGAATGCAGAAACGAGGCTGTTTTGCCTCGTTCATCTGAAAATCGTGTTTTATGATTCATCCTTAGATGAGGCGGATTGTTCATCATCATCTTTATAGATAAATTTCGGCATTTCCAGGCCAAAGTAAATGGCGATCAGGCGCAGGCTAAAACCGAAGATCAAGGTAGAAATGATGGTCAGCTCAAGCGACAGACCTGCGTGGCTACAAAGCCAGTAGAAGATTACCGCAACGAAGGAAATACTGGCATACAGTTCACGACGGAACACCAGCGGCACATCATTACACAGAATGTCACGCAGAATACCGCCGGAGACACCCGTCAGGACACCAGCTACGGCGCTGACCACAAAGCCATGTCCCATTTCTAATGCGATCTGGCAACCGATGATGGTAAAACCGATGAGCCCCAAGGCATCCAGTACCAGGAAGATGTTACGTAAATGACGCATCCATTTGGCGATTAGAATGGTGACAAAAGCCGCACAGCAGGTCAGCACCAGATATTCAGGATGCTTGACCCAGGTTAGTGGATAGTGACCAAGCAGCACATCGCGAACCGAGCCACCTCCCAGTGCCGTGACACAGGCAATGATCACGACCCCAAACCAGTCCATGCTGCGCCGTCCAGCGGATAAAGCACCGGTCATCGCTTCTGCGGTAATGGCAATAATATAGATTACGGTCAACAACATCGCCCTGCTTCCACCTGAGGCTTTGAGATGGCGGCTATTCTAAGGCAAATCTATGTGAAAGTTACAAAAATTGCCCACAACATTGCTTAAATTTTTTACCTGAACCACAAATGCAAGGTTGCTTCATTGTAAATTGTTGATCTGTGGTCGGATCAAGAAAATACCAGATGCCCTCTACTTTGACGAAATGAGATACTTCATGATGAATTTGTGCCTGTTTCCCGTCATGGAAATGTGCCTTGAACTCAACCAGTGCATGACACTTGTCCAGTTTTTCATTGGCCTGCACGATTTCCAGTTTCAGCCACTGATTGACTTTACTCCACTCGGCAATTGCAGGCATATCTAAAAACTTTTGCTGTCCTAATGCTGTTGTGTGCTGGATATAGTCAATTTCCTGTTTGGCAAAGGCACTATAGCGTGAACGCATCAACTGTTCAGCCGTCTGTGCAGTTTGCTTGCCCTGATGCAGCGGTTGACAACAGCTTTCATAAGTTCCCAGTCCACATGGACATGCTTCTGACATGGTAAGTTCCAAAAAATAATTCCAAAAAAATAGCCCGACAATGCAGGCTATTTTAGCAAAAATCAGATCATGCCTGAGGCAGAACTCAATTCTTGTTTTGCTCTTGCGGAATGATATGGACTTTTTCGATCTTGTGACCGTCCATCGTCACTACTTCAAAGATATGACCATCGGCTTCGAACTTCTCGCCATTTTCAGGCAGACGACCGAGATGGAACAGAATATAGCCCGACAGCGTCGAGTATTCTTCTGATTCATCCACCAGATCACGGCCAATCAGCAAGGATACATGACGGATATCGGTTGAGCCTTCAAGTAGAAGGCTACCATCATGCAAACTTTCAGCTGCAGTTTCCATTTCATCTTCATCCGGGAATTCACCAGCAATGGCTTCTAGCACATCAATTGGTGTCGCAATCCCTTCAATCGAACCATATTCGTTCAGGACAATCGCCATTTGTAGTGGTGCCTGACGCAACTGGTCCATGACCATCAGCACCTGAGCATTTTCATGCACAATCACCGGTTCACGTAGATGTTTTTCGAAATCAAGTACACCTGTTTCAATGTATTCGTTTAATACTTTATGGGTCAGGACTACACCAGCAATATTGTCCAGCTCGCCACGTGCCACGATCAGGCGTGAATGACTCATCTGCAATAGATTAGCCTTAATGGTGGACTCATCTTCATCCAGATCAATCCATTCCAGTTCAGGACGCGGGGTCATCACTGATTTCACCGGACGTTCAGATAGACCGAGTACGCCCTGCACCATCACACTGTGATAAACACCATTTTCATCATCATTGAAAACTTCGTCAGCGAAGGCACGCGTTGCCAGTACATCTTCCGGTTCAGAAGCGTCATTGTCCTGAGCAGGTTTACCACCAAGCATACGCATTACAGCTGAAGCAGTGCGGTAACGCAGATCTGTGGTCGTCACCATTTTTTCCTGATTGCGTTTCATGGTCTGGTTAATAAATTCGACAATGACCGAGAAACCAATCGCTGCGTACAGGTAGCCTTTTGGAATATGGAAACCAAAGCCTTCAACTACCAGAGAGAAACCGATCATCATCAGGAAGCCAAGACATAGAATCACCACGGTAGGATGACGATTGACGAAATCCATTAAGGCCTTGGAAGCCCAGAGCATGATACCGACGGCGATAATCACCGCAATCATCATGACCGACAGGTCTTTGACCATACCCACAGCAGTAATAACACTGTCGAGTGAGAACACGGCATCCAGAACCACGATCTGAACAATCACCATCCAGAATACAGCATGCACCGGATTTTCTTCTTTGACCACTGGCTTGGCTTCAAGGCGCTCATGTAATTCCATGGTGCCTTTAAATAACAGGAATACCCCACCAAACAACAGAATCAGGTCACGTCCGGAAAATGGATGATCAAAAATATAGAAGAACGGTTCAGTCAGCGTGACCACCCAGGCAATAGAAGCCAGCAGGATCAGACGCATGATCAAGGCCAGGCTCAAACCTAAAATTCGAGCAGTATTACGTTGTTCCGGCGGCAGTTTTTCCGCAAGAATTGCAATAAAAACCAGGTTATCGATGCCCAGAACAATTTCCAGCACAATCAGAGTCAGCAAGCCAATCCAGGCAGAAGGATCTGACATCCATTCAAAAATCATTGCATTCTCTCCTGTAGATCAGTGGAAAGACATGCAATGCTGCTGCGTAGCGCGGAACTGTGTCCAGTTTGATTTAAAGACTTGATATGGTGACGTTTTATCTGGTTAAAGCGCCAACTTCGACTACCCATGTGAATTCTATTGTAGTAAGACAGATTTTCAGTATAGCAAGTTCAAAATGAAATTCACCAGTTTTCATGCTTTGGTTTAAGCTTCCCGACTCTTGAATTCAGGATTGGCAAGGAGGATGCATAGAATTGTCATATTTTGAATATATGTTGTAGTAACAAAATTAAAAAATGATAAGGTGAAGGAAAGACATGACTAGCGTAATTCAAATGACCGAACATAAAAACAAATCTCCCCGCACTACCCGCCCGCTCGTTGCCCTGTATTGTGGTTCACGTGCTGGTAATAATCCTATTTATCAGGAAAAAGCTATTCAGCTTGTACAGAATCTAGCTCAGCAAGGCTTTGGTCTGGTCTACGGCGGTGCCAGTATCGGCCTGATGGGTCAGGTCGCTGATGCGATGATTGCACATGGCGGTGAAGCCGTGGGCGTGATTCCCGAGTTTATGCTGGATTATGAAATCGCGCATAACAAACTGACGGAACTGCACATTGTGCAGTCCATGCATGAACGTAAAGCTTTAATGGCAGAACGCGCCTGTGCTTTCGTTGCCCTGCCCGGTGGACTAGGTACCTTTGAGGAAATACTGGAAATTGCAACCTGGGGTCAGCTGAATCAGCACCAGAAACCCATGATGCTGTATAACGTGAATAACTTCTATGATCCACTCATTGCCCAGCTAGATCATGCAGTAAATGAAGGTTTCCTGCCACCTCAGCATCGTGCCAAATTGATCATCTGTGAACATTCCACACATATTTTTAATGCCCTGAAAAATCTGGGCAGTCCAAAACAGTTTGCAATTTAAAAAATTAAATTTCAAAAACAAAAAAAGCGAGCACTGGGCTCGCTTTTTTATCGAATTAATTTTATCGACCGAAGTTGGTCACGAACTCGTAGAACACCGGTAATGTGGTTGCCAGAATCACTGACATAGCCAGACCAAACATCAACTTCATTGCATCTTTGCTGACGTTGCGTGAAGTACGGTGTTTGCTCACACCATTGACGATCATCGAGATTGCAAACTCACGACCGGCCAATAGACCCAAGAACACCCATGTGGTACTCATTGGGATATTGCTCCACTCTTTGAAGATCAACAAGATAATCGCATAGATAAAGTCAACAATCGTTGCTGCACGGACATCGGTGACATCGGTTTTGGTATCGACAATCTTCTGGATAGCCCCGCCACGTTGATACAGAATCACACCCAGCAAGACAACGAACACCGCAATCGCAAACATCAGGAATTCGAATGGAACCTGACGTGGCACATACACAAAGATGTTAGCTAAATCTTGGATCAACCATTGGCTCCATAGGAAACCGGTTGATAACCATTGTAAGATCATCCATTTGGTCGAATGCTCTTGGTCTTTGGTTTGGTTAAAATAAACCGTCATTTTGTTGGCAACAAAACGGTAAATCAGCAAGGCTGAGATGAAGGCTACCGCATAGCCCATCATCGATTTTACCATCATCGAACCTAAGCTCGCTGGAGAGAAAATGGTGAGCACCAAGAATGTGGTACTGACTGGAATACCATATTTGGTTAATAGCAAAAGTAGAATTGGCGGTACAATATACAGCCAGGTAATCCCACCCTCAGGGAATGGAATCGTTTCGAGACGGCCATAAGATGCATCTCCTACTCCTGACGCATACCAGCCATAGACCAGCACTGCCACCAGAATGGCGCTGATGTAGATCCATAGTACCCACCATGGGCGATGCGAGTTGGAGGAGATAAACGTCCCCAATGTCTGAGGAACATCATTTCCCACGATGGAATAGGCTGCCAAACAAAAGCCTATTACCATCAATATTTCGATGGACATAAAAACCAAACCTTTTCGAGGACCATGCCAAAACAGCATGGTGGAAAAATTTCCCCCAAGATTATGACGGTTGTATTGCAGTTTAATGACAATCCTGTCATATATTTTGTTGCCAAACATAAAAAGGGCACCTTAGCGCCCTCTTCTGTCCAAGCTTGTTATTTTAAGTTGAGTTGGTAAACCGCAGTCGTTCCACTCACTTCATTGCCTACAGCCAAAAGTGGCTGAGCATTTGGTGAATCTTTCGCTGAAATAAACACCAAACCTTCAGGTCCTAAATCACCGGCTTGACCTAACTTAATCTGTTCATCGGTTGCTTCAAAATTTCTTGAGTTGATGTATTGGATAAATTTTGGCGCACGTGGTGAACTCACGTCATAGACCATGATTCCACCCACACGTTCTAATCCTACAAAGGCAAAGGTCTTCTCGCCAATTTTCCCGAGAGTCACGCCTTCAGGTTCTGGCCCCTTATTATCACTACGGTTATCTAGACCTGTTTCTTCATGGTTAAAGTTAAAGATTTTTGGATAATGCTGTGCAATATGCTGTTCAAACTGATCGCCTGAATCCCAAACTAAATCCAGACCCGTTTGATTTTCATTTTCAGACCAGATACTGAATGAACGAGCGCCATAGCTATATAAATGGTCGTAGACCAAGTGACCGCGCTCATTGAGTTTCGGCGAGCTATCAGCATTTTTTTGATAGCCTTCCGTCCATGTGATATTTAAACGACCGAGCATGTGGTCTTCACGACATGCTTTCGCATCGCCATCCACTGCACCACAATATGCAAAGTTCGCAGGATTCAACTCAGCACCTTTGGCCAACGCGCGTAAATGAGCCGGTAAATCATCTCCTAATCGACGATCAAAGCCCTTGGTGTGAACCAAATGCTTAACACGCCATTCTTCTACGAAACCTTTTGTTAAGCCATTATTAAAATAAGCAGGTGTATTTTCACCCCAAGCCCGTGCATCACCTTCGTTGGCAGTCACAATATAAGTCTGACCTGCAACCTCATAACTGGCAATCGCATCTGGCATATATAAACCACGAACATTGGCCCAAGTTCGAATGTTAATTTTGCCAGTTTCATCGGCGCCATCTAAATCACTGACATCCATGCCATTACCGACTTGACCATGGTCTTTGTAACCAAGCGGATAAACAGCCAAAACTTTGGCATTCACCACATCAAGCTTTGCGAGTGCATTATTTTCTTGCAAAGAAGCCCATGCCGTTTTGCCATCGGCAGACACGGTAATATATTCAGGTTCAAAATCTTGAGAGGCGCTGGCATTTGGACCAAAGATCCGTACACCTTGCTCACGGAGCTGTGCTTCTTGCCCATTGAAGGCATGGAAATCAGCAATACGTACCACGGGTGCTTTGAGATTATCTAAACTGATGACTGCGATTGAACCTTCTGGGTCAACTTGATAATCATCCGATGGTTCACCTTCATTGGCCACCAATATCGTTTTACCGTCAGGTGTAAATGTCAACATGTCAGGCAAAGCACCCACTTTCACGTGTGCAAGTTTACTCAAATCAGACGCCTGATACAGCGCAACATAACCATCTTCGGTTTTATCAGCCATTTGTACAGCAACTGCCACTATCCCATTGTGCACAGCAACGCTATTGACCTCGGCACCTTCTGCTATGTCTGAAACTGAAATAGCTTCAATCTTTTGTGGTTTTGTAGGATCGCTTAAATCCAAAACATCGAGTACTCCTGCCTGTGCATTGACCACAAATAAACGTTGAGATTGTGCATCATAGGCTGGAATTTCGGCAGCACTTTGAGCAAAAATACCCGATTCATAGCCACCAATTTTGACAAGCTCAATACTGTTCGGTGTTTTCTCTACTGGCGGGGAGGTTTGTTCATTATCATCATTACATGCACTCAGCCCAAACGCCAGAATAGAAACCAACAATGCTTTTTTTTGAAATTTCATTTTGTTATTCATCTAGTTTTAAATTCTGTTTAATCTATAAACATAAAATTTCATTTCGATGACCATTTAATGTCATGATCATGACAATGGACGATGACCCGTTAAACTCTATGCCACAACATTAAGCTAAGCTGCCCTGATAAAAACCGTATGAATGCCACCCCAACCCATCAAGCGCTGCAACCCGAATTTAGACTGCTGGTCTTATTGGTATCGATCGGCTTTTTCATGCAAGGTCTGGATACTACGATTATCAATACTGCCCTGCCTGCAATTGCTCGTAGTCTGCAGGAAGATCCATTACGAATGCACAGTGTGGTGGTGGCTTATGTGCTTTCGGTTGCAGCCTGTATTCCCTTGAGTGGCTGGCTGGCGGATCGTTTTGGGGTGCGTAATGTTTATTTTAGTGCCATCGTCATTTTTACTTTGGCTTCTATAGGCTGTGCCAATGCCGATCATTTAAATGAATTACTGCTCTATCGAGTGCTACAAGGTATTGGTGGTGCATTGCTTTTGCCTGTCGGCCGTCTGGCAATGCTGAAAATTATTCCGCGGACTCAGTTTCTCTCTGCCATGAGCTTAATGAGCTTGGCAGGTTTAATTGGGCCACTCATCGGTCCAACTTTGGGTGGTTGGATGGTGGAATATGTCTCATGGCATTGGGTGTTTCTGATTAATATTCCCATTGGCTTATTGGGAGTTTTAATTACCTTTAAAGCCATGCCCAACATTACTGAACCGACAGTGAAACGTTTTGACTACAGCGGTTTTTTCTTGCTGTTGTTGGCGATGATTGGACTCTGTCTAGGCATCGAAAACTTTGCCAATCCACAAAGTCCGCTGTGGTGGAGTGTGGGTTTAATCGTAGCGGGGGCCTTGGCCTCTCTATTTTATGCCTATCATTCTCATACGCATGACAATGCACTATTTCGCAGTCAATTGTTCCGCAACAAAATCTATTCCATTGGCATTTTAGGGAATTTCTTTGCCCGTCTTGGCGGTAACTCAATTCCGTTTCTGTTACCGCTGATGTTGCAGGTTGCGTTTGGCTTTGAACCCTTTATTACCGGTTTGTTAATGATTCCAACCGTATTGGGTTCGTTGGCATCGAAACCTATTATTCGCAAGATCATTCAGCACTTTGGCTATCGCCAAGTGTTGCTGGTAAATACTTTGCTGGTGGGACTATGTATTGCCAGCTTTGCCCTGACTACGGCAGATACACCGATCTGGCTGCGTGCGATTCACTTCTTTATTTTTGGTATCCTGAACTCGCTGCAGTTTGTTTCCATGAATACCTTAACCTTAAAAGACCTGAGTCAGCAGGATGCCAGCAGCGGTAACAGTTTCCTGTCCATGATCATGATGCTATCAATGAGTATTGGGGTCGCACTGGCAGGTACGCTGGTCAATATGTTTAGTGCCTACTTTGGTCCGGAGCAGCTGGATAATGCGTTCCATCTCGCCCTGATCTGCCTGGGCTGTTTGAATGTAATTGCTGCCTATATTTTCTGGCATATTCCCAAGAATACGCCAGTATGATGGTCATTCCGATACAAGAGAAATCGGTATAAGCTAGATAGAGTCAGATTTTGAAGAACGTGATGAAAAAGCCAACCAAGCATTATCCACCGCTCTGGGCAGCAATGATGAGTGTCATTCTGCTGCTAGCTGTGGTCTGTGCAATCTGGTGGTTGTTGTTGAAGCCTTTACCTGCCAACGCTTCTGAATATGACATTCATGGTTTTGATGTCTCGCATCATCAGAAAGAGATTAACTGGAAGCAGATTCCCAAAGATAAATACCGTTTTGTGTATCTGAAATCGACCGAAGGCGGTGACTTTAAGGACAGTAAATTTCAGGGTAACTGGCTCAAGGCTCGCGAACAGGGCTTGCTGGTCGGGGCCTATCATTTTTATCGCCTCTGTCGGGATGGCAAGGTTCAAGCGCAGAACTTTATCGAAACCGTACCGAACAAAGCGGATGCCTTACCTCCGGTAATCGATCTTGAATATGACAGTAACTGTATCAATACCTATTCCAAGGAAAAGTTACTCAAAGAAATTCAGGTCATGCATGACCTGCTCAAGCAGCACTATGGCAAGCAGCCCATGTTCTACACCTCTAAGGCTTTCTACAATATTGTGCTGGCGGGGCAGTTTACTGATGTACCGCTCTGGGTGCGTGAATACAAGGGGCTGCCTGACCTGAAAAATCATCCGAAATGGCATTTCTGGCAGCATACCAGTCAGGGTCAGATCAAAGGTATTCCTACGCCTGTAGACCTGAATGTCTTTTATGGATCGGAAAAGGACTGGCTGAAATTCCTAAAACAGAACGGTATTGAGACTGCACCTGCACAAAAGTCGGCAAAATAATTCTACAATTACCATGTCATAAAAAAATAAAGGGGTAAATAGCTGTGAAGCTTGGGAAAATTATCGTGGCTACCATTCTGATCGTGGTAGCGATACTTGGGGGAATGGGGGCTTATCTACTCCAACCTTCAGGTCAGCTCCGTGACTTTGACGCGTGGCAAGCCAAACCTGATAAACCTGCAAAAAGCTTAAATATCCGCTTTTTTGGGGTATCTACCCTGCTGTTTGATGATGGTCAGGAGCAGATTCTGATTGATGGCTTTTTTAGCCGCCCTAGCCTTTGGCAGGTCCTCAGTTCAAAAGTATCCAGCAACGCTGCGCTACTTCAGAATATTATTCAGGAGGAACAGCTGCATCGGACACGAGCGATTTTAGTCACTCATAGTCACTATGATCATGCCCTGGATCTTCCTGAACTGGCCGCCCTGCTACCTCACACCCAGATCATCGGATCG
Organism: Acinetobacter sp. ASP199; assembly: GCF_022700675.1. Lineage (NCBI taxonomy): Bacteria > Pseudomonadati > Pseudomonadota > Gammaproteobacteria > Moraxellales > Moraxellaceae > Acinetobacter > Acinetobacter sp. ASP199. The sequence goes on from NZ_CP062182.1 coordinate 2,869,397, forward strand.
AATAGCACCTTGAATATTGCACGCAGTCATCCGGGGGTAAAAGCATCACAACTACGGCGTGCTGTATCAGGGCAACCGCTCCAATCGGGACAGTTTAAAGTCACTCCACTTGCTTCCGCACATACGCCTCCAACACCTGTGAATGATGATCTCGGTGAAGAAATCACAGCACCGCTGAAACTGCCTGCCAAGTTTTCTGACTTTAAGGAAGGCGGCAGCTTTGACTATCTGATTGAACATGACGGACAACAAATTCTGGTTAAAGCCAGCACAGGATTTATTCCGGGACAACTGAAGAATGTACAGGCAGATATCCTATTTCTTGGTATTGCTCAACTGTCTCGACAGTCCGAGGATTATCAGAAATCCTATCTGCAACAAACGCTGGCAACTGTAAAACCAAAAATCGTCATTCCAATTCACTGGGATGATTTCTTTCAGCCGCTCAGTCAGCCCTTACAGTTTCTGCCACGCTTTGCTGATAATGTTCCCGAGAGTATGCGTATTTTGATCAAGGCCGCTGAAGCCCAACAGATTCAGGTGGTACTGCTGAGCAATACTGGTCCCTATAGTCTTTTGAAATCAGCATCTTCCCAAGTGCTATAAAGCCTTTTAAGATGGCGTATGCGCAAAATTATCCATATCGATATGGACGCCTTCTACGCTTCGGTGGAACTGCGTGAACGTCCAGAATTAAAATCCTTGCCTGTGGTGATTGCATCGCATCATCCACGGGCTGTGGTTGCTGCTGCTTCGTATCCAGCTCGGGAATTTGGTGTGTATTCTGCCATGCCAATGAGTCAGGCGCGTAAACGTTGCTCACAGCTGATTGTGATTGAACCGGATTTCCAAAAATACCGTGAGGTCTCTTCCCAGATTCATCAGATTTTTCAAAAATATACGCCCGTCATTGAGCCACTTTCACTGGATGAAGCCTATCTGGATGTGACGAATAATCTACTACAAATCCCCAGTGCCACAGAAGTCGCGATGCGTATCCGTGAAGACATTTTCCAGATGACCGGACTCACAGCTTCTGCTGGTGTTGCACCCAATAAATTCCTGGCCAAGGTTGCCTCGGACTGGCATAAACCGAATGGTATTTGTGTAATCAAGCCTTCACAGGTACAAGCCTTTATTCAGGATTTACCGCTGAAGAAAATTCCCGGGGTCGGCAAGGTCACTCAGGAAAAACTAAACAGCCTGAATCTGGAAACTTTAGGCGACTTACAGAAGATGGATGAAGCCATCCTGATTCGGCATTTTGGAAAATATGGCAAGCGACTGCATCTCTATGCCCAAGGTATCGATGAGCGTCCGGTAGAAACCGAACGTGAACGCCAACAGATTTCCAAAGAAACCACCTTTGGTGATGACCTGACCCTCGACCAGTGCAGTCCTTACTGGGATCAGTTAATTCAACAGGTCTGGAACAGCCTGGAAAAGAAACAGCTGACGGCCCGCGGCATTACCGTGAAACTCAGACTGAAAAATTTTCAGATCATTCAGCATAGCCGCAGTTTCCGTTCTGTACTTAAAAATCCGTTAGAGATGCATCAGGCACTCCAGTTCTTGCTGCAAGATATGCATCTGGATCCTGCCCTGCAATTTCGTCTGATTGGCATTGGGGTGTATCAGCTGTCACCTCGCCAGCAAGAAGCACAATTGTCTCTGCTTTAAAGCAAACTGAGCAAGAAGTAGCCATCAGTTTAAAAAGCCAACAACTTTATTTTTACCATTGTGTTTTTTTAGAGTAATCTATCCGCGCAATGCATTATCCATGTATGTGCTGAGATGCTGAAAATCACCTTTACTTTCAGCATGCTGTCCTGTGATTGGCGTGACGATCAAATCCGAATATTACAGGGCAACTCTGTTGTCCCCATGAAATCCCTCCAGCATCTCTTCTGCAAATTTAATTTCTTCTCAAAAACAACGTGTGTGAAAAGCGGCGTTTTCCAGTTTTATTGCTGCTGTTGTCGACTGGTACGACTTTTTTCTTTACGGTATCGTCGCAACCCTGATTTTTAAAGCTCAATTTTTCCCAAATATTGGCAACAATATGGGCACCTTAGCCACCTTGGCAAACTTTGTTGTCGGCTTCCTGTTTCATCCTTTCGGTGCTGTGGTATTTAGTCACGAATATTATTGGTAGTGGTTTTAGCCCAATGATTGCGGCTTCCTTAGTGATTTAAGGTGATGGTTCATGGCATCATGTAGCCATCTCTCTTGCTGTGGGCTGCCTACTGACTGCATTGGTTGCTGCCCTGATGCCAAAAATCCAGGATTAAATAATGACTGTTCAACGTTTGCATGTTTCTCAACGCTTCTCTGAAATCGCGATTTCAGGCAATCTGGTGCATCTGGCAGGTCAACTGGCCAGTGATTTTGATCTGGATATTAAAGGTCAGACGCAGCAAACTTTAGACATCATTGACCAGTTCCTCGCAGATGCGGGAACAGATAAGAACCACATCATGTCCGTCACCATTTATCTCAAAGATATTGAGCGTGACTATGCGGCTTTTAATGAAGTGTGGGATGCATGGGTATCTGATATTCAAGCCCTGCCACGTACCTGTGTAGAAGCCAAGCTCTATGATCCACGTGTATTAGTCGAACTGACCGTTGTCGCAGTAAAACCGGAATAATTCCGATAAAATTTATCTTCTAATAAAAAAGCATGCAGATAGCATGCTTTTTTATTTGTGTCAGATCTATTAACCCACTGTCTTCACCTTAGGCCTGCCCAGAGCGGAGTACATCGGGAACTTCTTTAGTGCTGTCAGGGTATTCGGGTTGACTACACTATCCTCCTCACCCTGTTCATTCAGGAAGTCGCGACGCAAGTGATGATATTCCGGAATATCTTCATAACGGATTACCCGATAGCCTGCCATAGTCAGTAAGGCATCCTGATACTGGGATTGCTGTGGGCGTTTCAAAATCATCGGATCGTCCACGGCCACGATGGCAACGACCAGATGATCCTGATCTAGAACTACAAAGTCCGCGACCAGATTCCGATATTTGTTACGGGTACGAAAAAATTTGGTGGTCAACAGCGCATCATAGGAGACGTGAGCCAGAATAATGCTCTCTGGTAGAATTTCCTTTAGACGGGTGTAAGTGAGCTGTTGATTCAGGTTAAAAATGGCGCGCTGCTTCAGCACACTGTCTTGCTGCTTGCCGCTGTTCTGTACTCTCTTCCACGCCATCAGGATGGTGCAAAAGAGCAGAAAACTGCCAATGATGATATAGGTGGCCATGCGTTAGTCCTTTCTGCATTCTTATAATCGTTTTTGTTTTATTGTTGTCAGTATAGATCGATTTTCATCTGAAAATCACGGTACAACCAATTTGCTTAGATACTGCAACATCCGGTATCAAAACTTCTATAAGGGCATTACATTTCAAAGAACTTAAAAATTCCATGTACTGGAAATGTAATGTGTTCCTTACTGAGTCTCACTCTAAATCAGCCACTCAAATTTAAGCAATAGTATTTGCTTCTTTTTGTCTTACAATTCCGATAAAGTGCAATTTTTAAACATTTTTTCCAGTAAATATCTTAATTTCATTATTTTTTAATTGAGTTTTAACTTTCTCTTAATAAAAAAGACACCGAAGTGTCTTTTTAAAGTGATTTAGGCACGATTTTTGGGTTTGGCCTTTCCTTTTGGTTTCGGCCCACCAAATGGCTTTTTCGCATCACCTGTTTCGCGTGGTGGCAAACCGATATGCTGGGTCAAGATCTGCCCTTTCTTCGGACGGTTGTTCTGTCCTTGACTTTGACCTTGTCCACGATTGCCTGCCTGACCAGTACGTTTTTGAGAATCACCTGCTACGGTTGAGTTCTTCTTACGTGCCGATTGATACTGACCATCTACCCCTGCAGGCTGATAAGTCGGAATCAAATGCTGTTTCGAGTTACCAATCAAGTCCTGACGCCCCATTTCACGTAAAGCATCACGTAGCATTGGCCAGTTATTTGGATCATGGTAACGCAAGAAAGCTTTGTGCAAACGACGACGCTTCTCACCTTTCACAATGTCCACATCTTCAGTATAACGCGCCACTTTCGCCAGTGGGTTTTTACCGGTGTAGTACATGGTAGTGGCTGTTGCCATTGGTGATGGATAGAAAGTCTGTACCTGATCGGCACGGAAACCATTCTTCTTCAACCAAATCGCAAGGTTCATCATGTCATAATCGGTGGTACCCGGATGCGCCGCAATGAAGTAAGGAATTAAATACTGTTCCTTGCCTGCTTCTTTACTATAACGATCAAACATTTGCTTGAAGCGATCATAGGTCCCAATGCCCGGCTTCATCATTTTATTCAGCGGACCTTTTTCAGTATGCTCAGGGGCAATCTTGAGGTAACCACCGACGTGATGCGTCACCAATTCTTTGACATATTCAGGGTTTAAAACCGCTAAATCGTAACGTAAACCTGAACCAATCAGAATCTTTTTAATACCTGGCAATGCACGTGCTTTACGGTAAAGCTGCGTCAACGGTGCATGGTCAGTATGTAAGTTTTGACATACGCCCGGGAATACACACGATGGCTTGCGGCAGTTCTTTTCAATTTCAGGATCTTTACATGCCAAACGGTACATATTGGCTGTTGGGCCACCTAAGTCCGAGATAATCCCTGTAAAGCCCGGTGCAGTATCACGAATCTTTTCCACTTCACGCAAAATCGATTCTTCCGAACGGTTCTGAATGATACGGCCTTCATGCTCTGTAATCGAACAGAAAGTACAACCACCAAAACAACCTCGCATGATGTTCACAGAGAACTTAATCATGTCAAACGCTGGGAATCGTGCATTACCATAAGATGGATGTGGCAGACGTGCATATGGCAAGTCAAACACATAGTCCATTTCTTCCGTGGTTAACGGAATTGGCGGTGGGTTCAACCACACATCACGCTCACCATGCTTTTGTACTAAAGCACGTGCATTACCTGGGTTGGTTTCAAGATGCAAAATACGGTTGGCATGTGCATAAAGAACCGGATCATTGACAACTTCTTCAAAGGCAGGTAAACGAATCACAGCCAATTCACGTGGCGGTAATTTATGTTTAATCGCTTTTGATGCAGGTTGTAACTGTACAATTTGCGTGTTTTCATCCAAGTTGTCGCCTTCACGGACAATCGGATTCGCTACATGCTCTTTTTGGAAACCTTGGTACTGGCTCGAGTCCTTCCCTTGCTCAATCTCACAACCTTCAATATCTTCAGTCATGACGTAAGGGTTAATAATTGGATCAACGCGACCAATAGCGTCCACATCATTCGATGCGATTTCGACAAATTTCGCTTTTGATGGGCGGTTGTGTTTATTGACAATAAACGCCGTACCACGCACATCCGTAATATCTTGGATTTTTTCACCACGCGCCAAACGGTGCATGATTTCAGTGATCGAACGCTCACCATTACCGTACATCAATAGATCCGCTTTAGAATCCATCAATACCGAACGACGTACTTTATCTGACCAATAATCGTAATGTGCGATACGACGTAGGGAAGCTTCAATACCACCTAATAAGACAGGTACATCAGGATATGCTTCACGTACACGTTGGCAATACACAGTTGCCGCACGATCTGGACGTTTATTCGGTTGATTATCAGGAGAATATGCATCATCAGAACGGATCTTACGGTCAGCCGTATAACGGTTGATCATCGAGTCCATGTTACCAGCAGTCACACCCCAGGCAATATTAGGCTTACCCAATACACGGAAGGCATCTACATTGGTCCAATCTGGCTGAGCAATAATACCGACACGGAAACCTTGTGCTTCCAGAGTACGACCAATAATGCCTGAACAGAATGAAGGATGGTCGATGTATGCATCGCCACAGACTAAAATAAAGTCGCAACTGTCCCAACCGAGTTGATCCATTTCCTCGCGTGACATCGGCAAAAATGGCGCAGGTTCAAAGCATGACGCCCAATATTTGTCGTAATCAAACAACGCTTTAGGCGCAGTCTGCATAGTATAAGCAGTAGACATGGCTAGCAATTCTCGGCTGGCAGATGATAGGAGATCTAAAATTAGATCAAAGATGAAAGCCGATCATTTTACCATGAATTCTATTCATCTTGCTTGATTATAATTTATACAAATCCAATTAAGTAATTCAAATCTTTTATATGCCTTGGACTTAGAACCAATAAATATCTTTTCGTTTCAAAATAAGACTATTTAATTGATTTAAGTCTAAATGCTAAACAGAGACCAATGATTAAAATACAGCTAATAAATATGCTTAATCCAATCCAACCTGTTCTTTCCCAAACCATTCCACTGCCACTACCGAGTACACTTGATCCCATGTAATAGCTAAATAGATACAAGGATGAACCTACCGCTCGGTATTGCAAAGATTGCACCGTAACCCAACTACTAGAGGTCGAATGCGCTGCAAAAAAGGCAAATGTAAATATCAACAATCCGATTAAAACAGCTATTAATGAAGGTATAAGCATAATACTGATACCAATTAGCATTAGAATGAGCATTGCAACAAGTACATATTCCCGCCCAAAACGTCTTCCCCACTGTGCAGCACGTGGTGAACTATAAATACCTGCCAAATAAGCAATTGAAATCAAGCCAATCCATGTTTGTGACAATTGAAATGGAGCATCTATCAGTCGATAACTCATATAGTTAAAGACCGAAACAAAACAGCCCATCAAAATGAATCCTTGCATGAATAGGATTCTGAGTTTTTTATCTTGGATATTTTTTATAAAAGAATGATAGAACCGATCTAAGCGTATTGGATAGGAAATAAAGTGTTGAGAAGCTGGCAGCAGTCGTAAAAATGCGATAGCTATACATAAGTTTAATAAACCGATGATCATCATTGCCAACTGCCAAGAAATATAGTCAATCAGTACACCAGCAATTAGTCGTCCACCCATCCCACCAATTGCAGTTCCTGAGATATACAAGCCCATCGCAAAACCAATATCTTTTTGTGCAATTTCTTCACCAATATAGGTCATCGCAACTGCCGCAACACCACTTACACTTAAACCAATCAGTATTCGATTAGCTAAAAACACCTCCCAAATAGGAAGCAGCGAACTTAAAATTGAAAGTAACGCTGCTAGAAATAAAGCACAAACCATCACAGACTTTCTTCCATATCTATCTGAAATCAATCCCGTAAATAACAGCCCTATGGCGAGTGCAATAGTCGAAAAAGAGAGTGGAAAACTACTATGGGTCGGACTTACTTTAAAAAAGTCAGCAAAAATCGGCATCATCGGTTGTACACAGTACAAAGATGAAAAAATGGCAAAACCCGCTAAGAATAGGGAGAATAAAATCGCAAGAAATGAACGTGAACCATATTCAATATAGTTTTGTTCATCGGCTGAAGTAGACATAAGCGTTCCATTTTAGTTAGAAACAGTATACGCCTCTCTAGAATTGAATAGAGGATCTATTTTTACCATGTCCATTCCTCATTCCGAGGTGAAATAAGGCTTAGGCTTATTTTTCTTGTCTATTGGATTTATTAGCATTTCTTTTTTTTATTGCATAAAAAAATCCCCCTGCTCGTTTGAGACAGGGGGATTTCGAATAATGAGCTGGCGATGACTTACTCTCACATGGGTAACCCCACACTACCATCAGCGCTAAGAGGTTTCACTTCTGAGTTCGGGAAGGGATCAGGTGGTTCACTCTTGCTATTGTCGCCAGCACAACTGTTTATGGATACTCGCTAGGTCTTATTTAGATGCCTTGCTTTCTACCAAATGAGTTATTAACAGAGATACTTGAGTCAATCTAAGGTGTTCATTTTATCTAGCTTGATCACTAAATCAAGTTGCTTTGATTAATATGAAATCAATTGATGCTTTATATACAACTGTTTGGGTGTTGTATAGTCAAGCCTCACGAGCAATTAGTATTGGTCAGCTTCATGTATCACTACACTTCCACATCCAACCTATCAACGTCGTAGTCTTCAACGGCTCTTTAGGTGACATAAAGTCACAGGGAAATCTTATCTTGAGGTAGGCTTCCCGCTTAGATGCTTTCAGCGGTTATCCCTTCCGAACATAGCTACCCGGCGATGCGACTGGCGTCACAACCGGTACACCAGAGGTTCGTCCACTCTGGTCCTCTCGTACTAGGAGCAGATCCTCTCAAATTTCCAGCGCCCACGGTAGATAGGGACCGAACTGTCTCACGACGTTCTAAACCCAGCTCGCGTACCTCTTTAAATGGCGAACAGCCATACCCTTGGGACCTGCTTCAGCCCCAGGATGAGATGAGCCGACATCGAGGTGCCAAACACCGCCGTCGATATGAACTCTTGGGCGGTATCAGCCTGTTATCCCCAGAGTACCTTTTATCCGTTGAGCGATGGCCCTTCCATACAGAACCACCGGATCACTAAGACCTACTTTCGTACCTGCTCGACTTGTGGGTCTCGCAGTTAAGCGCGCTTTTGCCTTTATACTCTACGCGTGATTTCCGACCACGCTGAGCGCACCTTCGTACTCCTCCGTTACTCTTTAGGAGGAGACCGCCCCAGTCAAACTACCCACCAGACATGGTCCTCGCTCCAGATAATGGAGCAGAGTTAGAACCTCAATATTACCAGGGTGGTATTTCAAGGACGGCTCCATGGCAACTAGCGTCGCCACTTCAAAGCCTCCCACCTATCCTACACAAGTAAGATCAAAGTTCAATGTCAAGCTGCAGTAAAGGTTCACGGGGTCTTTCCGTCTAGCCGCGGGTACACCGCATCTTCACGGCGATTTCGATTTCACTGAGCCTCTGCTGGAGACAGCGCCCCCATCATTATGCCATTCGTGCAGGTCGGAACTTACCCGACAAGGAATTTCGCTACCTTAGGACCGTTATAGTTACGGCCGCCGTTTACTGGGGCTTCGATCAATAGCTTCGCTTGCGCTAACCACATCAATTAACCTTCCAGCACCGGGCAGGCATCACACCCTATACGTCCACTTTCGTGTTTGCAGAGTGCTATGTTTTTAATAAACAGTTGCAGGGGCCTGGTTTCTGAGGCTGTCGACAGCTCAAGGAGCAAGTCCTATCACCATCAACAGCGTACCTTCTCCCGAAGTTACGGTACCATTTTGCCTAGTTCCTTCAGCAGAGTTCTCTCAAGCGCTTTGGTCTACTCGACCTGACCACCTGTGTCGGTTTCGGGTACGATTCCTGTTTAACTGAAGCTTAGAGACTTTTCCTGGAAGTATGGTATCAGCCACTTCACTGTACAAGTACAGCTTGCTATCAGTTCTCAGCATAGAGTACCCCGGATTTGCCTAAGATACATGCCTACAACCTTCCACCTGGACAACCAACGCCAGGCTGACTTAACCTTCTCCGTCCTCTCATCGCATTAAACAGAAGTATTGGAATATTAACCAATTTCCCATCGACTACGCCTCTCGGCCTCGCCTTAGGGGTCGACTCACCCAGCCCCGATTAACGTTGGACTGGAACCCTTGGTCTTTCAGCGAGCGGGTTTTTCACCCGCTTTGTCGTTACTCACGTCAGCATTCGCACTTCTGATACCTCCAGCAGACTTCTCAATCCACCTTCATCGGCTTACAGAACGCTCCCCTACCACTTGCAATAAATTGCAAATCCGCAGCTTCGGCATATAGTTTTAGCCCCGTTACATCTTCCGCGCAGGCCGACTCGACTAGTGAGCTATTACGCTTTCTTTAAAGGGTGGCTGCTTCTAAGCCAACCTCCTAGCTGTCTATGCCTTCCCACATCGTTTCCCACTTAACTATAATTTAGGGGCCTTAGCTGGCGGTCTGGATTGTTTTCCTCTTGACTACGGACGTTAGCACCCGCAGTCTGTCTCCCGGATAGTACTCATTGGTATTCGGAGTTTGCATCGGTTTGGTAAGTCGGGATGACCCCCTAGCCGAAACAGTGCTCTACCCCCAATGGTATTCGTCCGAGGCGCTACCTAAATAGCTTTCGGGGAGAACCAGCTATCACCGAGTTTGATTAGCCTTTCACCCCTATCCACAAGTCATCCCCTGGCTTTTCAACGACAGTGGGTTCGGTCCTCCAGTCAGTGTTACCTAACCTTCAACCTGCTCATGGATAGATCACCCGGTTTCGGGTCTATACCCAGCAACTAAACGCCCTATTAAGACTCGGTTTCCCTACGGCTCCCCTATACGGTTAACCTTGCTACTGAATATAAGTCGCTGACCCATTATACAAAAGGTACGCAGTCACCGAACAAGTCGGCTCCCACTGCTTGTATGCATGCGGTTTCAGGATCTATTTCACTCCCCTCACAGGGGTTCTTTTCGCCTTTCCCTCACGGTACTGGTTCACTATCGGTCAGTCAGGAGTATTTAGCCTTGGAGGATGGTCCCCCCATATTCAGACAAGGTTTCACGTGCCTCGCCCTACTCGACATCATCATATCAGCCCTTTCGTGTACAGGACTATCACCCACTATGGTTGCACTTCCCAGAGCATTCCACTAAAACTGATATGACTTAATGGGCTGTTCCCCGTTCGCTCGCCGCTACTGAGGGAATCTCAATTGATTTCTTTTCCTAGAGGTACTGAGATGTTTCACTTCCCTCCGTTCGCCTCATTAACCTATGTATTCAGTTAATGATACCTGGCTTATACCAGGTGGGTTTCCCCATTCAGACATCTCCGGATCACAGGATATTTGCCGCCTCCCCGGAGCTTTTCGCAGGCTATCACGTCTTTCATCGCCTCTGACTGCCAAGGCATCCACCACATGCACTTAATTACTTGACTATACAACCCTAAACAGTCGTTAACCCTTACAAGTTAGGTTAGCAACAGATCATGATGATTTCTCATCACTCTCATACAGTTGGCGTCTTGTGCATTTAAGCACTGTACAGCTTCAATTAGATTCATATACCAAAACGCTTGATTCAGTTTAATCGCTAGAACTCATTGAATCGTTTCATAGTTACCTATGTCACTTTCAACGAGTTTGAACAAATTATTTCAACTCAAATATATTCTGTTAATGATTCACTGCATCCTCGTCGGAGTGCAGTCAACTGTGATAAATCACAGAGATTATCAAATGGTGCGTATCATAACGCTTGTACTTGTTAATCTCTAGGATCTAAACACTTAACCGGGTGTTTCTCGCTCAACTCAAGCTTCGTTTGATTAAAGCCTGCGCGAAGCGTAGCTTCTTGCTTAAATTCTCGGGAAAAGCAGTGCTTTTCTATTCCTCGAATTTGGTGGAGACTAGGAGAGTCGAACTCCTGACCTCCTGCGTGCAAAGCAGGCGCTCTACCAACTAAGCTAAGTCCCCAGCTTATCATTTAGGATTCAATGTATCGTATGAGTATGTCATGGTGGGTCTGACAAGACTTGAACTTGTGACCCCACGCTTATCAAGCGTGTGCTCTAACCAACTGAGCTACAGACCCTCAGATACATCGTCATGAAGAACAACTTGTTGTGGATTCTTACCAATCGTCAATCTTTCGTTAAGGAGGTGATCCAGCCGCAGGTTCCCCTACGGCTACCTTGTTACGACTTCACCCCAGTCATCGGCCACACCGTGGTAAGCGTCCTCCTTACGGTTAGACTACCTACTTCTGGTGCAACAAACTCCCATGGTGTGACGGGCGGTGTGTACAAGGCCCGGGAACGTATTCACCGCGGCATTCTGATCCGCGATTACTAGCGATTCCGACTTCACGCAGTCGAGTTGCAGACTGCGATCCGGACTACGATCGGCTTTTTGAGATTAGCATCCTCTCGCGAGGTAGCAACCCTTTGTACCGACCATTGTAGCACGTGTGTAGCCCTGGCCGTAAGGGCCATGATGACTTGACGTCGTCCCCGCCTTCCTCCAGTTTGTCACTGGCAGTATCCTTAAAGTTCCCGGCATAACCCGCTGGCAAATAAGGAAAAGGGTTGCGCTCGTTGCGGGACTTAACCCAACATCTCACGACACGAGCTGACGACAGCCATGCAGCACCTGTATCTAAGTTCCCGAAGGCACCAATCCATCTCTGGAAAGTTCTTAGTATGTCAAGGCCAGGTAAGGTTCTTCGCGTTGCATCGAATTAAACCACATGCTCCACCGCTTGTGCGGGCCCCCGTCAATTCATTTGAGTTTTAGTCTTGCGACCGTACTCCCCAGGCGGTCTACTTATCGCGTTAGCTGCGCCACTAAAGCCTCAAAGGCCCCAACGGCTAGTAGACATCGTTTACGGCATGGACTACCAGGGTATCTAATCCTGTTTGCTCCCCATGCTTTCGTACCTCAGCGTCAGTATTAGGCCAGATGGCTGCCTTCGCCATCGGTATTCCTCCAGATCTCTACGCATTTCACCGCTACACCTGGAATTCTACCATCCTCTCCCATACTCTAGCTTTCCAGTATCGAATGCAATTCCTAAGTTAAGCTCAGGGATTTCACATCCGACTTAAAAAGCCGCCTACGCACGCTTTACGCCCAGTAAATCCGATTAACGCTCGCACCCTCTGTATTACCGCGGCTGCTGGCACAGAGTTAGCCGGTGCTTATTCTGCGAGTAACGTCCAAACATCTAGAGTATTAATCTAGAGTTCCTCCTCCTCGCTTAAAGTGCTTTACAACCAAAAGGCCTTCTTCACACACGCGGCATGGCTGGATCAGGCTTCCGCCCATTGTCCAATATTCCCCACTGCTGCCTCCCGTAGGAGTCTGGGCCGTGTCTCAGTCCCAGTGTGGCGGATCATCCTCTCAGACCCGCTACAGATCGTCGCCTTGGTAGGCCTTTACCCCACCAACTAGCTAATCCGACTTAGGCTCATCTACTAGCGCAAGGCCCGAAGGTCCCCTGCTTTCTCCCGTAGGACGTATGCGGTATTAGCGTTCCTTTCGGAACGTTGTCCCCCACTAATAGGCAGATTCCTAAGCATTACTCACCCGTCCGCCGCTAAGATCCAGTAGCAAGCTACCTTCACCCCGCTCGACTTGCATGTGTTAAGCCTGCCGCCAGCGTTCAATCTGAGCCATGATCAAACTCTTCAGTTTAAAATCAATAGTACATATAGTGTACCAATCTTGGCTCATCAATTACTGACAAAAAATTTGCTCAAATAAACTTCGAGAAATTTCTACCAATTATCAATGAAAATATATTCGATTGATCAACCAGTAAAAATCCACACAAGTTGTTCTTCATAATCTCTTAATGATCTTCTTGCTGGTTCGTCACCAGCAAGCTAGGTCGGCTATATTACTCTCTATCTCTAGAAAGTCAATCAGTAATTCAAATTATTTTAAACTTCCTTTCTAAAACCCAACTTAATCAATTTTAACTAAGTTACTGTTTTATCAGAAGTTTTAATCTTCATCACCGCCGATGGATGTGCATTCTACAGCATTTCACATGCCTTGCAACACCTTTTTTTAAACTTATAAAACGTATGTTTATTTTATAATCCAAAAAAATTATAAATTACTGTTTTATTTATAAAAATTATTTTAATAAAAATATTCAATATTTTATTTAGAAATACCTACAACCACTAAGATATTGTTATTTATAGTTTTTTATTATTTATAAAAGCAAAAAGCAGAACTTCCGCCCTGCTTTTTGCTAGATTTAACTCAAATTAGAACTTCATACTGATTCTTGCCCAGTAATTTCGTCCAATATTGTTAAATTGCTCATCAGTTGGTAAACCTGTGCCTGATGCACCCATTTTATTTAAGTGCTCGGTATATGTACGATCCAAGACATTATCAATACCTACAGATAAATCCACACCCTCTGTAAGGTTATAAGTACCGTTTAAAGACAAAGTACCAAAGCCTGCGCTTTTCTTATTGTCATAACCAACAATGTTGCCTTCGCGTTCGCTTATACGACTTTGACCATCCACAATGCGCCAATAAGCACCTAATGTATAACGATCTTGGATATAACGAAGATTAATTCGCCCTTCCAAAGGTGCAATTTGTGGCAACGGCGTATTATCAGTGGTGTTCTCACCCCATGCATACATGGCACTGACATCTGCTTGAATGGCATCAGTGAACTGATAACCAATACCTGCTTCTGCACCTGCAATTAATGCATCAACGTTTTTAGAATCGGCTGCATTAATACCATGACCTGTCGGCTTATCAGCATCATAATTAATTAAAATGTAATCATTAATTAAACCTGTATAAGCAGATACCCATGAATTGAATGCGCCATGATGATGTTGATAGCCAAGATCTAACTGTAAGGTTTTTTCAGTTTTTAGATCTTTAAATGTAGATAAGGCTTCGCCATTCAAATCAGTTTTAAATAATTCCCAATAATCTGGCACACGTTCGACATAACCTAAACCAATATAAGTTTTACCATCATCATGTTCGGGATGCATATTCTCAAAACGAATGAAAGCACTCGGCAAAGTCTCTTTACGATCAATACTACGCTTCACAGAATCAATATTAACTTGATCAATACGCAAGCCTGATACAACTTTATTATCATTCCCTAGGTCATAACTCAATTCACCAAAACCACCAATGGATTGAAATTCCATATCTGTTGTTACAGGAGAATTCATCATCGGTTTGGTCGAATGATACATCCCTCCTGCATGCTTATTGAATTGAGTGTCCAAACCGCTAATGAGCTGCAACTTATCCCACTCATGAGTCATTGATAGTCGTGAATTTAAAGTTCGACGGGTAACCGTCATGGCTTTATTCGGTTCTTCAACTTGACGCAAGCTAAAATTATCCATGACGTGATCATTAAAATTGTAGTTAACCTGTGCTTCTACTTTTTTAAGTGTTTCAGTCAGATTCTGTTTTTGCACACGTAAACCTAGACTTTCACGAGCAAACTTAGAACCATCCATCATACGTCCAGCATAGACGGCTTCACCATCTGCCTTACCGCCTGTTAACTCTACCCAGGTATCTGCATCTGGTGTCCAGCCTAAAGTCAGATCTGCATTCCAGCGCTTCCAATCTGATGGCACGGTTCTACCATCTCCATCTTTATAGCTATTGGAAACAGAACGATTGGTGTTTAGACGAATGTAAGCCTTATCATCACCCGCAGCCACTTCAACATTTTGGTCTAAACGGCCAAATGAACCCATTAAGACACTTGCTTGACCACGGTAATTTGTGTCTTCGTCAAATTGTTCAGGCGTACGCTCAAAAATCACCGTTGCTGCCGAACCTGTATTGGCATATTGAACCGTTTGCGGCCCTTTAATGACAGATATACGGTCATAACTTTCAGGTGAGATATAAGATGTCGGGGAATCCATACGGCTTGGACATGCACCCAAGCTTTCATTGCCATCTGTCAAAATTTTAATACGTGAACCAAACATGCCACGGAAAGTCACATCCCCATTGGTACCTGCACCACTATTTACCGAACTAAAACCCACAATGCTTTGTAAATAATCTGCGCCATCTGTTGCAGGCACAGGTTGAATCGGCTGTTTTGGATCAGCACGAACAATTAAACCATTGGCATCTGTACCTGCTGTTGAAGTCACCACAATCGGTGCCAAACTTTGAACAGGCATTAGATTATCTGCAAAAACAGCAGGTGAATAACAGGCAACACAAACCGCAGCCGCAAGCGGCTGTAAATAGAATTTTGGCTGAGCCATTTTAATATCTCACTGAAATACATATCAAACACGGCTTAGGTTCATCAAGACCCAAGCAATACGAAGGTGGTTTTATGCAAACAGTGGCGGTGCCCTACCCTGTGGAATGAGAAAGAGTCGTTGTAGCGCAAACCAAACATCCTGAAATGCTTTATCAAAAGCAATTAAGCGAACTTGAATACGATCAAGGATTTCTTTGACGTTTAATTCAGGCGGTAAGACTAAGTTGCCATAGACCGTACAGTACTGACATTGATGGCTGGCATCATGATGGTCATGGGTACTTTCTGAATGATGGAGATGATTGCTGTGATCAGCATGATGGGAATGGGCGTCGTGCGAACCCAAAGTCGGGGATAATAAAAGTGCACGCGTGATGGTTTCACAGACTGGTGCAACTTGATATTGCACAGGCAGTAAAGGCTGTAAGAAAACAGCGATCTGTAAAAAGACGGCTGCAAATGCTAGCAGCGCGCCACCACGTAATACGAAAAGCAACAGGGCAATCCTAAAACTTGTCGCGTTATATTATAACAAAGCCCAATCGAAATTGGGCTTTGTGGTACTAAAGTTTGAATACAAT
The DNA here is from genome assembly GCF_022700675.1 of Acinetobacter sp. ASP199. Lineage (NCBI taxonomy): Bacteria > Pseudomonadati > Pseudomonadota > Gammaproteobacteria > Moraxellales > Moraxellaceae > Acinetobacter > Acinetobacter sp. ASP199. The sequence continues at coordinate 2,885,669 of NZ_CP062182.1, forward strand.
TATCTTAGCGTTTTACCGCAACCTTGGCTTTATCACGCTGACGTGCTGCCTTTTCAATTTTTTCGCGAGCACGCTGACGTTTCAAAGGCGATAAATAATCCACGAAAAGTTTACCATTTAAGTGATCCATTTCATGCTGGATACACACAGCCAGCAGGCCATCAGCTTCAATCTCAAATGCTTGACCTTCAAGATTAATTGCTTGAATTTTTACACGTGACGGACGCTCAACTTTATCGTATATTTGAGGTACTGATAGACAGCCCTCTTCGTATGGCTGTGTTTCTTCAGTCAATGGTGTAATTTTGGGGTTAATGAACACCATGGGTTGATCTTTATCTTCAGACAGGTCCATGACTATCAGCTGAATATGACGATCAACTTGTGTCGCGGCCAAGCCAATGCCTGGCGCTTCATACATGGTTTCAAACATATCTGCAGCGAGCTGACGAATTTCATCAGTAACTTCTTCGACTGGTTGTGCAATGGTACGAAGACGGGGATCCGGGAAACTTAAAATAGGTAATAAGGCCATACTGCGTCCTCAATTATGCCATTGATCAAAAAACCAAATGAAGGAATGCTTCATTAAAAAATTGTGTGTAAGATCGTTATTATAACGCAACTTACATACATAATTTTAGGAATTATGATAATGAAAAAGGTTTTGAAAGGCATGTCATCTTTTAGTGCCTTGGGGATTAAAAATCAGATGCTCGCACTTGCAGTTTGTGTGGGTGTGGGTATGGGGACAATTTCAACTACACATGCAGCGCCAGCTCGCAATGTAAATCCACCAAGCCTGAAAGCATCAGCACCAAATGTCTATGTGGTAAAAAAAGGGGACACATTATGGGATATTTCCAAACGTTTCCTTAAAAATCCGGTGCGCTGGCCAGAAATCTGGGCAGGCAACAAACATGTGAAAAATCCACATTGGATTTTCCCGGGTGACCGTCTGCTGATGTGTGATTACCAGGGTCGCCCAATCATTGGTAAAGATGAAGGCGATGGCTGTACGGGTATCATCAATCGCTACATCGGTACTGACAAGTTGCAGCCGCAGGTCCGTATCGAATCGCTCAACAATACCATTCCTGTTATTCCACTCGCGCACATCCAGCAATGGCTAGAGCGTTATACGATTGTGGCACCAGATTCTATTGAAGGCACACCTTATATTCTGGGTACGGCAGATCAACGTGTATTGGCCGGTAAAGGCCAAAAAGTTTATGCACGTGGCAATGGCCTGGAAGTGGGTCAGCGCTATGCGGTATACCGCGAAGCTGAACCTTATATATTTACTGATGCCAATGGTAAAAAATACACCGCTGCTCTAGAACTACAACAAGTCGCTTCTGGTATCGCAGTTCGTGGTGAAGGTGATATCACCACACTGGAACTGACTGATAGCTATAATGCTGAAGTCCGTCGCGGTGACCGTGTATTACCAGAATATGATCCTATGCTGCCTACCCTGTTCTACCCAGTGAATGCTGCAAACAGCACTTCAGGTGGCCAGATCGTACGAGTATTGGGTTCAATTGGTACAGCTGCGCGTCATAGTGTTGTGACGATTGACCGAGGCAAAGCAAATGGTGTTCAGGCTGGTCATGTGTTTAGCGTGAATCAGCAAGGTGAAGTCGTGACTGATCCAAAAACCAAAGAGCGTGTACAGCTTCCGGGCGAACGCATTGGTAATGTCATGGTCTTCAAAACGTTTGATCAGCTCAGCTATGCCTATGTCCTAGAAAGTGAATTGCCGATTAAAGTCGGTGCAACCATTCAGCCACCGCTGCTGGACGAATAATTTACAAGAACTTTAAGATGATGCTGTGATTCAGCATCATCTTAACCTCACTACTCATTATAAAAATAAGAAGACGCAAGATAGGTCTCAATATGTTGAATTCGTTATCTACGACTCAACTGGACAACATTCGCTTATGGCATGTAGTCCAGCATTCCCTCACCAGTTTCTATCGCTTATCTGAATATTATGAAAATCTTGCTGATGCTGTTCAGCCGGATCAAGCCGAAACTTGGCTAAAACTTGGGGTTCATAAAAATCATATCCAGCGGCTTCAGGATTTCAACTGCGAAGATTCCCAGCACGAGTTTCAATGTTGTCTGGAACAAATTCAGAAAAATTGCGACTTTATTTTGCTGCATGATGAACCGGACTATCCGCAACAGCTGAGTCACTATGCAGATAAACCGCCGATTTTATTTGGTCAGGGCAAGGCCGACAGTTTATTACAGGCGCAAGTGGCGATTGTCGGTAGCCGCAAACCGAGCCACCACGGCCGTCAGATGGCTTATGATTTTGCTTATTACTTAAGTGAGCAGGGTTTTTATATCAATAGTGGACTGGCTCAAGGCATTGATGAAGCGGCACATCGGGCAGCTCTGCAGCAGCATCGTACAATTGCAGTGATGGGCACGGGTCTGGATCAAACTTATCCGGCAACAAATCAGCCATTAAAAGAACAGATCATTGCACAAGGCGGCACGGTGATTACAGAGTTTCTGCCTGGTACTCCACCTCTGCAACATCATTTTCCACGGCGTAACCGTATTGTCAGTGGACTGAGTCTAGGGGTTATTGTGGCTGAAGCTGCCCTGAAAAGTGGCTCGCTCATCACAGCCAAACTGGCTGCCGAACAAGGAAAAACCGTGTTTGCGATTCCTGGACATATCTATAGTGAAAATCATAAAGGCTGTCACCAGCTCATCCGCGAAGGTGCAATTTTGATTGATCATCCACAACAGGTGGTTGAAGATCTGGCATTAGCCACCCAATGGCAGGCAGCCGAACAATTTTCTAAAGCCGAAAATAGTGAGCCCGAATTGATCCAGATTCCAGCACACCTGATTGCGCTCTACAATCAGCTCGACTGGATCGGACAGGATCTGGATCAGATCAGCATGCAACTCAGCCAGGATGTTTCCACAATCACAGCACAGTTGATGGAACTGGAATTACTCGGTTTCAGTACACAGCAAGCCGGCATGTTTCTACGTTGTCGTACAGGCAAATAAGGTTCACAATAACCGTTTGTTGTTTTTAAAAGGTATATACATGATCACCACCTCTGTTGCCGAAGCAGCGACATTCCTGAAACAAGGACAAGTCTTGGCATACCCTACAGAGGCTGTCTGGGGTTTGGGCTGTGACCCTCACAACGAACAGGCATTTCACCAGATTCTGCAACTAAAACAGCGTCCAATTGAAAAAGGCGTAATTCTACTTGCTGGACATATTTCTCAGGTAGAGCCTTTACTAGAAACACTGACACCAGAAATCCGCGAACGTGTTGTTGCTTCATGGACCAACCGCAGCTTATCCGAACGTGCAACCACCTGGTTATTACCTGCCAGTAAAGATATTCCGGCCTGGATTAAAGGTAATCATCCCAAAGTTGCGGTCCGTGTCACTACCCATCCTTTATGCGTGGCTTTATGTCAGGCTTTTGGGGGCTATATCGTTTCGACCAGTGCCAATCCGGCAGGTCTAACTCCGGCACTTTCGCTGCAGGACGCAAAACAGTACTTTAAAGAATCTGAAAGCCTGAACTACTTGAATGGTGATTTAGGATTAAGTCAGGAACCTAGCAAAATTATTGATGCCGTAACCGGTGAAGTGATCCGCGCTTAAGCACGGGTCCATTTTTTGGTTTTTTTCAAGTCCGACTAAAGTTTTAAGACAAAAAAAAGCTCAGCCATATAGGGATGGCTGAGCATAAAAAAGGATGTGCAAACACATCCAGAGGGTCTCAAAATCTCTGGAAGATTGATATATCAGGAAAATTTCTGAAGTATCACTCTTGATGGGCGTATTATGTGAGAAAGCATGCCCAACAACAAATATAATAAAAGTTATTATTAATATATTTTTCATATTAGTAATTTGGAGTATTTGATCAAAATTCAAAATATCCCGCTATTTTTGTTCCAGTTTTAAACTAAAGGTCAATTTTAACCATTTATTTTTACATTTAATTTTTACAGATTTACCGTCTATTTCAATTAAATACAGATGATTGTTTGATTATTTTTTAATCAACATTTAATTTTATAAAATGAAATTCCCATTTATGCCTTCTGTTTGGGTGTGTATTGTGCGAGGAAAATCCCTACCAGAATCACCAGACCACCCATGGTGTGATAAACCGTCCAAGACTCGCCTAGCCAAACATACGCAATCAGTGCGGTAAAGACAGGCATCAGGTTCATAAAAATACTACTGCGATTTGGCCCGAGCATCTGCACCGCCATCATCCATAAAAATGGCGCAGCAATCGATGGAAAAATCCCTGCATAAATAATACTGCCAGCATTATTAATATTGATAGCATCCAAGCCAGTCCATAAAATCATCGGGATGTGCAGTAAAACACTAAAACAGATCTGGATATAAAGACTCTGGATTAAGGGGATCTGTATCTGCCATTTCTTTAGAAAAAGCCCATAGCAGGCATAAAAGAATACCGCGATCAGCATCAATACATCACCGATATAGGTATCACCAAAATTCAGTAAATTCCCCCACTGCCCCTGCGCCATGACATACATCAGACCACAGATCGACAAGAGACTGCCAATTACTGCATTCACTGCGGGACGAACATGCAGGACAAAGATACCGACAATAATGGTAAAGACCGGAATAAAGGCATTGATTAGCCCCATATTGGTCGCAGTGGTATAGTGTGCCGAGGTATAAGCCAGACCTTGATACAACACCATTCCCAAAGCACTGAGTACAGCCAGCTTAGCCAGATAAGGCCGAATACTGGACCAGGAACGTATTACCTGCGGTAAAACAAACGGCGTCAGGATGAGCAGAGCCAGAATCCAGCGATAAAAACTGATACTTACGGGTGAAATGTAGTCAGCCACATAGCGATTCACGGTCATGTTCAATGACCAGATCAGCACTGCTGCCAATGGCAGTAAAAATGCCCACCACACTACCTTGTGTTGCCGTGTCATATACTCATCCATAAAGTGTAGGGTTCAGCATTGTCTGCACATCCAAGCCAAGTCGCTTTCAATTCAACACCGTTATCGTGCAGCGCAAGCATAATTGATTTTTCACGCAAAATTAATGCATGGATTTAAATTTATCCGGCTGCTCTACATGTTTTCACTTGTACTCAGCTGGAATACCCGTTACAACATCCGACAGGATAAACACATCAAAAACAGGACTTCATATGAGTACTTCAGTTTACGACATTCCAGTAGTAAGCATTCAGGGTGCAGAATTCACTTTAAACCAGTATCAGGGCAAAGTTTTGCTTATCGTCAATGTGGCATCTAAATGTGGCCTGACTCCACAATATGAAGGCTTGCAAAAGCTATATAACGAGAAAAAAGCTGAAGGTTTAGAGATTCTAGGTTTCCCATCAAATGATTTCCTGGCGCAAGAGCCCGGTAGCGAGAAGGAAATTCAGGAATTCTGTTCAGTGAATTATCAGGTTGATTTCCCATTATTTGCTAAGATTCCGGTCGTTGGTGAAGCAAAACATCCTTTATATGCTGCTTTAACCCAGGCGATTCCTGAACGTACTGGTGAAGGCCCGTGGTGGAAAGATCTGGTGGATTATGGCCTGACTCCGAACCAGCCACCTGAAGTGCTCTGGAACTTTGAAAAATTCCTGGTCAATAAAAACGGTGAAGTCGTTGCCCGCTTTGCACCGGACATTAGCGCAGATGATCCACGTATCGTCGATGCAATTAATGCCGAACTGGCTAAATAATTTGTAACAGTAATGTAAGCATCTCCCATAGTTAGAGATGCTTACATTTTTTAATTAAAAACAGATATTTATACCAATAAAATTATTCAGTTTACTTCTTCCATTTTTCTTCTAGATTTTAATATTTCCACTACAATCCCTTCAATTTCAAATACCTCTACCGGCCTATGATGAGTGCATACACAAACAAACCGCCCTAATGAAAGGTGAAGTATGAAAACGCTGGTTAAAGCAATTGTTTTATCGATCTCAACTGCACTGGTTGCTATTCCAGCCATGGCTGCGCCTCAAGATCATCATCAACCCCATAAGTCGCATGCTCAGCATCATCATGCACCTCAACACCATCAGTTAAATAAGCATCCAGCTCAACAGCATAAACAGGGTTATAAAAAAGTTGATCCATCACGTGATTGGCAAGTAGGTCAAAAAGTCCCAAACCAATACCAAAGCAAAATCTATAAAGTGGATCACAGCAAATATAAACGACTCAGCAAACCGGGTAGAAACCAGCAATGGATTAAAGTAAATGGCGACTATATTCTGATGAACATGATTAACGATAAGATAATTAAAATTATCGCAGCTTAAACCCTGCCCTCCTCGGTGAAAAAAGAGCGCTTCAGCGCTCTTTTTTTATGCTTGAATATCTATAGTGAGACTTTTTTGTTATTCATTTGCAACTCTCCGTATTTTCTACAAATTTCATCCCTATATTAAAGTCTGTAAGCAGTGAATGATGAGCACCCCAATGAAATCTAAGCAAATTCTCCAAAATAGCGTATTACCTTTTGCCCTTTTTGCAGGTGCATTGAGTTTGCTGGGCTGTGATCAGGTCTCTGCCCCTGCGTCATATACTGAGAAACCGGACCAACAGAATGTAGTAGCAGAAAATGCTGAAGTACGGCAGTCTTCTGCAGACCTTAAAAGTGGCAATATGTTCTATATCGTACGTGATGTGGCCGATTTGCAGTTAAAGGCCGGTGATTATGTGACTCAGCTGAAGCAAACCCAGACTGAACTGGAAACTGCGGTCAATGAAAAAGATACTTCTCAATTGCAGAGTGCTGCAATACAGTTACAGCAGCAGTTAAAAAGTTTTAACCAGACTTTGAGTGGCTTAAACCTGAAGAGTCAGGAAGTCGACCAGGTACGTAGCAACCTGATGAATGCTAACCAGCAGGCATTGGCATCTCCTTTCCTGAATGGACAAATGGATTTCAGCCAGGTGGATTTCCAGAAGCTGGAAAAACAGATGGGAAATATCCAGTCTGAAATGATCAAGCTGGCCGCAATGATGATTCCTGATCAACAGTCTGAGGCGACAGAACAGGAAAGCTGATCTCCGTTTTCTAGATGACCTAAGTTCCCTCATCAACCAGTCGCCAGACTGGTTGATTAATATTCAATATAGATTGATAGAAGAAGTGGCCTAGAAAGCCACTTCCTTACTAAAAGAATAAGACAGAAAAATCATTATTCTTTAGGACTTTTGACGACGACTAAACGTTTCTGGGTAAATTCTCTGAAACCGTCGATCGATAATTCATGACCATAACCAGAATTTTTGATACCGCCGAAGGGCAGCTCTGGAGCAGTATCGGTATACCAGTTGATCCAGATCATGCCGGTTTCTACACGTGAAGCCAGTTTTTTGGCACGGTCGATATCTTGAGAGTGAATCACACCGCCCAAACCATAGTGCGAATCGTTGGCAATCGAGACAATTTCATCTTCATCCTTGGCGACATAAATCTGGGCAACCGGGCCAAAGAATTCTTCATACCAGGCTGGATTATCACGGCTGATATTTTCCAGAATGGTTGGCTCATAAAAGTTACCTGCATGCTCGATGGGCTTACCACCTGTCAGCAGAGTGGCACCATGCGCTACGGCCTTATCGACCTGCTTGGTCAGTTTTTCCAGCGCATCAGCCGATGATAAGGGCGCCAGTGTCGTTTCAGGGTCAAGTGGGTCACCAATTTTTAATTCCTGAAAAGCTTTCAGCATACCAGCCTTAAATTCATCAGCGATTTTCTCATGCAAAATAAAACGTTTGGCGGCAGTACATACCTGCCCAGTGTTATTCACCCGGGCCTGACAGCCAATTTTGATGGCTTTTTTCAGATCGGCATCATCCAGCACAATAAAGACATCATTCCCCCCGAGTTCCAAGGTAGATTTTTTAATGTATTTACCCGCCTGCTCGGCCACAGCACTTCCGGCACCTTCTGAACCTGTCAAGGCCACACCCTGTACGCGCGGATCAGCAATAATATCTTGAACCTGAACAGAACTGATAAACAGGTTAATCCAGACACCTCTTGGTGCACCTGCTTCCAGCACCAGCTTTTCAAAAGCGTCGGCACATTGCGGCACAATGCCAGCATGCTTGGCCAGGACCGGATTGCCAATTGCACAGTTTGGTGCAAAGACCCGCATTAGCTGATAGAACGGGAAATTCCACGGTTCAACTGCCATCACAACACCTAGAGGATGATGCTCTACCCAGGCTTCGCCCAGTTCCGTTTCATAAGACACTGGAGCTAGAAACTCTTTGGCATGATCAGCAAAGTATTCGGCAATTTTGGCGCAAGATTCGATTTCACCTTCACTCTGTTTAATCAGCTTACCCATATCCAGAGTAGTAAGCTTAGCCAGCTCGGTTTTTTGTTCACGTAATTTTTGCGCGACATTTCTCAGCACTTCAATACGTTGATCAATCTGTTGTGGCCACTCTGACTTGAGAATCTGTTCTGCCTGATCCAGCGCATTTTGTATATGCTCATCTGTATGTGGCGGATAGTCTTTTAATTTTTGATTGGTAAATGGGTTAATAGATTGATATGCCATGACTTTCCCTTTTCTTCAAATTATAAGTTTTGCTTGTTCTCGACTTCATTACATCGACTCAAACAAGCTTGCATCCGGGTTAATCACTTAACTTAGCATTGATTTTTTTATGGTGTGTGCCTGCTTACAGATTGGTTCAAAACATTACTGAGAAAGGGTAAAAGTTATATCGAGTGGTACAAAATATAATTATACGGGTGGGTTAAAAAGCTATTTAACAGGTCTAACAAGCGACTACTTTTTTTACTAGACTTATAAGATAAGTAGATTCAAACTGAATTTTTTACAATAAAAAAACCACCCTTTCGGGTGGTTTTTTCAATCTTAAACCAGCAATTACATTGCGCGGTTTTTGATTTTGCGGATCGTTTCCAGCTGAGCAGCAGTTTCTGCAAGAGCAGCCAAAGCAGCAGCAGAGTCCAAATCGCTCTTTTGATTTGCGAGCAATTGTTCAGCGTGTTTACGCGCTTCAATAATTGCAGCTTCATCCAAGTTTTCTGCACGGACTGCTGTATCAGCAAGAACCGTAACAACATGCGGTTGAACTTCTAGAACACCACCAGATACATAGATTAATTCTTCTGTACCGTTTTCCAAAATAACGCGGATCGCGCCAGGTTGGAGCAAAGTTACCAGCGGAGCGTGACCAGGCATAATACCTAACTCGCCGCCAGCACCTTTAGCAATTAGCATAGTTACAGTGCCTGAGTACAAAGACTCTTGAACACTTACAACGTCACATTGCATAGTCGCCATGAGAATCTCCTAAATTAGGGAACTAATTAAAGTTTCTCAGCTTTAGCAATCACTTCGTCAATACCACCAACCATGTAGAACGCTTGTTCTGGGATGTGATCGTATTCACCAGCTAGAAGACCTTTAAAGCCACGAATCGTTTCTTTAAGCGGCACAAGTTTACCAGGAGCACCAGTAAACACTTCAGCTACGTGGAACGGTTGAGAGAAGAAACGTTGGATCTTACGTGCACGGTATACAGTAAGTTTGTCTTCTTCTGACAATTCGTCCATACCAAGAATTGCGATAATGTCTTTCAATTCTTTGTAACGTTGAAGAACGTTTTGAACTGAACGAGCGATTTCGTAATGCTCAGTACCTACTACTAGTGGATCAAGCTGACGTGAAGTAGAGTCAAGTGGATCGATCGCAGGGTAAATACCTTGAGAAGCGATGTCACGGCTCAATACAACAGTTGCGTCCAAGTGAGCGAACGTAGTTGCAGGCGATGGATCTGTTAAGTCATCGGCAGGTACGTATACCGCTTGGATTGACGTAATAGAACCAGACTTAGTAGATGTAATACGTTCTTGAAGAACACCCATCTCTTCTGCAAGTGTTGGTTGGTAACCTACTGCAGATGGCATACGACCTAGAAGTGCTGATACTTCAGTACCCGCTAGTGTATAACGATAGATGTTGTCAACGAACAATAGTACGTCACGGCCTTTACCGTTTTCGTCTTTTTGATCACGGAAGTACTCAGCCATAGTCAAACCAGTCAACGCTACGCGTAAACGGTTACCTGGTGGCTCGTTCATCTGACCGTAGACCATTGCTACTTTGTCAAGAACGTTAGAGTCTTTCATCTCGTGATAGAAGTCGTTACCTTCACGAGTACGCTCACCAACACCAGCGAACACAGATAAACCTGAGTGCGCTTTAGCGATGTTGTTGATCAACTCCATCATGTTTACAGTTTTACCAACACCGGCACCACCGAACAGACCAACTTTACCACCTTTCGCGAACGGGCATAGTAAGTCGATGACTTTAATACCAGTTTCTAGAAGGTCAGTAGAAGCCGCTTGTTCTGCATAAGAAGGCGCTTGACGGTGAATTGGTAAACGCTCTTCAGTTGCAACAGGACCAGCTTCGTCGATTGGGCGACCAAGAACGTCCATGATACGACCTAGAGTCGCTGTACCTACTGGTACAGAGATCGGCGCATTTGTGTTAGTTACGTTCAAACCACGCTTAAGGCCTTCAGTAGAACCCATTGCAATAGTACGAACTACGCCATCACCAAGTTGTTGCTGAACTTCTAATGTAGTTTCAGTACCGTCAACTTGGAGAGCGTCATAGATCTTAGGAACGCTGTTACGTTCAAACTCGACGTCGATAACCGCGCCGATGATCTGAATGATACGACCGCTACTCATTGCTGTCTCCTCAATTCAAACTAATATATGTTAAACGGCAGCGGCACCACCAACGATCTCAGAAATTTCCTGAGTAATCGCGGCTTGACGCAGCTTGTTATAAATAAGTTGCAGGTTCTTGATCAAGTCACCCGCGTTATCCGTTGCAGCTTTCATTGCAACCATACGAGCAGATTGCTCACACGCGATGTTTTCGATCACACCTTGATACACCACAGACTCGATGTAACGAACCAACAAGCCATTTAAAAGCTCTTCAGCTTCAGGCTCGTAGATGTAGTCCCAACCGTATTGACGGTTAAGCGTCTTGTCTTCTTCAGCAGCTGCTAAAGGAACAAGCTGTTCGATCTTTTGGTTTTGAGTCATGGCGTTGACAAAGCCGTTAGATACTAGATAAATACGATCTAACTCGCCTTTATCATAAGCGTCTAACATCACCTGTACAGAACCAGATAACTGTTCAAGACTTGGAGTGTCGCCCACTTGAGTGGTCGCACCAAGTACTTTACCGCCGTAGTTTTTAAAAAACGAAACCGCTTTTTGACCAATCAAAGCAAATTGAACTTCAATTGACTGCTCTTGTTGCTGTTGAACGTGTTTTACCACTTTCTTGAACAGGTTAATGTTCAAACCACCAGCAAGGCCGCGATCTGATGACACGATGATATAGCCAACGCGCTTCACAGGGCGTTCAACCATATAACGGTGTTTGTATTCAGGATTCGCTTGAACCAAGTGAGCAATTACACGGTGCATATTTTCGGCATACGGACGGCCTTGAGCCATGCGCTCTTGCGCACGACGCATCTTAGAAGCTGCTACCATCTGCATCGCGCGAGTAATTTTCTGCGTGCTTTTGATACTAGCTACTTTGGCGCGAATTTCTTTTAAATTTGCCATACGCTTAACCTAGTATTCGAAGGCCCTTTCGAGCCCTCGAAGGTTGATTCCGTGAACCAAACCAACACTAATCTAGCAAGTTGCTAAATTAGTAAGTTTGAGTCGCTTTGAACTTTTCAATACCCGCTTTGAATTCAGCTTCGATATCTTTGTCCCAAGCACCAGTCTCGTCAACTTTTTGCATAACTGCAGCATGTTCTGAACGGAAGTAAGAAATTAACGCAGCGTCAAAGTCTACGATTTTCTTCACTTCTACGTCAGCCATATAGCCTTCGTTAGATGCATAAACTGATACAGCTTGGTCAGCGATTGAGTATGGAGCATATTGTTTTTGCTTCATAAGCTCAGTTACGCGTTGACCGTGTTCAAGCTGTTTACGAGTTGCTTCGTCAAGGTCAGAAGCGAACTGAGCAAACGCTGCCAATTCACGGTACTGTGCAAGTGCCGTACGGATACCACCAGACAATTTCTTGATGACTTTAGTCTGCGCAGAACCACCAACACGAGATACAGAGATACCCGCGTTCACAGCAGGACGAATACCCGCGTTGAACAATGATGTTTCAAGGAAGATCTGACCATCAGTAATCGAAATTACGTTTGTTGGTACGAATGCAGATACGTCACCCGCTTGAGTTTCAATAATCGGCAATGCAGTTAATGAACCAGTTTGGCCTTTAACTTCACCGTTAGTGAATTTCTCAACGTAGTCAGCAGATACACGAGAAGCACGTTCAAGTAGACGTGAATGTAGATAGAACACGTCACCTGGGTAAGCTTCACGACCTGGTGGACGACGAAGAAGCAATGAAATTTGACGATATGCTACAGCTTGTTTAGACAAGTCATCATAAATGATAAGCGCATCTTCACCGCGGTCACGGAAGTATTCGCCCATTGTACAGCCTGAGTACGGAGCAAGGAAAAGCATTGCTGCTGGATCCGCTGCCGCTGCTGCTACAACAGTTGTATACGCCATAGCGCCAGTTTCTTCTAGCTTGCGCACAACGTTAGCGATAGTCGATTGTTTTTGACCGATTGCTACGTATACACATTTAATGCCAGAGTTTTTCTGAGCGATGATCGCATCGATCGCCATAGCTGTTTTACCAGTCTGACGGTCACCAATGATCAACTCACGTTGACCACGGCCTACTGGGATCATTGTATCTACTGATTTATAACCAGTTTGTACAGGTTGATCCACTGATTGACGCCAAATTACGCCTGGTGCTACTTTTTCAACAGCATCAGTCAGTTTTGCATCAATTGGGCCTTTACCATCAATCGGGTTTCCAAGAGCATCTACTACACGGCCTAAAAGTTCTGGACCAACCGGAACTTCTAATACACGACCTGTGCAACGCGCTTTTTGACCTTCTTGAAGGTTTAAGTAGTTACCTAAAACAACGACGCCCACTGAATCCTGTTCTAGGTTCAGTGCCATACCGTATAAGCCGCCGTCGAATTCGATCATTTCACCGTACATTGCATCAGCAAGGCCGTGAATGCGCACAATACCGTCGGATACCATAACAATGGTACCTTCGTTTTTAGCGGTCGCGCTGGTGTCCAGATCGCCGATACGCTGTTTAATGAGCGCACTGATCTCGGATGGATTCAGTTGTTGCATTGCGCTATACCTCAATCTTTTTAAAGTTCAGTCTTCTTATATGCAATTAAGCTAGAAGACGAGTACGCATTTTTTCAAGCTTATTAAGCGCAGAATCATCTATCACTTGGTCGCCTGCACGAATAACTACACCAGCAATAAGCTCTGGTTTAACTTCTACAGAAACATTTACCGCCGCTTCGAATTTTTTCTCTAATGCGTGAGCAAGAAGTTGTTCCTGTACAGAAGTCAATGGGAATGCTGATTCAATTACAACATCCACAGTATTGTTATTCTGTGATTTGAGCTGTTCATATTCTGCTTGAATTTCAGGAAGCAAAGCCAAACGTGCGTTTTCAGCAAGCATTGTCAAAAAGTTTGACACTGCAGGCGTTTGGTCTTCGCCTAAAACTTTAGCAAAAAGTGCCACCTGCTCAGCAGGTGTCAACTCAGGGCGATTTAGATAAGCTGAAAATGCTTCGTCTTGCACCGCAGCACTGAGCAATTCAAGCGCAGTTGACCAAGAGTCAGTTGCACTTTGCTCAGAAGCGTAAGCAAATGCTGCTTTAGCGTAAGGGCGTGCCAACGTCAAGAGTTCAGCCATAATCCGCCTCTCTTAAAGTTTAGCAGCCAGCTGAGTCAGCATGGCATTGTGAGCTTCTGCGTCAACTTGCTGGCTAAGAATTTTCTCAGCGCCAGCAACTGCAAGAGCAGCCACTTGTTGACGTAATTCTTCGCGAGCAGAATTGATTTCAGTATCAACAGCTTCTTTAGCCTGTTGACGAATACGCTCACCTTCAGCTGACGCTTGAGTACGAGCTTCTTCTACCAATTGCGCTGCACGACGGTTCGCTTGTTCGATCAATTGAGCCGCTTGTGCTTTTGCCGCGTCCAGTTCAGCTTTCACTTGTGCTTGCGCATCTGCAAGGTCAGCCTTCGCTTTTTCAGCAGCATTTAAGCCATCAGCGATTTTACGCTGACGTTCACTAATCGCATTGATTAGTGGTGGCCATACAAACTTCATGCAGAATGCGACGAAAATCGCAAACGCAATCGCTTGGCCAAACAATGTGAGGTTGATATTCATTGCAAATTCCTCAAATAGTGAATTTCGGAATTAAGCTGATTAACCTACAAATGGATTAGCGAAGATGAAGAACAAGCCAATACCAACACCGATCATAGGCACAGCATCAAGAAGACCCGCGATTAAGAACATACGAGTTTGAAGTTGTGGAGCCAATTCTGGTTGACGAGCTACAGCTTCAAGGAAACGGCCGCCTAGAAGACCAAAACCAATCGCAGTACCTAAAGCACCGAAAGCGATCAAGATAGCAGATGCAATTGCAACTAGACCTAAAGTGAGTTCCATGATAATTCCTCAGAGGTTAGGTTTATACCAAATTTAAGTTAAAAAATTGTGCCCAACCATCCCGTGACAGTTAGGCAATACCATTAATGCTTTTCGCTTGCCATACTCATGTACACGATAGTCAACATCATGAAAATGAATGCTTGTAGCGTAATAATCAAAATGTGGAAAATCGCCCAAGGCACAGACAATGCCCACTGGATCCAGAACGGTAATAACGCGATAAGAATGAAGATTAACTCACCCGCATACATGTTACCGAAAAGTCGGAGAGCCAATGAAACTGGTCGCGCCAAGAAAGTAGTTAATTCCAACAATAAGTTGAATGGAATTAAAAGCACTTTAGCAACTGGATTACTTGGGTTAAATGGGTTCAGTGCCAATTCACCAACGAAGCCGCCAACACCTTTCTCACGAATACTATAGAAAATAATTAAGAAGAATACAGAAATAGACATACCTAGGGTAATGTTTGGATCTGTAGTCGGAACAATTTTAAAGTAAACCTGATGAGGGTCTACACCCAGCATAGAAGCAATCGCGTGTTGAGCTACATAAGGAATAAAGTCAACAGGGATTAAATCCATCAAGTTCATGAGGAAAATCCACACGAAAATGGTTAATGCTAAGGGTGCAATTAATCGAGACTTCCCGTGGAAGGTATCACGTACACTTGAATCTACAAACTCGATAATCATTTCGATCGCTGACTGGAACTTGGTAGGAACACCAGCATTAGCTGCTTTCGCAACCAACCAGAACAACAAACAGAAAATCAGACCTAGTCCGATAGACCAACCCATTGAATCCAAGTGAATAGCAGTGAACCCCATCTGTTGAGCTTCAGCACCGCTCTCGGCCAATTTCCATGTTCCGTCCGGCATTTTGCCATAGGTCATGTTGGTCAAGTGATGCTTGATATACTCGGTCGAAGTAAGGGCATGTTCTTCAGCAGCCATAAATCACACCTGGTCAATGTCAAAAAACTAATAGAACAAACGAATATCGCGTGCTGCTTGATATCTCGCCTGCTCCTGAAAAACTTTTCAATTTTTGCTGCGCTTAAACTCGTCTTTGTAGACGTGACACCCAAAATGGAGCGACCCACGACATGGCTTGAACGAGTATAAAACCACAAAACAATGCAACCGGGGATAACGGCTTGACATTGCTTAAAATCAAAATGAAACCAACAATCACAATTGCAAACTTACCGAGCATGCCCCTATACATGTTCGATAGAACTTGTTTGGAAGCTCGCGCGCCCGCAGCACGAAACGACTGCCAGCTAAAGTAGCAGGTCGCCAACCAACATACGAATGCACCCAAGGCTGCACTCAAGGCTGCGGTTGTGTCCTTTAGAACCCAACCCAACAACGCTGAAACGGGTATCATTACTGCTTGTAAGATGACTAAAGCTTTCGCTAATCGTCGGTCAATCAAGCGACTAGTTCGGCTCATTATTTATTCACTCACAGCAATCATGCTTGACAAGTTTAGCTGATGATTATTTTTAATCGCAGGCATTATAGAGTTACACCCCTTAACATGCAATCTTTTCCCGAGTTTAGCTTTGAAAAATTCGACGGTTCAATCGTTTCTAAACTAAGCAAAACTCGATCACTTTTTAATCATTATCGAGAATTTAGCACACATTTGCTCGTTTGATCAGCTAATTGCTGCCAGCCTTGGATAAAGTCCCCTGCCCCACTCATGCTTTCGTCTACATGCTGGAAAACTACCGGGTTCAGTTTTCTGTACTGATTGGCATTGGCATGACCTTCAGCCAGCAGACACATTTTGCTCTGTGCGCGGGTATCCTGCAGGAACTTGATCTGAGCCACAGTAGGTGACACATGCGGATCATCCGTTAGCGCCCCCATAAACTTCAGGTTCAGCGGACGCTCCAGATATTGATAGGCATCATGATATGACCAATATGGACGTGGTTTGGTAGTGGAACTATAACGTTGTGCTGTCGTCAGCATATTTTGTGCAAAGTCACGGGCATTTTTCCAGTAAGTTTCACGATACTGTGGCATTTGCTGGGAACGCAGTGCTGCAATAAAGAAACCGATGCGCACGGCATTGTTTGGATCAAGCCAGACATGCGTATCAACCGTATTTTTCAATGCTTCACCACGTGGATTACGCATAGGTAGCGCATTAATAATGCTGGAATCCAAAATTGCGATACTTTTATTACTTTCTTCGAGTACTTTTGTCAAAGGTGCTTCATGCGCCTGTCCCAACCAGATGACCAGTCCCGCATCCTGAATAGTTTTACGGTGCGCCGGGGTCAGGCTGACATCATGTCCGGTCTGATTGGCCAATAATAAAGTTGGCTGTTCTACCCCATGGGTAATTTTCTTGGCAATCAGGTAAATCGGATGCGTAGATACTACCAGACTTTGTGACCAACTAAGGGTACTCAATAAAGCCAGGGCACAAAACGCAAAGAAACGGGACATGAGAGAAAATCGCGGTAAAAATACTAAGTGTTATATTATAACAAATTCGCAAAAATACCTATGCCTGATCGAAACTGATAACGCTTCATGGTAAGATTTAAAATTCTTTTATTTTCAGTTTCGCACTTGAGGTGAACTATGGGTTCCTGTTCGCACGAACACCACAACGCATTGCACGGCGTACACGATCATCCAAACGTGGAGCAACGCCTGGCTGAAGCGGAAAGCCTGTGTGCGGCAACTGGTGCGCGACTTACGCCCTTGCGTAAGGAAGTACTCGAACTGATTTTAAATGCCTCAGGTCCAATGGGTGCCTATGACCTGCTGGCCAAGATTAAAAATAATAGTGATCGCCCTGCAGCGCCACCGACGGTGTATCGCACGCTCGACTTTTTATTAGAAAAAGGCTTTATTCATCGTCTGACTTCTATTAATGCCTATATTCCATGTTGTCATCCGCGTGAAGGCCATCAAGCCGCTTTCCTGATTTGTACTGAATGCAAAGCCGTAAAAGAAGCTTCGGCACAAGGCTTGCTGGATCAGCTGGATGCATTGGCAAACTCAGATGGTTTCAGTGCCCATCACAGCATCATTGAGATTTCAGGAATCTGTCAGCAGTGTCGAAACAAAGCCTAACTTCCACACCGCTGATTCAACTTTCCAAAATTTGGGTCAATATTGATGAGCGGGACATTTTAAAAGCCGTAGACTTTTCCTTAGAAGAAAAGGAAATCATCACGCTCATAGGTCCCAATGGCGCTGGCAAATCTACCCTGATCAAGGTGATGCTCGGAATCGTGAAACCGAAATCGGGTGAGATCAAGACGGCGCGCAAGCTGAAATTTTCCTACGTACCACAAAAATTCAATCCTTCGCATAGTTTGCCTCTACGGGTTAAAGATCTGCTGGCACTGGAAAAATGCCCTTCAGATATAAAAGCTGAAATTATCCGCGATACTGGCATTGCCAAGCTGGAAAATTCCAAAGTTCAACAGCTTTCTGGCGGTGAGCGTCAACGTGTGCTATTGGCTCGTGCCTTATTACGACAACCGGACATTCTGGTTCTGGATGAGCCAATGCAAGGTTTGGACATTCAGTCTGAAGCCGAACTGTATGAATATGTGCGCAGCCTGCCAGAAAAATATGGCTGTGCCATTCTAATGGTATCGCATGATCTGCAATGGGTGATGCAAGGCACCCATCGTGTAGTTTGCCTGAATAAACATATCTGTTGTAGCGGCCTACCGGAAAGTGTCCAACAGCATCCAGAATATCAGGCGATCTTTGGCACCAATCGGGTGTTCTATCAGCATCATCATGATCACTGTGCCCATGGTGACTCCGCGACCCCTTGTCAGCATGATGCACGACCGCATATTCACCCCGAGCCGGAAGCTTAAGCCATGATGGACTGGTTACAACTCCTTTTACCTGCATGGATTATGGGAACACTACTGGTGTTTCTGACCGCTCCGCTGGGCTGTTTGATGCTGTGGCGTCGGATGTCTTTTTTTGCCGATACCATGGCACATGGTACTTTACTGGGTGTTGCCATTGCTGGTGCCATGAGCCTGCCGCTGTGGATGGGTGTGACCTTTATTGCCCTGTTGCTGGTTGGTATTTTGTGGGTGCTGTACGATCCTCGCCTACCAAATGATGCTTTGCTTGCACTCTGCTCAGCCACCCTGCTCTGTTCAGGCTTATTGTTCATTCAACATTTACCAAGTTTAAGACCAGAACTACTCAGTTATCTATTCGGTGATTTGCTGACCATTTCTTGGAATGATTTACCCACTTTTGCTGTGGTGATTATTGTTGCACTGGCTGTGATTTATAAAAGCTGGCAGGCACAGATCCAGATTGCCATTGATCCCGACATGGCTATCAGTGAAGGCGTGAATGCCAAATTACAACGCTTGATCTTTATGTTGTTACTGGCACTGTTTACCGTATTGGCACTTCGAGCGGTAGGTTCATTACTCATGGGTGCACTTCTGGTCATTCCAGCACTGACGGCTCGCCTGCTGGCAAATTCACCGAAACAAATGGTGATCTGGGCTTTTGTAATTGCTCAGATTGGGGTGACGATTGGCCTATGGTCAAGTGCAGGGCTAAATACTTCAACCGGCCTGACCATTGTACTCACCATGTCGGTGCTGTTTGCCCTGATCTTCTGTGTACAGAAGTTTAAGAAACTGAGTTAAGTCATCATGAGCAAACGCTACTTGATTAGTGCCTGTTTGCTCGGTCATAAAGTCCGTTACGATGGACAGGATTGCCTGCTCAAGGAACTGCTGCAACATCTACTACCTGATCAATATGTCAGTCTATGTCCTGAAATTAGCGGTGGTTTAGCCATCCCCCGCCCTCCTGCCGAGATTCAATCTGGTAATGGTCGCGATGTGCTGCTGCATCAAGCTAATGTCGTAGATATAAATGGTACAGACGTTTCAGAAGCTTTTATTCAAGGCGCCTATGCCACTTTAGATCTTGCTCAAAGATTTCAGGTCACACATGCCATCCTTAAAGCTCACAGCCCATCCTGCGGCAGTGACCTGATTTATGATGGATCATTCACTGGGACAAAAATTCAAGGTCAAGGCGTTACTGCTGCCCTGTTGCAACAACACGGCATTATGGTGATGACCGAACATGAGTTTTTGCAGCAGCTAAAAGTGCGACCTGAGTAAATTGACTGCCCTATTCAAAGTGACAGACATAATCCACGACTTCTCTGCATAACAGTTTAAACCGGCTATGTTTAGGTACATAGAAAGATTGTCCTGGTACATAACGCTGATAATGCTCATCCTCACCGATCTGCACCAGACATTCACCCGCAATAATTTCCAGACGTTCTGCTACAGCAGTTTTAAATACGATCGGCTGTTCTGTCGGTAAAAACACACCGAGAGTCTTTTGGGTACCATCTGGAAGCTGAATACAATGACTAATACAACAGCCATACTCGTGGATGGTTGGCTTTTTAATAATAGACACGAAGTCAAATTGGCCTGACATAGGAATACCTCTTTTTATTATTTTTATGTTTTGTATTCAAAAGCTAGCGACATCACATTGTTTTTATTTTTGTGTAATCCGCCTTTACGTTTATGCCTGATGCACCAAACTGAGCAAGGTTGCAGCGCAGGCAAACAGTACGGCAAAGCTGCGATTTAATATTTTTTGTTGCTTTGCCGATGTCAATAATCTTAAAACTTTCGCTGCCAATCCGGTATAACCCGCCATCACAATCAGATCAATGGTGACCATGGTTGCTGCCATAATCACATACTGAATCCACTGAGGTTTGGACAGATCCAGAAACTGTGGCAATACCGCAAGCAGGAACACAATTGCCTTTGGATTACTCATATTCACAAGAAAACCATGCAATACCAGTTTCCCAGCTGACTTACGGGTTAACTCATGCTGAATCTCAATCGACTGCATCGGCGCAGTCCACTGTAAATATGCCAGATAAAGCAGGTAACCCACGCCAAACCATTTTACCAGCAGAAATGCCCAAGGTGATGTCGCAAACAGTACCCCTGCCCCGGCAGCGACAATGGCGATTTGAACCAGCAAGGCCAGCTGCAAGCCTAAAGCATTCCAGTAGCCATGTCGAAAACCGTAATTTAGGCCACTCGACATCGAAGCAATGGCGCCCGCACCCGGGGAAATGCTAATCACCCAACAGGCCAGCATGTAGGCAAACCAAACTTGATAGGACATGAATCTGCTCGATAGAAAATTTGAAGCGTATTATATGACTTTTCAAATATATTCAGATCAAAATCTCGCTAAAATTTAATCTGAATACTATTCACCCTGTATGGCTTCAGGCACAATAATGCGATTAAATACAGGAATTTTTATTACAGGAGCCATGAATGACAGCCCAATCTGTAATTTTACCATTACCTTCAGATCATGCTCGCTTTATTGTTTTACGTCTGAAAGATCTCAGTATTGAAGATTTTAAGGAACGATTAGAACAGCTCTTTACGACACGCGATCGCCTGATTACCCAACATCCGAATGCGCAAATTAAAACGGCTGTCGCTTTTGGTCCTGAACTCTGGTCAAAACTGTATGAACAGGCCCCTGCTGGTTTTAAACAATTAGAGCCAATTCAAGGTTCATTTAATATGCCTGTGGTTCCCGCTGATGTACTGATTCATATTGCCAGTGCGCGTGCTGATATCTGTTTCGCCTTGAGTCAGTCTTTCTTCGAAGGTATTCGCGATCAGGTTGAAGTATTAGATGAACGTGTTTGTTTCCGTTACTTTGATGGCCGTGATATTACCGGTTTCATTGATGGGACTGAAAATCCGCAATTTCCGGATGATCGTGCTGAAGTAGCTTTACTCGGTGAAGATGCTGGCATTTTCCAAGACGGTTCATTCATTTTTGCGCAGCGTTATGCGCATAACCTGGATAAATGGAAAAAACTCAAAGTCGATGCTCAAGAACAAGTCATGGGTCGTACCAAACTTGAATCGATTGAACTCGAGGATGAGGTAAAACCTGCCAATGCTCACATTGCTCGTACTGTCGTTGAAGATGAGGAAGGCGAGGAAATGGAAATTCTACGCCACTCTCTGCCTTATGGAGATGGTCGTGGTGACCAAGGTCTATTCTTCATTGCTTATACCAAAGACCTGAAAATCATTGATGCCATGTTAGTACGCATGTTTGGTACATCAGGCGATGGGCTCCATGACCGCTTGCTACATTTCGTGACTCCAATGGATGGTGCGTATTACTTTGCACCAAGTGAGGAGTTGCTGGAAGAGGTTTTGGAAGGGTAAATAATAGGGCTAATTGATATCAATTAGCCCTAATCTTTTTAATTTACTATCATCAATTGCATATCTTAATTAAATACAATTTATACCTTTAATTCTTAAATCATTTTTTTCAAAGAAAGTTTTTTTCTTAGTTTTTAAACTAAAATATTCCACATTATAAAGAAGATAACCTTGCGACATGAAAGTATATTTCCCTGTTATTTTTCCATTAATCATTTCATTCATAGTTCTATAAATTTCTGGTTTAGCATTATCTCCCATATCAATACTTTTTTCTTTTATAGGTTTTGAAATTTTAATATTTTTTAAATAGGGATAATATTTTATAGAATCAATTTCGGGATAACGACTAGAAACTAATATAATTGATTTATTATCGCTTGCCAAGCAATAGTATTTTTCATTAGATTGAACATTTGAACATGAAGTTAGAGCAAAAAATATGGCGATAATTTTCTTCATAATTCTTTTATTCTCTTTTTAGCTAATAATTTTGCAGAATTTGCAGTGTAACCATATCTCTTTCTACTAACTTTATTACCTTTTTTATCTTTATTATATCCAAAAGGAAACTCTTTATCTTTACTCATTTCTAGAAATCTCTGATATCCTTTTTTGGCTTCTTCAGCACTTTTTAATTTTCCTTTTTTATATCCCTTAGGATCATTCCATAATCCCCACCCAAAACTTTCTCCTATTTTATTAGCATAAATATAACTATTTTCAAATTTTGTATAATACTCAAGATTAGCTACTACTTTTTTATCCAAGTTTCTACATTTCTTTATATTAAAAGCTACTATAGCTCTTTTATGATATTTTTCTCTATCATCAAATCCATTATATCCTCCGTTAATTAATGCACAAGTTGCTATTAGATCATTATTAATTGCATGAGGAGTTAAATTACCAGCTTTAGAATGATGCCAATACCAAACTGCAGAACCTACAGCATGTTGTTTTTCTCTAGCAATTCTATGCCTATTATTTCCTAAAAAATTTTCATTCACTGCCAACCCATATGATTCATAATTAGTTTTATAAGTTATTTGTATTAATCCCCTTCCTTTATAACCATCATAAACTTCACTTTCAGATTTACCAGCTAATCCTTCTTCCATTAGAGAATAGCTTGCAGTTTCATGCAGTGTATGTGCTATAAAATGGGCTTTTTCCAAACAGTTATTCATATTAAGTTTCTTAAACTGTTGATTTAAATATTTAAGAAAGCTTATAGCTGTAACACTAGTTGTTACTTTTTTGAATTCTTCTTCCATAATATCTCTATTACAGGCACATTCATTAACTTTTAAGTCCTTTTCTATTTCGGGTTTATTTACTGAGGTTTGGCCTCCTGTTATATCCACGTCTAATTCCAATTTATTAGAATCTTCTTTCATTCTTTTAGAGTAATAATTATTGGCTTCTAAACGCTTTCCATCTGGTTTAAATACTGTAATCTTTACTTTTTCTCCAACCATACTTTGAAGTGAAAATTTTCCATTAGAAGTATTTGAAACTTTCTTTATTCCACTTTCTAAATACAAGATTTCAATTTTAGTATTTTCAATATTGTAGTCATTTCCTAACCTGTCTACTATTTTGAAATTTGAGAGACTTTTAAAATTTTCATAAGGTTCATCTAGTTTAATTATTATTGGTATTTGGGATCCATTCCCAGAGTTAACAGAACTTTTTAAAGTAAATTCATCATTCGAAGTTAAAACCAAAATTTCAATATCTCGATTAGGTGAAGATAGGACTTCTACAATGCCCTGTTCATTTGAATTACGCTCAAATGACTTTTGACTTCCTTTAGGACGAGAGGTTACTGGGAAATTTATCAGGATTTTCTCTTTACTATCTATAATTTTAAATAAAGTTGTCACTATCCCTTTTGAAGTAGTGGTAACTTTTTTCTGTTGATATTGCTCTATACTTTTAGGTAAAGGTACTTTTACAGGGTCTTTTCTAGAAGAAACTATTGAAGAATTAATAGATCTCTTGCGAAAGTAAAAACCATCCCCATATAGATTTCATGAGATATCAGAACTTAAACCGTTTTTCAGATTCTGAATTCAAGCGCTTGGTTGGCGTACCTCGAGCAGTTTTTACCGAAATGGTCGAGGTTTTAGAAAAAGCAGAATCACTCAAAAAGAAATCAGGCCGTCCTCATACTTTAGCTATAGAGGATCAATTGTTATTAACACTCAATTACTTACGAAATTATAGCACTCAATTGGAGTTAGCAGCACACTATCATATCGCTGAAAGTAATGTGAACCGAACCATTAAAAAGGTTGAAGATGCCTTAATGAGATCAAGACGTTTTACTCTGCCAAAACGAAGCCTTACCACAACAGACGAACGCTTTAACTGGGTCATTATTGATGCGACAGAATGTTCAATAGAACGCCCGAAAAAAAAATCAGAGTAAGTTCTATAGTGGTAAAAAGAAGAAACATACGCTTAAAGCCCAAGTGATCTACCATCCTAAGAGTAAACAAATCATAGGATTAGATATATCGTATGGCAGTCAGCATGACATTAAATTGGCAAGGAAAACGGTTAAGAAATTCAAACATTGTGAATATGTTATGACTGATTTAGGGTACTACGGATTAGAGCAAGATGGCTTTAAATTATTGATGCCCATTAAGAAAAAGAAGAATTTTCCTTTATTTGAAGTTGAGAAAAAGTACAATAAAATGATTGGAAAAATACGCGTTGTGATCGAACACATTAATAGTCAATTGAAAACATTTAGAATCTTAAGTGAACGCTATCGAAATAGACGGAAAAGATTCGGTTTACGCATGAACTTAATTGCTGCACTGGTAAACCGAATCAACTTGCAATAACAACTTTCGCAAGAGGTCTAATAGTTTTAACAACAATATAATCTTTGGTATTAGGTGGTTGGGCTAGAATTTCTACAGTTCGATTCGGTGAAGCATGAAAGATAAATAGACCGTCTTGATCTGTCTTATTGATGTTCTCTCTAGATGAACCTTTATAGCGTGATTTTACCTTTAAATTGATGACATACTTTCCTGATGCATCATAAAGTTTGGATGTAATAGTGACTAACTGACTCATTACTCAGTATCCTCTTTAGTGTATACCTCATCCTCAATTTCCTCATCTTCTAGGTCCTCCAATAACTCATCGATATCCTCTTTATTTAGTTCTTGACGTAGATATGTTTGACAAGAATTAAACCCAAAAGCTATAAAATCTGTTTTTTGAGAGGTATAGAACCGTAGAGTACTTATTTGATTTACTTCATTTAGCAGGGATTTTTTGCTTTTAATTAATGTTCCCTCCTTCTTATCAACAATGAAAATTTCTTTTTCTCTTTCACAGGCAGTATTCCATTGATAATTAATTCGATTACTAAACAAAGTTTCCATTTTTGGTAGACTTATTTTTTGTTCAATAATATTTTGACCTTCTTTAAATATATGCTGCCCCGCTTTACACTCAAACTTCCCACCTGTTATTCCAAATACACCTTGTCCATTAATCTTTAACTGAGATCCACCGGCAGTAAGCAAAATTTCTTTAGGGCTTATAATTTCAATTCGATCTTCAGTTGAAATAATTTTTACTTTATGACGAGCAATTGTTTCTATTGCGTCATCTTGTGCCTGGAGTTCGACCTTTCCCTTTGCCGCAACGGCTTTTAATCCTTGTTGAGCTGCAAATAAGCTGATCTTGTCCTGAGCGTGAGCAATCAAAGATTTCT
This sequence comes from Acinetobacter sp. ASP199, assembly GCF_022700675.1. Lineage (NCBI taxonomy): Bacteria > Pseudomonadati > Pseudomonadota > Gammaproteobacteria > Moraxellales > Moraxellaceae > Acinetobacter > Acinetobacter sp. ASP199. The sequence goes on from NZ_CP062182.1 coordinate 2,911,381, forward strand.
GTGTGGAAAAATTAATATTATCCGCAGCACTGTGGTTAATCTGCTGATCAGCTGAAAGATACAGGTCTTCATTAGTTGAGAGTGCAATTGAATTCGGTGCACACAGCAGCATTAAAGCTTGTTTGAAAGTTTCAGCCTTGCTTTGATCTTGCTGTTCAATCTGATCCAGAAATTTTTTTAGATGATCTAATCCTTCTAAGGGGTCTGTTTGCTGATTTTTGGCAATCTCACTTAAAGCCTTACTATGATTCAAATTTGATTCAAGCTGGCTTTTCGCAGGACTGGTATTTAAGTGATTAGCATTGGCATTTTCTTGTTTATAGGTAGAAAGAAGCAAGCCAGCTCCCGCTCTAAGTGCTCCCCATTGATCTGTTCTTAACTCAAAGCCCTCACCACGCCCGTCGCTAGCCTCATCTTCTTTTGGATGACTTAGATTTCCTAAATTTAGCTGACTGACCCCATGACTACTTTGCAGCTGTGCACTAATCTGTCCAGTTGTATCATCGAAGCGAATCTGGTTAAAACCTTCGCCATCCACCTCTTGAGAACGGATACCACTTAGTTTTTTAGTGAATGGCAACTGCCCCTTCTTATCAAACATAGTTTGATAACGTTCAGCTTCATGAATACGTCCAACAATAAAGGGACGATCAATATCTCCTTCGAAGAAATCAATCACTACAATTTCCCCGATACGCGGATGGAATCGGGCGCCATAACCTTCGCCTGCCCATGGCGTTAGCACATCTACCCAGGCCGAATCAGTGTCATTATCATTGGCGCCAGCACCACCATCATGCTGATGGTCATCATTACGGGTAAATAGAAAACGCACCTTGACCCGTCCCCACTCATCCACGTAAATGCTTTCCCCCTCCGGACCTACCACTTTCGCGTGCTGTGGATGAGCCATTGGCCGATGCTGTAACGGGTGATACTCAGGTACTACCGGAATATGGCGACGGATCAAAAAAAGCTCATTACTTTGCCGTTCATCATCTAGTACTTTCCAGCGGCTGGACTGCATGAGCTGATCCAGCTGCATCAAAATATCTTTAGGTAAATTATTCTGGTTATAGAAATGCTTCCCCAGGATTAAAAACTCGCGTTCATTGACTGGGTGCTGATCCAGTTCAGGATGATCATGTAATTCAAACCAGTAACCGACTTGTGCATCACGAACACGACTATTGGCCTTAAAATATTTAGACTGTAATGCATGATATTGATTCAACTGCTGACTGAGTTTATCCAGTTGGGTCGAGCTGGCTGATGTCGTCTGATCCTCTCCATTTAAGTCACTGGTCCAAGCTGGGCTAATGGTCCACAAATCTTCAAGATTCAGACTTTGATTATCCTGTACTTCGCTATGCTGATGGCCACTCAGCAGTACCTGACTTTCACTCTGCGCCAGCTGATCTGCCTGCCAGCGCTGGGTTTGGACAATGGTTGGATTTAAAGAGCGTTCTGCCAATAGACCAGTAATCGTGTCAAAAGGTTCGGTGGCATGGCTACGATGAAAACGGATACTACGGCGTTTTAAAGCCTGAAAATGTTGCTGATTATCAATCAAACTTAGAATCTGCGGCTGAATGGTCTGAGCTGAAGCGGATACAATAATTTCCTTTTCATCGATCAGCCAGTTCATGCCTTCACTACGCCATAAGCGGGTCAGAAACTCATAATCCGTTTCATTGGACTGCATTACAAAAGGACGAACATCGTAGTCCCGTGACAAGGCAGAAACATCCAGACTCAATCGTGCTGCAAATATGGAGCTGCGTACCTGCCATTCTTTAAATAAAATTTCACTAATATCCCGGACGCTTTTATTCATAAACACCCGGCTATTGCGACGTTTATGCCATAAGGAAGTTGCATCCTGCAGGGTCAGTTTATACAGGGTTAAAGATCCGTCGCTTTGTCCCTGGCTTGCTGTAGTGATCAAACCTGTGGTCCGGAACAATTCACCACGATCAGTGACCTGATCAACCGCGACCTGACAGCCAATAAATTGTTTTAAAGCGATATTTGCATGGGTTGAAAGACAGATCAGTTCTGCCTGCAAACCTTCATTGATCCGATGATGACCTTCAATCCGCTGAATAAAGACCTGGGTATTTAAAACCTGATTGGAAAACTGAATATGTAGGGCACGTTTTTGCAAGTTCAGCCCAAGCCCCTCAAGAAGGATATGAATATTCTTTAGCATCTTATGGTTATTTTTAAGAATTATTATGCAGCTGATTTTATAAACATTAGCCCCTATACGTCCATCAAGCTTTTTATTTCACATGATTTGGCTTTCAATTTACGTATTATTAGCACATAATTAGGAGTCAGGTCCTTGAATTTTTTATCAATAAAATTACGAATGATTTCTTTTATTTGTGATCACAATGCAGAATAGTTACTGTTAAACTGCTTGGATATACAAATTAAAAGAGCACTATGACATGCTTGATCTCCAGTCCAAATTGCCCGATCTAGGCGTGACGATTTTCAGCACCATGTCTGCCCTGGCTCAGCAACTCGGGGCACTGAATCTTTCGCAAGGGTTTCCTGATTTTCCCGCACCACCCGATCTGATTGCGGCTTTAGGACGGGCAAGTGCTTCTGGATTTAACCAGTATGCGCCTGGAGATGGCTTACCATTATTACGCGCTTTGCTGGCTGATTTATATTTACAGCGCGATCAATTGTCATTAGATCCTGCTCAGGAAATTACCATTACACCCGGGGCGACCATTGCAATCTTCTGTGCCATTCAGGCGGTGGTGCGTACGGGTGAAGAAGTTATTATTTTTGACCCAAGTTATGACAGTTATGCACCGACGGTACAGGTTTTAGGCGCCAAACCGATTCATATTGCACTGCAGCATCCGGAGTTCTCGGTGGACTGGAATCAGGTTAAAGATGCCATTAATGACCGTACCCGGATGATTATTGTGAATACGCCGCATAATCCAACCGGAAGTGTCTGGTCTAAAGCAGATTGGCAACAGCTGATTGAACTGATCCGTGACCGTAATATTGTCGTACTCTCCGATGAAGTCTATGAACATCTGGTCTTTGATGACATTCAACATCATTCAGCACTTTCTTTCCCTGAATTGCGTGAACGTAGTTTTGTCATTGGCTCCTTTGGAAAAACCTTCCATGTGACTGGCTGGAAAACCGGCTTCTGTGTAGCGACCCCGGCCTTAATGAAATTGTTCCGTCAGGTGTATCAATTTGCCAGTTTCTGCGGTGTGACTCCTGTTCAGGTAGCACTGGCTGAATATTTACAACAACATCCTGAACATATTTCCCAGCTGTCAGCTTTTTATCAGGCCAAACGTGATTTGTTTAATTCATCCATTCAGGATTCACGTTTCCAGTGGACCCCCTCGCAAGGCACCTATTTTCAGAATCTGGATTACAGCGAGATTCGACCAGACTTAGCAGATGTTGATATGTGTCAGTACCTGGCACATGAACTTGGAATCGTGGCGATTCCAGTGTCAGTATTCTATAAACAACCGCCAAAAGATTTACGTTTACTGCGTTTCTGTTTTGCCAAAAAAGAACAAACCTTGCTGCAAGCTGGCGAAATTCTTTCCAAAGTTTGATTCAAATATTTAAAGACTTAGATAGCTTTAGCCTGAGTTACCTAAAAGCTAAGGCTATTTTTCTACAAATTTCTGATAATTATTTTTTTATTCCTCTCTAATAATCAAGAACAGGACGTCCTATGGCACAGCAAGCATTGGTTCAGCAGCAAAACCTGTGGAAAACATTTTTTATTTTCCTGCTGCCGCTGGTTGTGACCAATATCCTGCAAAGCCTGTCCGGCACCATTAATACTATCTTTGTCGGGCAAATGCTGGGCGTACATGCCATTGCTGCAGTTGCAGTATTTTTCCCAATCCTGTTCTGCTTGATGGCTTTTGTGATTGGCTTATCAGCAGGTTCAACCGTTTTGGTGGGACAGGCTTGGGGAGCTAAAAACCTGGAGAAGGTCCGCTGTGTTGTTGGTTCCACCCTGTTTATGACCCTGATTGGCGGTACGCTGATTGCCCTGTTTGGTGTCATTTTCACGGAGGATATCCTTTTGCTTCTCGGGACTGATCCGGAGGTCATGCACCTGTCTCTGCCTTATGTGCAATGGATGCTTGCTGGTAGCCCACTGATTTTTATTTATATTATTTATACTTCAATCCTGCGCGGTGTGGGTGACAGCACTACTGCATTGTTTGCCTCTGCCCTGGCGATTGGAGTAGGTCTGGTGGTGACGCCCGTTCTGATTGCCGGTTATTTTGGTTTTCCCAAGATAGGGATTATTTCTCCCGCAATTGCGACTATCCTCGGTAACCTGGCAGTCCTGCTATTTCTAACATTATATTTAAATTATAAAGAACATCCCCTCAAGCCAGACTGGGCTTTGCTGAAAGATATCCGTCATCAGCCTCAGCTCAGCAAAATTATTCTGCGATTAGGCATCCCGACCGGCGTGCAGATGGTAACCACTTCAGTGGCAGGTTTGGTAATTGTGGGCTTGGTCAACCGCTATGGTGCAGAAGCGACTGCAGCTTATGGGGCCGTGAATCAGGTGCTGAATTATATCCAGTTCCCTGCACTTTCTATCGCAATTGCCGCTTCGGTTTTTGGTGCCCAAGCGATTGGTGCAGGTAAAAATGACTTACTCAATAAAGTGACGCGTACTGCCCTGAGCATGAATATTCTGTTCACAGGTAGTCTGGTGGTATTGGCCTATCTTTTCTCAAAATATTTGATGGCCCTGTTTATTACCGATCCACAGGTTGTGGTACTGGGTCAGCAGCTCCTGTTTATCGTGCTCTGGTCCATTCTGTTCTTTGGTGCCAGTGCGATTTTTGCTTCGATTATGCGGGCCAGTGGTACGGTGACGGTACCAATGATTATCAATATTATCGCTATTATCGGGATTGAAGTCCCGGCAGCTTATCTATTCAGTCGCTGGTGGGGCCTGCAAGGCATCTGGTATGGCTATGCTCTAGCTTTTGTCTGTCTATGCATCATGCAAGGACTGTATTACCAGTTTGTCTGGAAAAAGAAAACCATTGAAATGCTGATTTAAGGTGGTTGAAGTACCTGAAAATTTAGATCTTATCTATTTTTGGAAATAGATACATTTCCTGCTTAGGCTTATCCCATATTTAGTATAAGGATTTAATTTTATCGTATTTTTAAACCAGATTATTCCTTGTTATAAACCTGTTGAAATACATGATAACGACAGGATTTCAGCATGGCCAAACGACAAATTAAACTGGGTGCTTTCATTCCAACAACTTCGCAACATGCGGCAGGTTGGCGACACCCAGAGTCTCGTCCTCAGAACCATTTAAGTCTTGATTATGCAATTGAATTAGCAAAAACTGCTGAACGCGGTCTGTTTGATGCTTATTTCCTTGCCGATGGTTTGGCAGTTAACTGGAGTCATGGCGCTTCTAAGCATAATAAAAATGTAGGCTACAGTGACAAAGTCGTCGGTTTTGAACCCGTGACCTTATTTGCTGCCATTTCAGCAGTCACCAAAAATATTGGCTTTATTGCTACTGCTTCAACTACCTATGAAGAACCCTATCTATTAGCGCGCAAATATGCCTCTTTAGACCATATCAGTAAGGGCCGTGCTGCATGGAATGTTGTAACCACTATTTCTACTGAAACTGCGCGTAACTTTGGTTTTAGTGCACATCCGGATGCCCAAGTCCGTTATGAGCGTGCGGATGAATTTATTGAAATCGTGCAGAAACTCTGGGATTCCTGGGAAGATGATGCTTTCCTCTACGATAAAGAAAGCGGTCATTTCTTTGATGCCGCGAAACAGCATGAACCGCTACATAAAGGGAAATATTTTAATGTCCAAGGCGCACTCAATGTCCCTCGTCCACCACAAGGCTATCCGGTCATTGTGCAGGCAGGTCAGTCTGAAGATGGACGTGAACTGGCAGCCAAGTATGCTGAAGTCATTTTCACAGCCCAACAAAGTTTAACTGAGGCCCAAGCCTTCTATCGGGATGTTAAAGGGCGTTTAGCCAAATATGGCCGTCATGCGGATGACCTGAAAGTAATGCCAGGGGTATCGGTATTTGTCGCTAAAACCGAACAGGAAGCCAAAGAAAAATATGCATTGCTGAACAGCTTGATTCACCCGGATGTGGGTTTAGGACTTCTTTCTGGCTTAGCAGGTGATCTTGATCTTTCAAACTATGATCTGGATGCGCCTTTCCCGGAACTGGAAGGGATTGAAATCAAATCCAGTCGTCAGCAAATGATGATCAATATTGCACAGAAACATAACTTCAGTATTCGTCAGCTCTATGAATATGTTGCTTCTGCACGTGGTCACTGGACACTGATCGGGACACCTGAACAGGTCGTTGACCAGTTGCAGGAATGGTTTGAAAATGACGCTGCGGATGGCTTTAATGTGTTGCCACCGACGACACCTGCCGGCTTGAATGATTTCATCGATTTCATTGTACCGGAGTTACAACGCCGTGGCCTGTTCCGGACTGAATATGAAGGCAGTACGCTACGTGAAAACCTGGGGCTGAAACGTCCGGAAAATCAGTACCTCAGTGCTCAACATCATACAGCTGTAGCCTCTTAGACCAGTCTTTATAAAGAAGATCGGTTTTAATCACTGTTTAATTTTCTATTTTTTAGATAAAGAAAACTTGCCGCCAGTTTTGCATTTTCAAAGTTTAAATATAAAAAAGTCCGCATAAGCGGACTTTAATTTCATAACTTTTAACAACCTAAGCTGATTTTTTCGATTTACCTAGCTTGGTGGCAAAAGCTGTGACCTTCTGATAGCCCGTCGGTAGAATTCGCTGAATCAGATCGATGGTTTTGGCATCATTACCAATCAGCAGACGGCGTTTATCTTTCTGCACTGCATCCAGAATCTGACGTGCCGCTTCTTCAGGTGGACAACGCAGTAATTTATTGAAGCTACGTGCAGACTTTTCAGGATTCATACCTAAGGCTTTTAGGCTGTCATTCATTTTGGCCGCGTTGGCAATGTTGGTACGAATACCACCAGGATGTACACACAGCGCGCTAACACCGCAGTTTTCGATATCCAGTTCCTGACGTAAGGATTCGGTAAAGCCACGTACTGCAAACTTGGTGGCGTTATAGCCAGATTGTGTTGGCTGTGCAGTTAGACCAAACAGACTGGAAATATTGATGATATGACCATCGCCCGTCTTCTTGATCAGTGGCAGGAATTCCTTGGTACCATACACCACGCCCCAGAAGTTGACGCCAACAATCCATTCCAGCTCGTCATAACTCGCGCCTTCTACAGTCGAACCTAAAGCCACACCAGCATTGTTGAAGATCATATTCACGCTGCCATGGTCCTGTTCCACCTCAGTCGCCCAAGTACGCATTTCTTCAAGATTCGCGACATTCACCTTTTTGATCGTTACACGTACATTAGAATCTTTTAACAGCTCAACCGTTTTCGCCAGACCCTCTTCATTGACATCGCTTAATGCCAGATGACAGCCCTGTTTCGCCAATAAAACTGCCAATTGCTGACCAATACCAGAACCGGCACCGGTAATCGCAGCAACTTTATTATTAAAATTTTTCATAAGTTTCCCTTATCGATAAAACTGCCTGCCCGGACAGTATTTCTTGTTCTGTCGTGCTTCTCATGCAGTAATTCTCCTCAATATAGTTTTGACAATACTCATTGTCAATCATGATGACTTGTCTATTCAGGACAATCCAGATTGATGATCAAGGACATAGGTCTAAGTGGAATTTATTGGTAAGATATCTAAAATTTCGGTGCTTATGAGCTTAATCATTCCATGACCAATTCGGTAATTCCTGAGAAAAAACAACAAAAAGCAGTGGCGAAGGAACGTCAGTTTAAAGGTCTGTCTATGGCTGAACGCCAGCAGGCACGCCGGGAAAAGCTGATTGAAGCCGGTATTCAGGCTTACGGTACACATGGTTTTTTTTCTGTAACTGTCAAAGATATCTGTACTGAAGCCAAGCTGACCGAACGCTATTTCTATGAATCTTTCAAGAAAAGTGAGCATCTGTTTCAGACCATCTTCCTGAAATTGATCGATGAATTACAGCAAAATGTCATGCAGGCAATGATGCAAGCCTCTTCTGATCCTAAAAAGATGATCGAAGCTGGTCTGACTGCCCTGCTCACTACCTTGCGAGATAATCCACGTATGGCTCGGATTATTTATATCGATGCCATGCTGGTGCAGGAACTGCATAATCAGGCCACCATTCACGAAACCATGGGGCGTTTTGACCGCATGATTCAGGCCTTTGTCATGCTGATGATGCCGAATCTGAGCCGTTCCGAGCGGGAAATTTCTCTGGTATCGACAGGCTTAAATGGTTATGTCACCCAGATCGCGATTCGCTGGGTCATGAGCGGTTTTAAACAGTCCATGGAAGAGGTCTTGTCCTCATGTAGTATTGTCTTCCTGGCCCTATTTGAATCTTTTTCAGATAAGAAATAAGGTTTAGAGCAATTATTTTTTAATTTCTCTTTTAGTTTTCAATCGAGTGTTATTGCAGATATTTTTCTTCTATTCAGCAACTTAAATTGTCACAAATCTTTGCGAAAGCAGCGCAAGTATCCCTTTCTGCAATGATACTGTCATAATTAATCTTTGTAATAGGCTCGTCATAAATATAAAACGGTCCACCGTTGACTTATAGGAAATGCGCTGTGAAAGATGACTACATTTTAATCGTCGATGATGAGCTTCCAATTCGGGAAATGATCCATACGGCACTGGATATGGCAGGCTTTAATTGTCTAGAAGCAGAAGATGCCAAACAGGCCCATCAAATGATTGTAGATCAGCGTCCAGCATTGATCCTGCTGGACTGGATGATGCCCGGTGGAGTTAGCGGCGTAGACTTATGCCGTCGCCTGAAACGCGATGAAACCCTGTCAGAAATCCCAGTCATTATGCTCACTGCACGGGGCGAAGAAGATCATAAGGTTCAAGGTCTGGATGCTGGTGCAGATGACTACATGACCAAGCCATTTTCTACCCGCGAACTGGTATCTCGTATCAAAGCCGTACTGCGCCGTACCAATAGCTTGAATGGTGAAAAAAGTATTGAAGCCAATGGCTTGCTACTTGATCCTGCAAGCCAGCGTGTCAGCTTTAATGATACTATCCTGGATATGGGTCCGACCGAATATCGTCTGCTGGCCTTCTTCATGACCCATCCAGAACGTGCCTATACTCGTGCCCAGCTTCTGGATCAGGTTTGGGGTGGCAATGTATATATTGAAGACCGGACCATTGATGTGCATATCCGTCGCCTGCGCAAAGTGCTGGAACCGTATGGTGCCGACCGTTATGTACAGACTGTACGCGGAACCGGCTACCGCTTTTCGACCCGTATTGATGTTGCACTCGGTTAATTTGACTTAGGTAAAGCCTGCTTTATGTATAAACCCTACCCTGTTCCTGAAATGGCCCGTGGGCATAAACTGCCAAGCTCCAATAGCTTATGGGACTTTGCCAAGCAGGATTTACGCCTTCTGGCCTTTTTCCTGTTGATCGGTAGCCTGATTGGTTATGGGATCGGGTATTTCTGGGTCTGTATCGTACTGGCTTTTGTGGCATTTTTTATCACACAGATACGCTCCCTCTACTTGGTCAATGACTGGATTTCCAATCGTCCTTATGACGTACCACCCAAGATCAATGGCATCTGGGGTGCTCTGCTATTCAATGTCTATCAGGCCCAGCGTCAGGAACGCATTGTACAGGCGGAGATGGTCGAGCTGATTGATCGTGCCCAGTCTTCTCTAGGCGCGCTACAGGAAGCCGTGGTACTGATCGATGAAAATCAGCAGATTGAATGGTGGAATCCAGCGGCTGAACGTCTGCTCGGTATCAGTGCTGAAGATAAAAGCCGTAATATTCTGAGTTTACTGTCTCAGCCAAATTTCATTGATTATTATCATCATATTGATGATGCGCCTGACGGTCTCAAGATTCAGTCTTCAATTCTTGAAGGCCATTATGTACAGGTCAAGATGACCCGCTTTGGGGGAGAAAGCCGCGTCTTGGTCGCTTATGATGTGACCCGGATGCATAATCTGGAACAGATGCGCAAAGACTTTGTTGACAACATTTCACATGAGCTACGTACGCCTTTAACGGTTCTCAGTGGTTATATCGAAACCTTTACCGATCAGGAAGATATCAGTCCACGCTGGAAACGTGCTTTTGACCAGATGCAATCTCAGACCCGACGTATGAATGCCTTGGTCAATGACTTGTTGCTCCTGTCTCGTCTAGAAAATGACGAAAATATTGCCAAGAATCAGATTATTGACATGCCTACTCTGATGAACCAGCTATTTGATGATGCCCAAGCCTATAACGCAGACTATGGCCACACCTTAAATCTGGATATTGACAGCCATTGTGATCTGATTGGTTCCGATATGGAAATTGCCAGTGCTTTCAGCAACCTGATCACCAATGCGATTAAATATACGCCAAAAGGTGGTACGGTGACTATGGGCTGGCATGATGATGGTGAATCGGCTTACTTTGTGGTGGAAGATACCGGAATCGGGATTGACCCGAAACACGTGCCGCGCCTGACTGAACGGTTCTATCGCATCGATTCTGACCGTAGCCGACGTACTGGCGGCACAGGTCTTGGACTCGCGATTGTAAAGCATGTACTGATGCAACATCAGGCACAGCTAGAGATTGATTCTCGTGAAAATCAGGGCTCTACTTTCAAAGTTATTTTCCCGAAGGAACGCTTAAGTTTTCCAGACTGATTGAAACGATATCCCAATAAAAAGGTGCCTTTTGGCACCTTTATTTTTGATGGGTGGTTAACTCAATACTTCTTCTTTGGACATAGCCCGGAAATAGGCGGGACGATGGGATAACCGTTCCAGATAGGCTTCAATCGCCGGATAACGTTTACCAGTACGAGTCTGAATAGCATCTAATGGAAAACTCATTTGAATATCAGCAAAACTAAATCGACCAGCAAAATATTCATTCTCGCCCAAGTAGTTTTCCAGATACTGAATATGATCTTTAAGACGCGGCTGTACAAACTTACTCTTAATCCCACTGGTAATCTGTCGCGCCATAGGACGCAGCAAAAATGGCGTATGCTTCTCAACGGAGTTCATGACCAGATGCATGACCAGCAGCGGCATTAGTGAGCCTTCGGCATAATGCATCCAGTACCGGTACTGCTGCTTGGTGGTGGCATTGAGCGGCTGAAACTCCATGCCGACATCATAGGTTTCCTGCAAATATTGTAAAATCACTGCAGATTCTACCAGCACCTGATCACCATCAATCAGGATCGGTGCCTTCCCTAATGGATGAATCATCTTCAACTCTGAAGGGGCAGAAAAGTTAGGCAACCGTTTATGGAACTTGATTTCATAATCTAGCCCCAATTCCTCCAGTGCCCATAAAATACGGAACGATCGGGACTGCTCAAGATGGTGTAGGATACGCATGTTAGGCTCTTTTGTTATTGTCGTGTTATTGCCTATTCAGCATAACAAAAAGTGCCTGGTTCTGGTGAAATGCTTTACGAATTACATTACATTTCAATTAACCTCATTTACATACGGCGAGATCAAAGTAATGTGGTTCGGATCTCCAGACTCCGTAGCAAAGTTTTAGTCACTGGAGTTTTTTGACAAATTTCCAGAATTTTTTGCTGTAATCCTTCATCTAATGGGTTTTGAAAACTTAAACGTCGTTCGATCCATTCCTGCCCTTCCCGATTGGTAAAGAAATCAGCTTCAATCTGAAACTCTCCCAACTCCAGCTCTTTATGCCTGGCATACATACGCAAGGTAATCATGGTGCAGGAAATCAAACCTGCCAGCAGAAAATCATAAGGTGCAGGACCACGATCCTGACCACCAAAAGCTTCCGGTTTATCGGTCAGATATTGGTGATTGCCATGACTGATCTGCCCCTGCCACGGTGTTTCCAGACTATGTACACCAGCACTTGCAATAATAGCCATTTCTTCTTCCTTATTTTATGGTTATCCATTTATTTTGAAGGACGCATGTGATCCGGGAAAGCAGGTGCTTCAAGTCGTGGTCCCTCATAGGCAGGAATCGAGCCAAATCGCTCATGCTCTGCAATCCATTGCTCACGTGCCATTTTCAATTCTTCAGTCGTGCGGCCAACAAAGTTCCACCACAGCAAAATCGGGTTTTCAAAAGGTTCGCCCCCTAGCAACAGTACACGACTTCCAGCATGAATCTCGACATGTACCTGTTCCAGACCCGGTTCCAGAATCACCATATTATCTTCAGTCAGTTCATGCCCGTTGATACTAGCAGTCCCTTCCAGTGCCAGAAAACCATATTCAAATTTAGGATGAAGCGGTAATACTGCCTGGGTGCTTTCAGCTGCATACAGGTCCACCCCGAGCAGTTCACTATGCACCTTTACTGGAGATGCTTCCTTCAGATATTCTCCGACCAGTACCGTGAACTCAATGCCCTGATCTTCAACCACAGGTAATTCTGGATAATGATCAAACGCGGGCGCCATATTGACCATATCATCTGGCAAAGCGATCCAGAGCTGTGCGGCATGCATCTTGGTTTCAGTTTCAGGCGCAACTTCAGAATGGGAAATGCCATAACCAGCGGTCATCAGATTGACCTGACGCGGACGTAGCAACTGCGCACTGCCCAGACTGTCATGATGCATCATGGTGCCTTCAATCATCCAGGTAAAAGTCTGCAGACCAATATGTGGATGCGGTCCCACATCCAGGCCATCTCCCTGTGGGAAATGCGCAGGTCCGGCATGATCCAGAAAACACCATGCCCCGATCATGCGTTTATGCCGACTTGGTAACGCACGTTTGATTACAGTCCCCTGACCAATTTCAGCGCGGCGTAATGGAAATTCTGCAATGAACTGATTGACATACTTAGTGCAATCATCTGAATTGAAAAGTTCGATATCATTATTATTCGACATGTTTTGGCTCACTCGGCTGGATTAACAGATCATAGCAATTTAGATTGGTGAAAAAAGCGCTACTTTCAGGATTATGCTTATCATATTTGAAACAATCTTTAACTTTAGCTGTCTGATCTGTACTTGATCTGATTTCTTGTTTTCATGGGTACTTGGGATCTTGAATCTATCCTTAAAATTCAAGGTCACGATTATGCAAAGATCACCCCAATCATTTTTAGCATTTTCCATTTTAATAAGCTGTAATTTACACATGCTGCAACAAACAATTATCCCTGATTGTTTCACGTGAAACAGGATTAAATTATAATTTTATTAAATAAAATCAAATAATTAATTCAATAATATCTTAGTTTTGGCTTTCCCCTGTTACAGATAAAATGTTTTGTTACTTTTTCCTTCTCCATACGTCGCAATCTACCCGATTGACTATAGCTTCCTGCCCCCTAAATTTGCTCATAATATGGGCGAATTCTTAAAGGATTGGAAAATGACGACTGTCGATGGCAGGATGCATGCAAATACGCAGGCTTCCTTGCAGAGTTTCAATAGGCATTCTTTGGAGCAATTGCAAGCTTCCGAGAATGACCTGAAGAACCGTCAGGTGCTAGAAGATGCACTTGTGGATCGGCACGCCCATATTCCTGTGCAATTCCAGTCACATTTTTATGACTATCTGTACCGGCATAACTGCCATAGTCTGCGTCAGATCCACCTACTGGCACAGTTGGTGTTCTTGCTATATTTCTTTGCCGATATCTTTATTATCCCTGACCTGATGATGGTTTCAGGGTTTACTCGGGTGACTTTGGTCTTGGCCGTTTGGATCGTCTGTGAACTGTTGTTTCAATACAGTCAGGACATTCGTCTACTCGATCTGATCCTGCCGATAGGGACGACACTTTGCGCTGGCGTATGGATCCTGTTCCTGCTCTCTTCTACCAGCCCGCATGTAGCAAATTATTTATATGCCGCATCCATTTTTATTCTGATTACCAATCTCTGCATCAAGGTTCAATTTAAGGTTGCACTGTATTGTTCGGTCCTAATCAGCCTGCTGGTTCTGATCGCGATGACCCAGCTGATGACCTTATCGGAAGCTTTTATCTTTATCGTTGTGTTTAGCCCAGTGTTGCTGTTTAGCTTATATTTTAACTGGAACAATATCCTGCATACCCGTCGTGCATTTATCCGTACCCTGTTAGATGAATGGAACTACCATATGGTGCGTAATCTCGCCCATACTGATGAACTCACCCAACTCTATAACCGCCGGCATTTTGTTCATCTGGCAGAAAACTATATTCATGACTGGCCAAGATACTCGAGTACCTGCCTGCTGATGTTTGACGTGGACCATTTCAAGCAGATCAATGATAACTATGGCCATGATGTTGGGGATCGGGTACTGCAGTTGATTGCAGATACAGCGCGTAAGGAAATGCGCCATAGTGATGTACTGGCACGCTTTGGTGGTGAGGAATTTATTATCTTGCTGTCCGATACACAGTTGCAGGATGCCTTGGTGATCGCCGAGCGCATTCGTAATTCAATTCAGCAGCAGTATCTCTATGCCCAGCCTAAGCTTGTACTGAAATTTACGGTTTCAATTGGTATTGCGGAATTGGAATCCCCTACCCAGGATCTGGATGACCTGATTAAAAAAGCAGATGTGGCACTTTATGCTGCCAAGAAGAGTGGACGCAACCGAACTGAGGTTTATCATCCAGATATGAGTTCACCATTTCAATCTGATTCACAGAATTTTTATAATGAAAAATATATTAACTTATGATCCATCATAAAAGTGACTTAAACACATGAACGGTAAATCCAACCTATCTCAGGTTTTTTCCTTTTTATTCATCACCTTTTTTTGTAACCGAACATATTTATTGTAGATGACTACTTTTAAAGTGAATTTTTAAGGAATAGAATAAAATTCATACACTATTTAATGTATAAAGAATTTTATTTTCTTATGGGGAAGGCTGAATGCCACAGGAATATCATAAGGAGTCACGTCTTCTGATTCAGCAGGCGCTTAAAGATCCTCTGGTTCGTATTCCTCAGCCATTAAAATCTGCCTATTATTCCCACCAAAAAAAGCTGCATCTGAGATATCTGCTACAGGTGAATCTGTTTGCACAGTTTGCTTATGCTTCTTATACCTTTGCGGATATTTATGTACTTCGTGACATCCATACCCTGTTGCTTGTGACCAAACTGGGTTTTACCTCAGTCATGACCCTGATCACTGTGTGGATGTACCAGTATAGCCGGAATTTAGCACTCTTTGATCTATTGCTACCCACTTCGATAATTGGTGCCAGTGCGGTCTGGTTTTTTAATTTAAATCAGTCAGAAAGCCCTTATAACCTGATCTATCAATATTCCTCTCTAATCTTTATCGTTCTGGCAAATTTAAGTGTACATATCCGTTTCAAGCCTTCCCTGATTATCTCAGCCCTGATTACCCTCATGATATATATCGGTGTGTATTTCAATGTTAAAGGTGATCTGCAACAGCTGGTTCTGTTTTCTCTAATTTACTTGCCGGTGCTCAGTTTTAGTATCTATATCAGCTGGAATTCAACGCTTAAATCTCGGCTTGTATTTTTACAACATACCTTGAATGAATATAACCGTCAGGCTTTTGAGCATATGGCGCATACTGATTCCTTAACAGGATTAAATAACCGTCGCTTCTTTGAATATTTGGCTCAGCAACATATAGCACATACGCTTGAACAAGAAACACCGAATCCAAGTTCACTCATTGTGTTTGACGTCGATCATTTTAAAAAGATTAATGATAACTATGGTCATGATATTGGCGACCGGGTACTGCAAATTATTGCGGAAACGGCCCAAAGTGAAATGCGAGATACTGATATTCTGGCGCGTTATGGCGGGGAAGAGTTTATTGCCCTGCTTCCTGATACGCATCTGGATGATGCTCTGAAAATTGCTGATTGTTTAAGGCAGCGTATTGAACAGGCAGAGGTGTTTCTTGATCAAGGTCAGTCCTTAAAGTTCACTATTTCAGTAGGTGCTGCAATTCTGAAAACCTGTGAAACTGACCTGTATACCGTCATTAAACAGGCGGATATCGCGCTGTATCAGGCCAAGGCCAATGGAAGGAATCGAGTAGAGCAATATGATCCCTTAATCAATCCTAATGTCGTACTGCAGCCACAAGGCTCATGGAATAAGGATCGAAATATGAAATTGGCTCAAGAATAAAGCAGGGTATAAAAAAGAGCGCCGAAGCGCTCTTTTTTTGAAATATTCAGATTACCCTGAATAGCCTCGAACATAGTTCTCGGCGTAATTTAGGCAAGAAGTTTCACTTCTTGAAATCCCTAAATTATTCCCATTCAATCGTTGCAGGTGGTTTAGACGATACGTCATAAACAACACGAGAAACTTCAGCAATTTCGTTCATGATACGAGTCGAAATCTTGTCAACCAAGTCGTATGGAAGATGTGCAAAACGAGCTGTCATGAAGTCTACAGTTTCAACTGCACGAAGTGCGATCACCCATGCATAACGACGGCCATCACCCACTACACCAACAGATTTCACAGGTTGGAATACCGCGAATGCCTGTGCAGTTTTGTCATACCAGCCACTTGCACGAAGTTCTTGCATGAAGATGTCATCTGCTAAACGAAGAATGTCAGCATATTCTTTTTTCACTTCACCCAGAATACGAACACCTAGACCTGGGCCTGGGAATGGATGACGGTAAAGCATTTCAAAAGGAAGACCTAAAGTGGTACCTAATTTACGTACTTCATCTTTGAACAGGTCACGGATTGGTTCAACCAGTTCAAATGCTAGATCTTCTGGTAAACCGCCCACATTGTGGTGCGATTTAATCACGTGTGCTTTACCATTTTTAGTTGCAGCAGATTCAATCACGTCAGGGTAAATCGTACCTTGCGCAAGGAAGTTCACGCCATCCAGCTTACGTGCTTCTTCAGCGAATACTTCGATGAACTCACGACCAATGATTTTACGTTTTTTCTCAGGATCAACTTCACCAGCAAGTGCAGACAAGAAACGATCTTCAGCATCAGCACGAATCACACGGATACCCATGTTTTTCGCAAACATATCCATCACTTGCTCGCCTTCGTTCAAACGAAGAAGACCATTATCTACGAATACGCAAGTCAACTGGTCGCCAATTGCACGGTGTAAAAGTGCAGCAACAACTGATGAATCCACACCGCCAGAAAGACCTAGCAATACTTTCTGATCACCAATCTGTTCACGAAGCTGTTCAACACGAAGGTCGATGATGTTTTCAGAGTTCCACAGACTGCGGCAACCACAGATATTGTGAACGAAGTTAGACAGTAACTCTTTACCTTTAGCAGTATGAGTTACTTCCGGGTGGAACTGAATACCATAGAAACGGCGTTTTTCATCAGACACCATTGCTACCGGGCAGCTTGGTGTGCTGGCAGTAATCTGGAAGCCTTCTGGAATCTGAGTCACTTTGTCACCGTGGCTCATCCAGACTTTCAATTTGTCTGCTGAATCTTCAAGATCGCCAATAAGACCATCACGGATTTGAATGTCTACTTCTGCATAGCCAAATTCATGTACTGTACCTGGCTCAACTTTACCGCCAAGTTGTGCAGACATGGTTTGCAGACCGTAGCAAATACCCAATACAGGAACGCCCAAGTTGAACACAACTTCTGGCGCACGCGGGCTACCTTCTTCGTGAACGCTCTCAGGACCACCTGACAAGATGATACCGTTTGGATTAAATGCACGAATGTCTTCTTCAGACATGTCATAGGCAAACATTTCAGAATATACGCCAGACTCACGTACGCGACGTGCGATCAATTGGCTATATTGAGAACCGAAATCCAAAATCAGGATACGATCTTCAGTGATTTGAGTATTGGTAGTCATGACAAACAACTATAGAAAGGCAAACGAAAGATAAGCGCCGTATTCTATCATTTTTCGCTGCATTAAGCACACTATTCGCGCAAGGCTGATATTTACTTGATCGGATGATGATTCAGGGAAAATGAAATGCTCATTTTCAAGCTATTCTGAAGAGGATGATAATTGTATAAATGGGTTCTGGATATCCTCCACTGACTAGAATAGAGGATATCGGCTTTTAAGATTTTATATTGTGATTAAATCAGAGCAATAAGGCTTTACTTCCAGCGCTTATCATTACATTAATTCTGGTTATACCACTGTCATTGCTCTTTACTACCTGATATTTTTTCCAGTTTCTCGACATCAATAATGGTTGAGTTATCACTTTGGGTATCAACTTCACCCATGATGTTGACCTGATCACCTGCTTTCAAATGAAGAGGTTTCCACACTTCATCATCTACATCGATTTCGATAGATCCACTACGATCTTTAAATTGAAAATGATCACCTCTTATTCGTTTAACAATGACACCTGATAAGGTGACCGCTGTTTCATCTACCAGCTGTTTTGCTTGCGCAACACTCACTGTATTTTGAGCCGCGTTCCTTAACATTTCAGCTTCACGCTGCCCGGCCCAAGATGCGGTAGCAAACATGGTACTGGTGAGAAACACAACCAATAACATTTGCTTCATGATTGATTTCACTATTGTAGTTTCATCAGGTGTTATTGAAGCAGAATTCACGCATTTTATATGCGGCTTTTGAGTTGTTGCTCTGTTCAAAAATGCAGTAATAAATATATTTTTGTAGAAAAAACCCTGCCAGGGTACAGGGCTTTGCAGACGGGTTTTATTTCACTCGCTCAATCTGAATGACATCAATAGCGGTGGGTTCATCACTATAAGTATCAACTTCACCCAAAATGCGCACCTGATCACCAGCCTTCAGGCGTAAAGCTTTCCATTGGTCATCATCGACCTCAATAATAATGGAACCGGTTTTATCTTTGAACTCGAATTCATCGCTTTGGGTGGCAAGCTGTCTGACGATCTGGCCATGTAGGATCACGCCTGTCTCATCACTAAGCTGTTGAGCCTGAGCAACCGTGACTACATTCCTTTTTGCTTCATTTAAAATCTCCTGATCCATTTTGCCCAAAGGGATGAACTTGCAACAGCAATAAATGCACTCAATAGCATATATTTTTTCATGTTTTAGCCCTCCGTTTTCTGTATTTGCTTAATGAGCAAAGCAAAATAACTGTGCAGCTTGTGCAGAAATTATGTATTTGCGCGATTCGTCATATATCCAGTGATGAGTTAAATGTTGCGTTGTGATCCAGTGTTGCGGGTCACCAGATAGTCCAGACTAAAGCGTCCTGCACCATGCAGAAACAGGAATAACAGCCCGCCTGTCATGGCAATATTTTTCATCAGGTGAATAATCTCCTCCTCTGCACCATGAAAGATAAATCCACAGATAAAAGTAAAGACTGCCAGCGCCAGTGCCGCTAAACGTGCCTGAAAGCCGAACAGGATTGCCAGTCCACCGACACCCACCAGAAGAATGCTCAGTGGCAGCAATTCACTGGGTACATTAAATGATTCCATATAGCCCGCCGTGGTACCATAGTTCTGGATCTTCATCCAGGCTGAACCAATAAAAATAAAGGAGATAAGTGCACGTGCCACCAGATTAATCAGTGCTTCAGTGGTGGGGGTGAGAAAGATTTTTTGTAAGGTCAAATCGGGATTAAGCATGGGAGTCACCTATTGGTTTTTATTTTAATGGCCTATCCATGCTATGCCTGTTTCTTAAGGGCTTCAAAAATAATTTGTAAGCTAACTTATAAGCTCAAACTTCGAGAAGCGAGCTGGTAATTTATTTATGTTTTGGTACTGACTTTCCAGTCTTGGACTGTTAGCATTTCAGCACACTTTTGCTTGTACTGGCGCCATGGAACTGCTTGATTTTATCCTACACGTAGATGACCATCTGCTTGAATTCATCACCAATTATGGGGTGTGGATTTATGCCATTCTTTTCCTGATTATCTTTGTAGAAACGGGACTGGTAGTCATGCCTTTCCTGCCGGGTGACAGCTTGCTGTTTGCTGCGGGGGCACTTGCAGCATCTACTGGAGCCATGGATCCATGGATACTGATTCCGCTTCTGTTCGTGGCAGCAGTATTAGGCGATACCTTGAACTATCATATTGGCAAGCTCATCGGACCGCGTGTCTTTGAGATCGAATCGCGCTTTATCAATAAAAAACACCTTTTAGCCACCCAGCAATTTTTTGCCAAACATGGGGGTAAGACCATTATTTTTGCCCGTTTCGTGCCTTTTGCCCGCACCTTTGCTCCTTTTGTGGCTGGTGCTGGCAGTATGAATTACAAGTATTTCCTGAGCTATAACGTGATTGGTGGTTTCTTGTGGATCAGCTCTTTTGTGATCTTGGGTTATCTGTTTGGAAATATGCCAATCGTTAAAGATAACTTTACCTATCTGATCTTTGGCATCATTATTATTAGTGTATTGCCAGGCATTTTTGGTTTTATTCAGCAAAAGCTGAAAAAGAACAAAATGGCTTAAATTCTCATAAGTGCTGGATTCAGTTAAATACACTGATAATCAGCGGAATCAGGCAGAGCAGCAAAAACAGGACCGACCCTTTATATACCAGGTCGGTTTTTATTTTCTCAGACTCCCCAGCTAGAATTGCCTGACCGAACGCCATCCAGAAGACAAATACCGGCTATGTCACCAGACTGAATATCGCAAAGAACAGCACGAAATTGGTTGGGTTTTCCCAGGTCGCCATGGGAAAAATACCGGAAGCAAACAACGCCGCTTTAGGATTCTTTAAAGTTGCAGTAAACATTTGCCAAGGCCGGATCATCGGATGCCTAGAATTATGCTGCTCCAGCTGCTTGGCTTTAAACAGCCGGAAAGTCATCCAGCCTACGGTAATGGTGCTTAGTATATGCAGCATGCCCTGGAAATTAGGCCAGATCGGGACTGCAAGATGAATCAGCAAGGCCCAGACATTAATGACATAGAAGTAACCCAGCAGAATGGCGGGTATATATAAACTGGTTCTAGCCTGACCATGTTGATGTGCAGCACAACCAGTGCATTGCCTGGTCCCGGAATCATCAATACTGCAATCACAGCCAAAATAAATAGCCAGTTTTCGATCATACGCAAATTTACCGCAAAGAATGGCGCAACATTAACGAATTTGACCAACATATAACAATATGAAAATGCTCATAAATTTGTTTCGAGCAGTCATTCCATTCGGCTTTCTAGCAAAATAATGACCCTTCCCAAAATGCGATGCTAAAAAATGCCGACCTCAGTCAGCATTTTCATTTCTCATCTTCATCATTATTTTTTGGGTACAGTCTGGCGAATGATCAGTGGGCAGCTCTTATAACGCGCTGCCTGCACAATTGCTTCCTGCTCCCCTAAAAGACGTGCCAGTTCGGTCTTTTTGGTATTGGAAGACTGGCCCATATTGACTGAAATACTCGGCCCAATACCCCAACCACTATGGCTGCCCCAGCCGCCACCAACACCGACGCCTACACCAACACCCGTTCGTTTCGGCACTTGTACACCGCTGTCGATATACTGCTGGATACGATTGTATTCACCTTGCAGCTGACCGCAGTCATAGGACTGATATTGGGTTGGCGACACATAGGTCGGCTTGACGGTCGTAGCACAGGCACTTAACAATGCCAGGCCCACTACGCCAAGACTGAATTTCACGAGTTTCATGCTGTAATCATCAATTTTATTTTTGCTCAATCTCATTGAACAACGATTGATAGGCCTGAGTCAATTTATGATCAGTTGCCAAATGAATTAAGGGCTGATTTTTCTGGTGTGATTCCTTCATGATGACCGATGGCGGCAGCATGTTAGCTAATACCGGCAAGCCCTCATCTTTCAGCTGTTGCACCACATCACGTGGCAGCTTGGCCTGCGCCTGAAACTGATTAACCACAATCCCTTCAATTTCCAGACGGTCATTATGGTCGTCCTGGGTTTCGATGACATTTTCAATCAGGGTATGCAGGGCACGTTTGGAGAATACATCACAGTCAAAAGGAATCAGCACCCGATCTGCTGCAATGAGAGCCGATAAAGTAAAGAAATTGAAGGCCGGTGGCGTATCAATAAATACCCGTTCATACTGACCTGTTAACTGTTGCAAGGCATCACGTAGTTTATAAATCTTATGTTTGGATTCCAGCGCATGTGCCAATGTACCTAGACTTGGACTGGCTGGAATCACATCCAGATGTTTAAACGGTGACTGGTGCACATAGCTTTCCAGGCCTTTAGCGCGCGTTTTCAGAATTGAGCCGATGGCATTGCCAATCAGACCCTTGTTCTGCTGGCTGCCCAGCACTTCATCAAAATAGTTTTCAATATTGGGTTCTAATGCCGGCTTATCCCCTGAATAGGTCGCATCGTCGCCAAGCAGATACTGGCTGGAATTGGCCTGTGGATCGAGGTCAATGAGCAGGGTTTTATGCCCCTGATGTGCACTGATTGCTGCCAGATTCACAGCAATACTCGACTTCCCCACGCCACCTTTTTGGTTAAACACCACACGTGTACGCATTAAAACCCCCTATTATTTTTATCAATCTATTTAAATTTGGCCAAACAAGATGATGTTATTTTCTAGCCAAAAGTTGGCTTAATCATCACCAGCGCCATAATTGCAGCTAATGAAATAATTGCAATAACCAGGCCAGCACGACGCTGTACCAGTAGGACAGAATCATCTTTTTTATAGGCTTTCATCAAGGATGAAACCAGTACCAGGAATAAAATGACCTTGGCATAGAACCAGGGCTGTACTTCAAAGTTTTTCATGACTAGCGCAATGACACCTGTCACAGCAATCACAGCAAGTGCCAGATGCTGCAAAGCAACAAATAGCTTGCGTGCAACCGGATTAGGTAAATTACCCTGTGTACCAACAAACAAGGTAAATGCACGTGCCAGAATCGCGATAATTGCCAGACTGGCCGCAGACATATGGATAATCTTGACTAATAATTGGGTTTCCATATGTTCCTCTTAGTTTTTCGGGGCATGTGCACATTCAGGACTGGTCGTATCCTGACCGACCCACTCTGCTGGAACAAAAGCATGGATGGCTAATGCATGGATTTTTTCTGGACTCAGTAAATCACCTACTGCGGCATAGACTTTCTGATGGCGCTGCACCTGACGCAGGCCTGCAAAAGCTTCACTAACAATTACCGCTTTAAAGTGTGATTCCTTACCCGGGTAATAGCCACCATGACCAGAAGACTCATTTACCACCTCAAGATGAGATGGAGAGAGGGTAGCCAGACGTTCCCTTAATTGTTGTTCAATACTCATGGCCTTCTCCGCAACTACAATACAAATGATTCAAATTCTATTCAGTATACCCTGTTCTGTCCGGAGTTTTACTGTCCTCAAGGAGAGTTAAAGGTTGCCAAGGCGCTGTTTTAACAAAATTTTGCATAAATTTTGTCGATTTATATCGCTGGATCGGCTGAATTGATTTTATTTTATGCAAACGGTGCAAGATTTTTCATAAAGTTATTGACCCTGTTTTTGCATGCTGTATTATACACGGCATGCGGGAATAGCTCAGTTGGTAGAGCACAACCTTGCCAAGGTTGGGGTCGCGAGTTCGAGTCTCGTTTCCCGCTCCAAATTCTTTTTTGTTTAGTTTTTTAATAGTAAAAAATTATTCGACCCTGCGGGAATAGCTCAGTTGGTAGAGCACAACCTTGCCAAGGTTGGGGTCGCGAGTTCGAGTCTCGTTTCCCGCTCCAGATTCAAAAAGCCCTGATCGAAAGATTGGGGCTTTTTTATTTTCAGACTATTTGGTCAAGGAAAATAATAAACAAGCAGTTTATAGACATCTGTTTCCACCACAGCGAACTCTTGCTTCCCCCTCAGTCATTCTGTTCTGATGCGCTGTTTAGATTTAAAATTCAGGTGATCAGCTCCTCATGAGAAAGTGCTGTTTTTTTATTTGACGTCCGTGTAGAAATATCTAAATATAAAACCCAAACAAGAATTTAAGAGAAAATAATGACAACAAAAATAGAGATAAATTATCAACCCGATATTTTAGGTGTGGGTTATGAACAGGCCACCTTAGATCTTCCGAATGATTATGAAGGTCAGGTAGTAGCAACATTGGTCCGCAAGAAAGTCGCTGAGCCAACTAAAAAAGCGGTGCTGTATATCCATGGCTTTATCGACTATTTTTTCCAGACTGAAATGGCAGAGCGTTTCAATGAGCAGGGTTTTGACTTCTATGCCCTGGATCTGCGTAAATATGGCCGCTCCTATCTGCCCCATCAGAAATACTATAACGTCCATAGCCTGTCGGAATATGATGCAGAAATTACTGAAGCTTTAAATATTATTGCTCAGGAAGAGCATGAGGCCGTGTTGCTTTGCGGACATTCGACGGGTGGTTTAACCACAACCTTGTATGCCGCACATCATCCTGATCATCCATTGATTAAAGCGCTCTGGGCCAACAGTCCCTTTTATGACTTCAATATGAGTCGTCTGGAAAAGAAATTTGCCATTCCTCGAATGGCAGCCATGGGCAAACGTTTTCCAAACTTGCTATTCCCAAGTCGTCTGAATAAATGGTATGTCCCGAGTTTACATGCCAGCCATCATGGAGAATGGGACTTTAACCTCGAATGGAAAAAAGTCCGCTATCCAATGGTACGCTTGAGCTTTGTACATGCCATTCATGAAGCCCAAAAAGAACTGCATCAAGGCATTCAGTTAAGCATTCCTGTCTTGATCATGCACTCCCATCAGACCACTTATCCACGAAAATTTAATCGTCATGCACAAAGCAGCGATGTGATCCTGGAAGTGCAGGACATGATTCAGCATGCCAGAAAAATATCAGGTGATGTCACTTTATGTGAAATTCATAACGGCTTGCATGACTTGGTACTGTCAGAAAAAGCGGTGCGAGAACAGGTCTATCAACAACTGTTTGAGTGGTTACAAACAAAAGGACTTTGACCAGTTCGTAACGCTAATAATTTGCCAAATAGTGGGAAGGAAAATAATAAATGACCTTCCCCAAAATTTAATTAAAGAATTTTAATTTAGCATCAGCTGATTGTTATTTTTCAATCAGCTTATATGTGAGAAATATCATGTTTTAACCTTTTAAAACTTTAATCTATTTAACCTAATAAACTGATTTTTATTAAAAATAATAAAATCTTCTTATACCCCGCTTGTTACCTTTTGTAGCACGCTTGTAAACCCTCGACATACCGTCAGATTTGCTCTTTATATTAGCTATAACCATTCATTCCAAGATGAGTCTTCGTCTCTCACATTTATTTCTCTCACAGCTATAACAATCAATCAAAGGACAACAATATGCGTTACGCAGATCCAAATACCGACGGTTCAAAAATCCAGTTTAAAGGACAATACGAAAACTTTATTGGTGGTAAATGGGTACCGCCTGTCAAAGGTGAATACTTTGATAATATTTCCCCGGTCGATGGTAAAGCCTTTACTAAAGTACCGCGCTCCAGTGCCGAGGATATTGAACTCGCACTCGATGCAGCCCATGCTGCCAAAGCACAATGGAATAGTTCATCACCTACTACACGTTCAAATATTTTATTAAAAATTGCCGATCGTTTAGAGGAAAATCTTGAACTGCTTGCTGTTGCAGAAACTTGGGACAACGGTAAACCGATTCGTGAAACACTGAATGCCGACATTCCACTGTGTATCGACCACTTCCGTTATTTTGCAGGTTGTATTCGCGCACAGGAAGGCGGCATTTCCGAGATTGATGAAGACACTATTGCCTATCACTTCCATGAACCACTGGGCGTGGTCGGTCAAATCATTCCATGGAACTTCCCCATCCTCATGGCAGCATGGAAACTGGCTCCGGCTTTAGCTGCTGGTAACTGTATTGTGCTGAAACCTGCGGAACAAACCCCAGTCAGTATTTTAGTTCTGGTTGAATTAATTCAGGATCTTTTGCCACCAGGTGTACTGAATATTGTGAATGGTTATGGCGTTGAGGTGGGTCGTCCACTGGCAACCAATCCGCGTATTTCTAAGATTGCATTTACTGGCTCAACAGCAGTCGGTCAGCTGATCATGCAATATGCGACTGAAAATATTATTCCAGTGACCTTGGAACTTGGTGGTAAATCACCGAACCTGTTCTTTGCAGATGTGATGGATCAAGAGGATGAATACCTAGACAAAGCCCTAGAAGGTTTTACCATGTTTGCCCTGAATCAGGGGGAAATTTGTACCTGTCCATCGCGTGCCTTGGTACAGGAAAGTATTGCAGACAAATTCCTGGAACGCGCGGTTGAGCGTGTGAAGCGTATTAAGACCGGTCATCCACTGGATACCGACACCATGATTGGCGCACAGGCATCGCAAGAACAGCAAGATAAAATCTTGGGTTGTATCGCCACAGGTCGTGAAGAAGGTGCCGAGGTCTTGCTTGGCGGTGGTGAACGTCAGGAAGTCGGACAAGGCTTCTATATTGAACCGACCATCTTTAAAGGTACCAATGACATGAAAACTTTCCAGGAAGAAATTTTTGGACCTGTGCTTGCTGTCGCCACCTTTAAAGACTTTGATGATGCCATCAAAATTGCCAATGACACCATTTATGGTCTAGGTGCAGGTGTGTGGTCACGTTCAGCACATACCTCTTATCGTGCTGGTCGTGCCATTCAAGCTGGTCGGGTATGGACCAACTGTTATCACATTTACCCTGCCCATGCGGCATTCGGTGGTTATAAAAAATCAGGGATTGGACGCGAAAACCATAAAATGATGCTCGATCATTATCAACAAACCAAAAACTTGCTGGTCAGTTACTCGACCAAGCCTGCCGGTTTCTTCTAAAAATTTGAAGTTAAAAAAAGCGAACGTTTGGTTCGCTTTTTTATTTTTTAAGCTTTAGGCTGATATGTACTAAATCTTTGCAATCCAAAAGTATGTCTGATGTTATCCAAAACTTACTATATCTTTATTTTCCATAATGATTGATTTTTTTATGATTTTTAAATGAATAAAAAAAATACAGAAATTAAAAACTTCCTTATAAAGTCGGCTTTCTTTGCTGAAAAAGACTGTGTATAACAATGGTCAACTTAGGGAAACCAATAAGCATAGGCAAAATTGCTCAAAAAGCGTTAGACTATGCAACCAATAATGTCATGATTCGGTCTGAACAAGATCAAAAAAAGAAGGTGAAGGTTGATGCCGCTCAATACAGTTGAAGAGCTTGTAGCAGATATCCGTGCAGGAAAGATGGTCATCCTGATGGATGATGAAGATCGTGAAAATGAAGGCGATTTAGTCATTGCTGCCACACACGTGCGTCCTGAAGACATCAACTTTATGATCACCCATGCTCGCGGTTTAGTGTGTTTGACTTTAAGTAAAGAACGTTGCCAACAGTTGAACCTTCCACTAATGGTAGATGCTAATGGCGCTCAACACGGTACTAACTTCACCTTATCGATTGAAGCAGCCGAAGGCATTTCGACAGGGATTTCACCTGCAGAGCGTGCGCATACAATTCAAACAGCCGTGGCTGCACATGCTAAACCTGCAGACATCGTACAACCGGGTCATATCTTCCCATTGATGGCACAGCCAGGTGGTGTCCTGCACCGCGCAGGTCATACCGAAGCAGGTTGCGATTTATCGCGTCTTGCAGGTCTTGAGCCTGCATCAGTGATTTGTGAAATCATCAATGAAGATGGCACCATGGCGCGTCGCCCGGACCTTGAAGTCTTTGCTGAAAAACATGGCTTGAAAATTGGTACGATTGCCGACCTTATTCATTACCGTATGACCAATGAGCAGACGGTTGAACGTTTAGATCAACAAACCATTGATACCGAATACGGTACCTTTGATCTGTATCGTTACCGCGAACTCGGTAACCCTGATATTCATGTAGCACTGGTAAAAGGTGAGCCGAAAGAAGGCGTTACCACGGTTCGTGTCCACGGCTTTAATCCAACACGTGACCTCTTAAAACTGAATAAACAAGACGGCGAACCGGCCTGGAATTTGGACAAAGCACTCAAAGAAATTGCAAGCAGTGATCGCGGTGTCCTGGTTTGGATTGGTCAACGTCATTTACAAGATCTAGGCCCTGCGCTTGATACTTTAAAAGCACCGAAAAATGTAAAATCCAATGCTGCTCTATCTCAGCAGTACCAAACGATTGGTGTGGGCGCACAAATTTTGCGTGATCTAGGCGTCGAAAAAATGAAGCTGCTCAGCTCACCATTACGCTTTAATGCATTATCAGGTTTTAATTTAGAAGTGGTGGAATACATCACCGCACAACACACATCTTAAGATAAGAATCGAGGTTATTATGGCTGTTCGCCGTATTGAAGGTATGTTACATCTCGCGAACGAAGACCGTTATGCGATTTTAGTTGGTCGTTTTAATAGCTTTGTTGTTGAGCATCTGTTAGAAGGTGCCATTGATACATTGAAACGTCATGGTGTATCAGAGGATAATATCACTGTCGTTCATGCACCTGGTGCCTGGGAACTTCCGATCGTTGCGAAAAAACTTGCAGCGACTGGTAATTTCGATGCCATCATTGCTTTAGGCGCTGTGATTCGTGGTAGCACACCGCACTTCGATTTCGTGGCAGGTGAATGTGCCAAAGGTTTAGGCGTAGTTGGTCTAGACGCTGGTCTTCCTGTCATTAATGGCGTACTCACTACGGATAGTATTGAACAAGCGATTGAACGCTCTGGAACAAAAGCAGGCAATAAAGGTAGTGAAGCTGCCTTGACTGCGATTGAAATGGTTAACTTGTTAAAGGCTATTTAAGGCTATGTCGCAAACACTTCAAGCAACTTATGCTGCAAAACGTAAAGCACGTCGTTTTGCTGTACAAGGAATTTATGAATGGCAGATGAGCCACAACCCTGTGCATGAGATTGAAGCACGTACTCGTGTAGACAATGCGATGCACAAAGTGGATCTTGGCTATTATCATGAATTGTTGACTCAAGTGGTTGCCAATCATGAAGCATTGGATGCTTTGCTTATCCCTGTGCTGGATCGCGAACTTTCTGCGCTTGACGGCGTAGAACTCGCAACACTTCGTCTGGGCGCGTATGAACTCAAAGAACACCTTGAGATTCCTTATCGCGTTGTTTTGGATGAAGCAATTGAGCTTGCTAAACATTTTGGCGGTGCAGACAGCCACAAATACATCAATGGTGTATTAGACCGTTTAGCAACGTCTTTACGTGCAGCTGAAAAACAACAAACTAACTAAGTTTTAAGTAGATTTGTTGTATGGCTGAGTTCTCAATTATCGATACCTATTTCAATCGTAAGACTGCTATGTCTGTCGATCTAGGTGTCGGTGATGACTCAGCCTTGCTCACCCCTCCCCCACAGCAACAATTGGTCATCTGTGCTGATACGCTCGTTGCTGGACGCCATTTTCCAATCGACACCGATCCACATGCGATTGGCTGGAAATCTGTGGCTGTCAATTTATCTGACATTGCTGCAATGGGTGCAACCCCTCATAGCATTTTACTGGCTTTGAGCTTACCCCAAATTGATCATGACTGGCTCAAAGGTTTTAGTCAGGGTTTATATGATTGTTGCGATCAATTTGGTGTGCGTTTAATTGGTGGTGATACCACCCAAAGCCCTCATCTGACGATTTCCGTGACTGCAATGGGCTGGATTGAATCTGGTCTTGCGGTAACCCGTTCAGGTGCACAAGTGGGTGATTATATTTGTGTCAGTGGTCAAGTCGGCGATGCCGCTTATGGCTTACAGCACTTAGGTCATGCCTTGCAAAAACGATTGGATTATCCAACCCCACGCTGTCAACTCGGTGTCGCCTTAAAAGGTCTGGCCCACAGTATGATTGATGTCTCAGACGGTCTTGCACAAGATCTTGGACATATTCTAAAAGCTTCGAATGTCGGTGCAAAGTTACAACTTGAAAACTTACCGCTGAGCCCTGCTCTGCACGCCTTAAGCGATGAGCAAAAATGGCAATATGCATTGTCAGGTGGCGACGATTATGAATTATGTTTTACAATAAGCCCGCAAAATTATGAAAAATTATTGCAAAAACAACTTGATGTTTCGATTAGTATGATCGGCACAATTCAGCAGCAGCACGGCTTAACTTTTGAAAAAGATGGCGTAGATCATTTGCTTCAATTTAATGGGTATCAACACTTTGCATAAACCTTCAATCAATTTTAAAGCCATGTCATGGACTAACCGTTTTATTGTGTTCTGTGGCGTTGGTTTTGGTTCGGGCTTATTACCGAAAGCGCCGGGTACTTTTGGTTCGGCTTTTGCATTATTGCTTATTCCGCTCTGGCTTGCAATTGGCCTATCCAGCACCATATTAGCCATCATTCTGATGTCGCTCATTGGTATTTATATTTGCGGTCATACCGCTAAAGTCATGGGTGTACATGATGATGGTCGCATTGTGTGGGATGAATTTGCAGGACAATCGATTACCTTTTTGCCTTTGCTCTATCTGAATGAAGTGAGCTGGACATGGGCATTGGTCGGTTTTGCCCTGTTCCGTTTATTCGATGTCTGGAAACCATGGCCAATTCGTGTCATTGACCGTCAAGTGGACGGCGGTTTTGGCATCATGCTGGATGACATTATTGCGGGGCTTTGGGCTGCGTTATGCATCTGGGTTTATTTTTATTTCACCGTGGCTTAAGCCATTTTTAGGATTAGAACATGTCAACGACTGTTATTATTCTTGCTGCAGGTAAAGGTACGCGCATGCGCTCATCTTTACCAAAAGTGTTACAACCACTTGCAGGACGTCCATTACTCGGGCATGTGATTGAAACAGCAAAAAAATTAAACGCAGATAATATTATTACGATTTATGGTCATGGTGGTGACCGGGTTCAGTCAGCATTTCTACAACACGATATTAAATGGGTAGAACAGGCTGAACAGCTCGGTACCGGTCATGCGGTACAGATGACTTTGCCAGTTCTGCCTCGCGACGGTGTATCACTCATTCTTTCTGGTGATGTACCCTGCATTAATCCTGTGACCTTGCAAAAATTACTCGATGCGACTGCAGCAACTGGTATTGGTCTGGTCACCCTAACCCTGCCTGATGCCAATGGTTACGGCCGTATCGTGCGTGAAAATAGCGCCATCCAAGCCATCGTTGAACATAAAGATGCATCTGACGAACAACGTCAAATCAAGGAAATCAATACTGGTATCTATGCTGTCAGCAATGCCAAATTACATCAGTGGTTACCCCTCCTTAGCAATAACAATGCACAAGGTGAATATTACCTGACGGATATCGTGGCTATGGCACTCGCAGATGGTATGCAAGTCGCATCGGTACAACCTGAACAAGCTTTTGAAGTTGAAGGTGTGAATGATCGTGTACAACTGGCGGCTTTAGAACGTCAATACCAAGCTGATCAAGCGAAAAAACTCATGCAACAAGGCGTGCATCTGATTGATCCAAGCCGTTTTGACCTCCGTGGCAATTTAACTGTCGGTCAAGATGTGCGTATTGATATCAACGTAATCATTGAAGGTGACTGTGAACTTGGTAATGGCGTTGAAATTGGCGCAGGCTGTGTCATTAAAAATACTAAAATCGCAGCAGGTACCAAAGTTCAACCGTATAGCGTATTTGATAGTGCGATTGTGGGTGAACATGCGCAAATTGGTCCATTCGCACGTTTACGCCCAGGTGCGAAATTAGCAAATGAAGTCCATATTGGTAACTTCGTTGAAGTAAAAAATACGACGATTGGTCTAGGCTCAAAAGCCAATCACTTCACTTATTTAGGTGATGCTGAAGTTGGTGCAGGCTCAAATATTGGTGCAGGTACCATTACCTGCAATTATGATGGCGCCAACAAATTTAAAACAATTATTGGTGATCAGGCCTTTATTGGTTCAAACAGTTCATTGGTTGCACCTGTGAGAATTGGCAACGGTGCTACAGTCGGTGCAGGCTCGACGATTACCCGTGATGTGGCAGAGAACAGTTTAGCGGTAGAACGTTCAAAGCAGTTTGCCAAAGAAAACTATCCACGTCCGCAAAAAATCAAGAAATAAGGGGAACAAATATGTGTGGTATTGTCGGTGGCATTGCGGAACGTAGTATTACCAATATTTTGATTGAAGGCTTAAAACGCCTGGAATACCGTGGTTATGATTCAGCGGGTTTGGCGCTCATTCACAATAGCCAGGTCCTGCGTGAACGTCGGGTCGGTAAAGTGGCAAACCTTGAACAGGCTGTTAATGAATCACAGATTAGCGGTTCCCTCGGTATTGCACATACACGCTGGGCAACGCATGGCAAACCGACTGAAGAAAATGCGCATCCACATATTTCTGAAAATGTTGCAGTGGTTCATAACGGGATTATTGAAAACTATCAGGAACTCAAAGATGATCTTGAAGCTTTAGGCTATGTGTTTACCTCCCAGACCGATACTGAGGTGGTTGCCCATCTGATCAATGATGCACTGAAATCTACCCCGAGCCTGTTAGAAGCTGTACGCCAAGTGGTTCCTCAGCTAAAAGGTGCTTATGCACTGGGCATCGTACATACTGACCACCCGGATGAACTAATTACCGTGCGTGAAGGTTCTCCGCTGGTGATTGGTGTCGGTATTGGTGAAAACTTTATTAGCTCTGACCAGCTGGCGCTGCTTCCGATTACCAACCGTTTTATCTATCTTGAAGAAGGTGATATTGCCCGTTTGACCCGCACCACGATTGAAGTGTTTGTCGATGGTCAACTGGTCGATCGCCCGGTCAAGGAACTGGATGCTGCCGTCAGCAATGCGTCTAAAGGTGAATACAAGCACTATATGCTCAAGGAAATTTATGAGCAGCCTGAAGCAATCAAACAGACCATATCACAAGCCTTAAATGGTAACGATCTGCGCGAAGATTTCCTTGCTTGTGCAGAACAGGACTTCTCAAAAATTCAGCAAATCCAGATTATTGCCTGCGGTACCAGTTATCATGCCGGTATGATTGCCAAATACTGGTTTGAACAGCTGATTGATCTGCCTTGCCAAGTCGAAATTGCCAGCGAATTCCGTTATCGTACTCCAGTGATTGTAAATCACACCCTCTATGTATGTATTTCCCAATCTGGTGAAACTGCAGATACCTTAGCTGCATTACGTGATACACAGAAACGTGCCGCTGCTAAAGGACTGGACATCACCACGATGACGATCTGTAACGTGGCAACCTCTTCGATGGTCCGTGAAACCAATTATAGCCTGCTGACTTTGGCAGGTCCTGAGATTGGTGTGGCCTCAACCAAAGCTTTTACCACTCAGCTGGCTGCACTGATGCTGTTGGTATTAAAACTAGGTACCGTCAAAAATACAATTTCAGCAGAACAGGTCACAGCCATTAGTACTGACTTATGGCATATGCCAAAAGTGATTCTGGACACCTTGCATCATGATGATGAAATTTTACGTCTTTCTGAACTGTTTGTAGAAAAACAACACTGTCTGTTCCTGGGCCGTGGTACACATTTCCCAATTGCACTAGAAGGCGCCTTGAAGCTGAAGGAAATTTCCTATATTCATGCTGAAGGTTATGCGGCAGGCGAACTGAAGCATGGTCCATTGGCCTTGGTCGACAACGATATGCCAGTCGTGATTATGGCTCCGCAGGATGACATGCTGGATAAACTAAAATCCAATATGGAAGAAGTTCAGGCCCGTGGTGGTGAACTGTTTGTTTTTGCTGATGAGAACAGTGGCATTAAAGCCAAAGACCGTCAACATGTGGTCTTTATACCAACTGTTGATCCAATTCTTGCGCCAATTGTTTACAGTATTCCTGTGCAATTGCTGTCTTATCATGTGGCTGTATTACGCGGTACCGATGTCGATCAACCCCGTAATCTTGCAAAATCTGTCACTGTTGAATAAAAACTAAAAAGGCTGGCTCGACCAGCCTTTTCATTGCTTGATATGAATGGATATACCTATGACAAACCTCACCTGCTTTAAAGCCTATGACATTCGCGGCAGATTGGGCAGCGAACTCAATGAAGAGATTTCTTATAAAATTGGTCGCGCCTATGGACAAATTTACCAGCCCAAAACCGTTGTGGTCGGTTGTGATGTGCGCCTTAGCAGTGAAGATTTAAAACAGGCCACTATCCGCGGTTTAAATGATGCGGGCGTGAATGTCCTGGATTTAGGTATGACCGGGACTGAAGAAGTTTATTTTGGTGCCTTCCATTTAGATGTGCAAGGTGGTATTGAAGTCACTGCCAGTCATAACCCGATGGATTATAACGGCATGAAACTGGTGCGTGAAAATGCCCGTCCGATCAGTGCTGACACTGGTCTTAAAGAGATTCAGGCTTTAGCAGAATCAGGCGAATTTAAAGACGTTGCCGTTAAAGGCACCACAGAAAAATATAATATCCTGCCTGAATTTGTCGATCATCTAATGACATATATCGACCCTGTAAAAGTTCGCCCGTTAAAACTGGTGGTGAATGCCGGTAATGGTGCTGCAGGTCATGTGATTGATGCAATTGAAGACAAATTTAAAGCTGTAAACATTCCAGTTGAATTTATCAAGATTCACCATGAAGCGGATGGTAACTTCCCAAATGGGATTCCGAATCCAATTCTGGTTGAAAACCGTGACAGCACCCGTGAGGCAGTCATTCAGCATGGTGCGGATATGGGGATTGCCTGGGATGGCGACTTTGACCGCTGTTTCCTGTTCGATGAAAAAGGCCAGTTCATTGAAGGCTATTATATTGTCGGTCTGCTGGCACAGGCGTTCCTGCTGAAACAGGCCGGTGAAAAGATTGTGCATGACCCGCGTCTGGTCTGGAACACATTGGATATTGTTGAACAGTTCAAAGGTCAAGCAATCCAGTCCAAGTCTGGTCATTCCTTTATTAAAGAAAAAATGCGTGAACATAATGCCGTATATGGTGGTGAAATGAGTGCGCATCACTACTTCCGTGACTTCGCCTACTGTGACAGTGGGATGATTCCTTGGCTATTGGCCGTGTCTGTTTTATCTGAGACACAAAAACCATTATCGGCTCTGGTTGAAGAGATGATTGCCAAATTTCCATGTTCAGGTGAAATTAACTTCAAGGTTGCCGATACTCAAACGACTATCCAGAAAATCTTTGATCACTATGCAGATCAAAATCCAGAAATTGATCAGACAGATGGTGTCAGCCTGGAATTTGATGCATGGCGTGTGAATGTACGTGCATCCAATACCGAGCCGTTATTGCGCCTGAATATTGAAACACGGGCGGACCGAAATCCAAAACCGATGCAAGACTATGTGGATGAACTGACCCAGCTGATTCAAGGTTAATCTTCCTAGATCAAGCACAATAAAATGGGAGTTCAATTGTTGAACTCCCATTTTATTTATACAATTAAAAGAATTTTAGCGATAACCCTGCGGATTCTGTTTCTGCCAGTTCCAGCTATCTGCCAGCATATCTTCCAGACCATATTGTGGCTGCCAGCCCAGCTCCTGGACTGCACGGGTATTGTCGGCAAAAGACGTCGCCACATCGCCTTCACGACGGGGCGCGATTTCAAATGGAATCTGCACCGCATTGACCTGTTCAAAGGTATTCTTGATTTGCAAAACTGAACAGCCCTGTCCCGTACCGATGTTCCAGGCACGACAGCCATGTGCATCAAGACGGTTATTGAGTGCACATAAATGCGCATTGGCCAGATCCACCACATGGATATAATCCCGTACCCCAGTCCCATCGACCGTATCGTAATCATCCCCAAAGATTGATAATTTTTCACGACGACCAACCGCCACCTGAGTCACATACGGCATCAGGTTATTTGGAATCCCTTGCGGGTCTTCCCCTATTTGTCCGCTTTTATGCGCACCAACCGGATTAAAATAACGCAGCAAGGCAATCGACCAGCGTTCATCAGATACCGATAGCTTTTGTAATAGCTGCTCTACAATCAGCTTGGTATAACCGTAGTTATTGCTCGGTATCCCGGTTGGCATGTCTTCATTTAAAGGCGAGATATTGGCTTCATCATATACCGTGGCGGATGAGCTAAACACCAGACGGAAAACCCCAGCGCGCTGCATGGCCTGTACCAGACTGATGGAACCTGAAATATTATTTTCAAAGTATTTTAGTGGAACTTGCTGGCTTTCCCCTACCGCTTTTAAACCGGCAAAATGGATCACGGCATCAATTTGATAAGTACTAAAAATCCGATTCAGAATATCCTGATCTAGAATATCACCCTGAATAAAGTCCAAAGATTTTGAAGCTAAAGCCTGCACACGATTCAGAGATTCTTCAGAACTATTAGAAAGATTATCTAATACCACGACTTCATGTCCGGCATTTAATAATTCCAGACAGGTATGTGAACCGATATAACCGGCCCCACCGGTTACCAAGACTTTAGCCACGTTGTTTCCCCATTAATATTGCAATTAAACCTTGTGTCGAGGCATCCAGTGCAGACACATCCGTCTGTTCACCATTTAAAATCGGCAAGAGCTGATTGGCAATTTCCTTGCCTTTTTCGACGCCCCACTGGTCAAAAGGATTGATATTCCACAGCACTGACTGCACAAACACCTTATGTTCATACATGGCGATCAGCATCCCCAGACTATAAGGATTGAGCTCTTGCATTAAAATGGTCGAGCTGGGCTGGTTACCTGCATACTGCTTATACGCCGGTAGATCAGTCAGTTCACTGGCATCCAGCGCCTGATTACCAAAGGCCAGCAGCCGTGACTGCGCCAGACAGTTGGACAGGGCCAAATGATGCTGCTCAATCAGCGCATCGGCATTATCGGCATAGGTAAACTGGTTGGCATTATAACGCTGTACTGGGGCAATAAAATCACTGCTGACCGACTGGGTGCCCTGATGCAATAATTGATAGAAAGCATGCTGGGCATTCGGCCCGACTTCTCCCCAGATAATCGGACAGGTATCCCAGTCTACTTTTTCACTATTGCGCTGAATGGATTTACCATTAGATTCCATTTCCAGCTGCTGCAAATAAGAGGCAAAATATTTCAAACGACCGTCATATGGCAGTACGGCATGGGTCTGGATATCCAGGAAGTTGTTATTCCAGACACCTAATAGTCCCATCAGCACTGGAATATTCTGTTCAAATGGAGCAGTCTGGAAATGCTCATCCACCGCATAAGCACCTGCTAAAAAGTGCTGAAAACCCTGTACTCCGATAGTCAATGCAATAGGTAAGCCAATACAGGACCACAGCGAATAACGGCCTCCGACCCAGTCCCAGAGCAGGAACTGGTTTTCTGGTGCAATCCCCCAAGCAGTCATTTTTTCCGGCTTGGTCGAGACGCCAATAAAATGATGCTGGATCGTGCACAGGTCTTGGCCCAAGGCTTTTTCCAGCCACAGACGTACCGTTTGTGCATTGGACAAAGTGTCAATCGTGCCGAAAGATTTGGAGGAGATAATAAACAGCGTGGTTTCAGGGCGCAGCTTATGCAGCAGATCAGACAGCTGGCTGCCATCCATGGTCGACACAAAATGTACATTTAGGGGGCGCTGAGTGGGCTGTTTAAAGTCAGACAGGGCTTGACTGACCATCAGCGGTCCCAAATCTGAGCCACCTACCCCGATATTGACCACATCCTGAATCACTTCACCGGTGGCACCGCGATACTGTCCGGCATGGATTTTTTCCACCAGAGTAAACATGCGTTGCAGCTGGGTATGCACCTCAGCAGCCAATTCAGGATGCTGCTCATTCTGCTCTGGCAAACGTAAGGCCCAATGCATTGCAGCACGCTGCTCGGTATAGTTCACCTGTTCTTGGGAAAACAGGCGTTTGATCCACTGCTTCAGATCTTGTGCCTGCGCCAGTTGCACCAGTGTCTGCAACACCTCTTGATCTATCCGGTGTTTACTAAAATCAAAGGTTACTGGCTGCAAGTTCACCGAAAAATGCTGAAAACGCTGAGGATCTTGCTGAAATAGCTCTTGCAGATGCTTGTGTTCAAACTGCTGTTTTAAATTATTTAACCGGCTTAAAACAGTATCTTTCTGTTCGAGGGGATAAGGTTGCTGAATCGTACTCATTAACGTCCCACTCCTTTATAGGCAAAGCCCTGTGCTTTCATATAGTCCGGATTATAGATATTACGTCCATCCAGAATCAGTGGATGCTGCATATGATTCAACAGGCTGCGGTAATTGGGATTCCAGTATTGTTTCCAGGCTGTGAGCACGCATAGGGCATGTGCTCCATTTACGGCCTCGTACTGATCTGTGCAATACACCAGATCATCGCGTTGCCCGTAGACTTTTTCAATTTCCGCCAGGGCTTGCGGATCATGCAGCTTGACGGTCACCCCTTGCGCCCAGAGTGCAGTCAACATGGCATGAATCGGGGATTGCTGGATACGCGAGGTATTTTCCTTAAAGGATGCTCCCCAGATCGCTACAGTTTTCCCGGCCAGATCACCATGGTAATAATTCCAAAGCTTGCGAAATAGCAGTTCTTTTTGCTGCTCATTAATTTCCCAGACCTGAGCCATTAACTGGCTTTTCGCGCCGGTGCCTGACACAGTACTGGCCAGAATCTGAATATCATGCGAGAAGTTTTCGCCACCAAACCCGGCCCCCGGATACAGATAAGACGAACCAATCCGGCTATCTGCTGCCAGCCCCTGACGTACATGCTCAATATCAATACCAAGTTTTTCAGCCACCAGAGCCAGATCATTAATATAGCTGATCCGCGTCGCCAGCATGCCGGACACACTCAGTTTGGTAAATTCGGCATCCAGAACCGGCATAAACAGGTATTGCTGTTCACGCGGGAATAACGGCCTGAGCAGTTCCTTCAAAAGCGTTTTCGCGGTTTCATTGCTATAGCCGACAATAAGCTGGCTGGCTTCGGTCAGACTACGTAAGGCATTACCTTCCTGAATCACATCCGGTAAATAGATCCAGTGATCTTCCGACAGAATCTGCTGGAATTTTTCAGTGCCATGCAGGCCCAAGGTAGAGGCGTTAATCATCAGTTTTGGATGAATAATTGGACGCAGCTTAAGCTCACGCAAGATTTCCAGACCCTGAATTTCTTCAGTCGGACTGAGACTGAACAGATAAACATCGACATCTAAAGGAATGGCCTCAAACTTGCAGTATTGTAAAAAGCCCTTGGCGTGCTGTTTGTTCAGTAATTGCTGTACGGCTTCATCCTGTGCATAAACCTGTTCGGAAGACGGTTTTTTCAGCAAATCACACCAGTAGACCTGATGACCACATTCTGCCAGTAAGGCTGCCATGACACCGGCATACAGAGTCTGACCAAATACTGCAATGTTCATAAGCTTCCTTCTGATTCTTAAAGTCTGTTTTATAGTTTCAGTTCTTGAATTAAAGCTTTAAAAGATTCACCCAGTTTTGGATGATCCACACCATAGTGCAATACCGCTTTGAGATAACCCAGTTTGCTGCCACAGTCAAAGGTCTGGCCTTTCATACGGTAAGCTTCTACCGAGTCGGTCTGCTGGAGCATGGCAATTGCATCAGTCAGCTGGATTTCATTGCCTGCACCACGTGGCGTCTGTTCCAGTAACTGCATGATTTTTGCCGGCAGGATATAACGACCCACTACCGATAAATTTGAAGGCGCCGCTCCCACCGCTGGCTTTTCTACAATCCCTTGCATCACGGTGCTTTGTCCTTCTTCTGGTGTCGCTGCGACATCAACAATGCCATACTGATCCACCAGATGATCTGGTACAGCTTCAACCATAATCTGCGAAGCTTCTGATTCATTAAAACGCTGAATCATCAGGCTTAAATCATTTTCTGTGTCTGAATCTTTAACTAAAACATCTGGGAGCAGTACAGCAAAATCATCATCACCGACCACACTTTTGGCACACAGCACGGCATGACCAAGGCCCAAAGGCTGCGGCTGACGTACACTGATCACACTGACATGCGGCGGCAGGATTTCAGTAATTTCCTTAAGCAGGTCAAATTTCTTTTTTTGCTCCAAGGTGGTTTCCAGCTCAAAACTGCGGTCAAAATAGTTTTCAATCGAAGCCTTTGATGAATGTGTCACTAAAATAATCTGCTCAATTCCAGCAGCAACTGCCTCTTTTACCACGTATTCAATAGCGGGGCGGTCAACGACAGTTACCATTTCCTTTGGAATAGATTTACTGGCTGGAAGAAAACGTGTACCCAGACCTGCGACCGGCAAAATGGCTTTTTTAATCATAAATAAACTTCACTTAATTAACTTTAATTTCTTTACCACGTTGATAGCCATCAACATAATATTCAAGCTGTGATAAGGCCCAGTCGATATCTGTCTGCGTGGCAGAAAGTGCCTGGATTTTATCAAACACCTGTGTAATTTCCTGTAACGGAACGTGTTTTTCAAATGATCTTAGGATACGACTATGTGACGTAATTTCGGTATTTTCCTGATCAATGAGCAGTTCTTCATACAGCTTTTCCCCTGGACGCAAACCAGCATACTGAATTTCGATATCACCATCCGGATACTGCTCATCACGGACTTTCAGTCCACTTAAAGCAATCATTTGACGGGCCAGATCCTGAATACGCACCGGCTCACCCATATCCAGCAGGAACACATCGCCGCCCAAGCCTAAGGCACCAGCCTGAATCACCAGCTGTGAGGCTTCCGGAATGGTCATAAAGTAGCGGGTCACATCCGGATGAGTCACGGTAATCGGGCCACCTTTGGCAATTTGCTGCTTGAATAGCGGCACTACAGAACCCGAAGAACCGAGCACATTACCAAAACGGACGATACTGATCTGGGTCTGCTGTTGTGCCTCTGCCATCGCCTGACAGTAAAGTTCTGCCATACGTTTACTGGCACCCATAACATTGGTTGGACGGACCGCTTTATCAGTTGAGATCAGCACAAAGGTTTCTACACCTTTCTTCACCGCAGCATTCACGCTAAACGCCGTTCCCACCGCATTATTTTTCAGGCCCGCTAGTGGATTACATTCTACCAGTGGGACATGCTTGTAAGCCGCAGCATGATAAACCGTTTGCACGCCATACTGTTCAATTACACGTTCCAGTTTACTCTCATCTAGAACCGACCCCAGGATAGGTATAATTTCACAAGTTGCAGTTAAACTTAATTCTTTTTCAATACTATACAGCGCGAATTCAGTTAACTCGAAAATGATGATTTTTGCCGGCTGGTTTTTTACGATCTGGCGACACAATTCTGAACCAATCGACCCCCCTGCACCGGTGACCATGACCACTTTATCCTGAATATTTTTACTCAGAAGTGCTGGAACCGGCGGTACCGGGTCACGTCCCAGCAAGTCAATAATATCGACTTCCTGAATATCCGAAACCCGGATTTCACCATCCACCAGTTTGGTTAATCCCGGAATTTCGGTAATTTTGAGATGTGCCGGCTCTAAAAATTTAATGATTTCACTTTTACGGACTCGCCCCACTGAGGGCAAAGCAATCAGAATTTCATCAATTTTTTGCTTGCGCATGAGTTTTAGGGCAGTCTGGGCATCATAAACTTTGAGTCGCCCCAGCTGCTGTCCGGTCAACGAGCGTTTGTCATCAATAAACATGACCGGTAAATGTGCATTGGAGCGATACAGTGCAGCAGCAACCTGTTGACCCGCATTCCCGGCCCCATAAATCGCAATGCGTTTTTTCTGTACGTCAGCCTGTAAATAGGAACGGATAATAAAACGGATGATCCCCCGGCTAAACCAGATCCAGGCAAACATCATAAAGCCAAACATCAGCGGAATAGAGGTCGGAATAAATGCCGGAGTAAAATAAGCCAGTGCATAAAGACCAGCGACAGTCAACGCCGTCGCCAGTCCCATTTTGATCATAAACACTTCATTATAAGTGCGGACAATAAAGCGGTAGACCCCACAGATAAGCAGCGATGCAACTGCAATCCCACTGACCCAAAGCGTACCAAACGGCAGATTTGGTACTACCTCTGCACCTAGATCAAAGCTACGAATGGCATAACAGAGCCAGATCAAGACAGGAAAAGTACAAAAATCCAGAATAATCAAAAATGCGAGTTTGGCGACTCGTGGTGATTCTACAAAGGGCGTAATGATCGATTTCACTGGATGCGTTGTCTCAATTCTAATAAATTTTTAATAAGTCACAATGCGATGAGTAACTTAAAAACATATTCTATATAAGTTAAGTGCACCGAACACGGTGCACTTATATTCTTAAAGTTTAAGCAACTATTCTATGAATCACCTGTTGAATTGCGGTGACTGTTTTGTTAATACTTTCATCACTTAAAGTAGGATGAACTAAAAACATCAGACTGGTTTCACCCAATTGCTGCGCATTTTTCAAACGCTGTGCTGGACGCCATGGCGTATCATCAAAAGCATGCTCGAGATAAACTTCTGAACAGGAGCCACTGAAACAAGGCACATTCTGCGCACTGATTTCCTGCATGATCCGGTCACGTGACCAGCCTTCAGGCAAAACATCAATATTGACCTGCACATAACATTTATAAGCTGCATGTACATAATCATCGGATGGACGATGCACAGTAAAATATGGACTGTCTGCAAATGCAGCATAAATTTTTTCCATATTGGCAAGGCGTTTTGCAGTCCATTCCGGCATTTTTTTCAGCTGGATGCGCCCGATCACACCCTGCATTTCCATCATGCGCCAGTTGGTACCAAAGGAATCATGCAGCCAGCGGAAACCCGGTGGATGCTGCTTGTTATAGATGCTGTCAAAGTTTTTGCCATGGTCTTTATAGGACCACATTTTTTTCCACAGGGTTTCGTCATTGGTGGTGACCATACCACCTTCACCGCCTGTCGTCATAATCTTGTCCTGACAGAAGGACCAGGCCGCAACATGACCGATTGAACCGGCAGATTTACCTTTATATTTTGCTCCATGCGCCTGTGCACAGTCTTCAATCACATACAGGCCTTTATCGGCAGCCAGTTGCATGATCGGGTCCATGTCGCACATCCAGCCTGCCAGATGCACACAAATAATCGCTTTGGTATTTGGGGTCAGTACTGCTTGGATGGTTTCAGCAGAAATATTCTGTGAATCCAGCTCAACATCAGCAAAAATAGGATTTGCTCCAGCCGTCACAATCGAACTGGCCGATGCCAGAAAGGTGCGTGAGGTGACAATTACATCATCCCCGGCGCCAATGCCTAAGGCTTTTAAAGCAACATCGAGTGCCACGGTTCCATTAGCTAAAGCCACTGCATACTGGGTTTCTGCGAACCGGGCAAATTCTTTTTCGAACTCGCGGCATTCCTGTCCGGTCCAGTAGTTGACTTTATTCGACAATAAAACCTGGGAAACCGCATCCGCTTCTTCCTGAGTAAAACTTGGCCATGGTTCAAATGCAGTATTTAGCATGTTGTATTCCCTAAAAATTAAATACGAATAAGACGATCACACTTAGAAAATACGAGATCAGCTTTATATTGATTAAAAGAACTCTCTAGTTTTTCATCAGCTAACCAAGCTAAATAGGCCTGAATAGTATTCATACCGGCTTCATGTGAAAAAGGATATCCACCACCGAAACGTGGATTCAATTCAAGCACATACAACTCACCATCCTGCTCGAACACATCACAATCTAAATTACCAATATGTTTTAAATTAGTTGATATTTTTTCGCCAATATCTGAAAAACGCTGGTCAATAACAGAAACCGCTTTATCTGTTTCTCCAGCCCGCATAGAAAGTTTTTTACGCACTACTGTCGTAAAATATTCTTGATCCAAGTCATTTACGATATCCATGCCATATTCTGGTCCATTCAATTTCTGTTGAATCAAGATGGCTGCATCTAATTCGTTCTTACTCGCCTCAAATAGAATTGTGTTCTTTAATTTAATCATTAGCAGCTTATAAGCTAATTCAAATTCTTCAAGACTTTCCGGAAATTCGATTCCAATTGAAGCACTGCCCCACCTTGGTTTTAAAACAAGTGGAAAAGTTAATTGACCTTCTTTAATCGCCTGTAATGCTTGATTATAATTAGTAAACGTCTGGGGGGTATTAAGACCAATAGAAGTTAAGAAATCACGCGTTTTAATTTTATCAAAACAAATATCAATTACCGAACTATCTGATACAATAATTTTTGCGCCCAGATCAGCAAAGGCTTGTTTATGATGAGCCAGAATAGGTAATTCAAGATCATTTAAAGATATAATCGCATTGATATGATACTCTTTAACAATACTAAATAATTCTGGAATATAATCTTCACTATAAATAGAAGGAACAAGTAAGCTGATATCTGCATCAGACATTGCTGGAGCAAGTTTACTCATATCGGTAGCCAAGACTATACCTTGACCATTTAATGCTTGCTTACAATAATTAATGAGATAATTACGACGTCCAGCACATGTAAATAAAATATTCATAAGTTAATTTAAGCCAAAAAATTAAAAATTCCACCAGTATGCCAAAACAGGATATTACCTTGCAGATTGTGCTTTAATACGTACTGCTGCATACCCAAGAATGCTTTGCCACTATAAGTTGTATCCAACGCGAAGCCATAATCACGAATTGAATTAGCAGATAATTTTTTCAATTCATCATTATACTGTTCATAACCACCACACAAATAATCATCCAAGAC
Organism: Acinetobacter sp. ASP199; assembly: GCF_022700675.1. Lineage (NCBI taxonomy): Bacteria > Pseudomonadati > Pseudomonadota > Gammaproteobacteria > Moraxellales > Moraxellaceae > Acinetobacter > Acinetobacter sp. ASP199. The sequence goes on from NZ_CP062182.1 coordinate 2,956,183, forward strand.
AATAGTTTCATGTTGTCTCTGAATAGAAAAACTTTCACAAAGCTGATTATAAAAATTAGCTACATGTTCTTGTGCAGATTGCTGATTTCTCGCAACAGATATACCAATTACTTTACAAGGCATATTTTTTTTCGACAAACCCGCCATTATTCCTGCCTGGGTAGAACCGGTACCACAAGCAACGAATAAATAATCTATTTCTAACTGCTGATCCAATTGAGTGACAGCATCAATATAAGCTTTACCGCCTTGGAGATTATGACCACCACCCCATAAATAATAAGGTTTTAAAGCTAAATTATGATATTGCTGCATCGACTGATCCATTATTGGACCTATATCTACAGATTGTTCAACAAAAATAATCTTTGCACCTGACATTCGCATTATTTTTGCGTTACCAGATTCTTTTAAAAATTTTTCTTTATCACCATGTAACACTAATGTACATTGCAAATGATGTTGCGCGCAAAAAACAGCAGTTGCTCGGCAATGGTTCGATTGTATACCACCAGTTGTTACTACAGCACTATATGAATTATCTAAAATTTCTTGGCCAATACTATCAATTTTGCGACCTTTATTACCACCACCTAAGAATGGATACAAATCATCCCGAATAATAGTGATGTTTTGATTAATCTCTGCTTGATAGATTTCTTGATAAATAATCATAAAAGTATAATCTCTTTACAGTCATAATTAACCTGATATTGAAATAAACTTTTATCTAGATCACCTATGAAACAACCATAATAATAACGATCTATAAAACCATTTTCTCTTCTAGTTTCATTACGTAATATACCTTCTTTTTTAAATCCAATTTTAGTATATAATCTTTGGGATGCAAAATTATCTGAATCAATATAAGCATAGATTTTATTTATTTTTAGAATTTCAAAAGCATAAACACATTGTAAAAATAATGTTTTCTTACCTAGGCCTTTTGCTTTGGTATCTGGGTCAACAAAAATGTAAGACTCCATTTTCAAAATATCAGTATCTAGTCCAGTTAAACCCGACATACTTAATACATCGCCATCCAATGTCTCGAAAACAAAATCTTCACGTTGACTATTTTCTTTATTAATATTAAACCACTGAATGGTATCTTCCATTAAAATAGGTGGTTTGAAATGCATAGTAGAATAAATTCGTACATCATTCATCCATTTGACCCGTAAAAGTAAGTCTTTTTCATTTAGTAGGCGAAATTTCATTTTTTGGATCGCTCAATATCTAAAGGTTTGCCAATAGCTCCCGGAATTACTGCAATATCCTTTCTAGCTATAACATTTTTAATAGTTAATAACGCAATTTTTATATCATTAATAAAACTAATATTCTCCACATATTGAGCATCCAGTTCTAAACGACTATTCCAGTCTAAAAAGTTTCTACCATTGACTTGGGCTAATCCAGTTATACCGGGTCTTACACTATGACGTAGTGCTTCTCTATTTGTATAATACGGTAGGTATCTTACAAATAGAGGCCTAGGTCCAATTAATGACATATCCCCTTTAATCACATTAATTAATTGAGGCATTTCATCAAGTGAAGTTTTTCTAATAAAACTACCAATCTTAGTTAGCCTTTGAGCATCAGGTAAAAGATTACCTTGATCATCTTTAGCATCATTCATCGTTTTAAACTTAATGATGCTAAATATTTTCTCATTTTTTCCTGGACGTTGTTGGGAAAAAAAAGGAGAACCTTTATTCGCTAAACTTAGTAAAATCATGACCACTAGAAAAACTGGACTTAATAAAATAAATACAAGTGTTGAAGCAATTAGATCCAATAGTCTTTTAAAAAAAAATTTATAAATCATTCTTAATCCTTCATTGCATTAAAAGTATCAGAAAATTTATTTAAACTAGCTTGTCTTGAAAGGTTTTTTTCATAGAAATTCTTTGCACTTAACCCTTTTTTCTCTAGCTCTAGCTTACTTAACTCTGATAACTTAATAATTGCCTCTGCCAGTTTAATTGGATTTGAAGGCTCTATAACATAGCCTGCTTCAGCCTTCTCTACTAAATCTGCTGCATTACCTAAAACTGTACTCACGATAGGTCTTCCCAAAGACAAATAGGCTTGAGTTTTTGAAGGTACTGTAATTTCAAATAGGGGATCTTTTTTTAAGCTGATTAAGAGACAATCTGATTCTTCCAAATAGCCTATAACTTCTGAACTTTTTACACGATCATAGAAAACTACATTGTTTAAATTTTTCTTGGTGACCAAATCGACTAAATTCTGCTTTTCAATACCATCTCCAATAAAATTAAAGATAATTTCAGGATGTTCTTTGCTCAGTAATTCTGCAGCCAAAATTACGTTAGTTAAATCTTGAGCTTTACCCATATTCCCAGCAAATGTTACATTGAAAATATTTTCAACATATTTGAGTTGATGATTACCAGTAGGTAATACTCCCTCTAACCCGGACCAATTATAGATAATTTCAATCTTATTTTCTGGAACACCACGCTGAATTAATAAATCTCTAAAACCTTTCGATATCACAGTAATTTTTTTAGAATTACGATAAGACCAGTTACAGAAATAAGATATAAATTTTAAAGCTTTAGGGTTTTTTAACATCCCTGTCGCAGCTAGAGAATCAGGCCATATGTCTTGTATATCACTCAATACAGGTTTGTTAAAAATTTTTCCCAAAATCACTCCAACTAATCCTATATTTAAAGGAGTGGCGGCAACATGAATCGCATCAAATTTTCTGACGATAAACAAACCGGCAATTAATGCAGTTATAAAAAAACTAACATAATTTGCTATACGTTTAAGTACTGACGCACTATGATCTGGATATAGCCAGACTCGGTGCACAGCAATACCTTCTAATACTTCATGTTGATATGGTTTTAATTTATAGCCAGTATATATTTTCCCTTCTGGATAGTTTGGAAAACCTGTAAGTACCTCGAACTCATGACCATAACTTTGCATGTCTTTCGCGAATTTTAGACCTTTAAATGATGGTTCAGGATTAAAAAACTGAGTGATATACAAGATTCTCATTAGTACTTCTTCCACACCACACGGTTGATATAGTCGGTATAGCTTAAAATAATTCGCACAACCTTTTCACTCACATTTGGCATACTATAGTCAGCGACTAAACGCAGCAATCTTTCTTCACCACGTGGTTGATGATCCAGAATATCGAGACCTTGCAAAATACGTTCAGCTGTTAAACCCACCATCATCACCGCAGCCTCCTCCATTCCTTCAGGACGTTCATGCGCCTGACGCAAGTTCAAAGCAGGAAAATTCAAAATAGAAGATTCTTCATTAATGGTGCCACTGTCGGATAAAGTCGCTTTTGCAGCAAGTTGCAACTTGTTGTAGTCACTAAAACCGAGTGGCTTTAACAATTGAATGAGTGGATGAAATTCAATATTGAGTTCTTCAATACGCTTACGGGTACGAGGGTGTGTTGAAACAATCACAGGATATTGGTATTTTTCTGCTACCGCATTCAGCATCTCAACTAAATCTAAAAAGTTTTGATCCGAATTAATATTTTCTTCACGATGCGCACTGACAATAAAATATTGATGTTCTTTTAAGCCCAGACGCTCTAATACATCTGATGCTTCAATTTTAGCCTTATAATGATTTAATACTTCAAACATTGGGCTACCTGTTTTAATCACCTGATCTGCAGGTAGGCCTTCTGCTAACAAGTAATCTCGTGCGATCGTACTATAAGTTAAATTAATGTCAGCAGTATGATCGACAATACGACGGTTAATTTCTTCTGGCACACGCATATCAAAGCAGCGATTTCCCGCTTCCATATGGAAGGTTGGAATCTTACGACGCTTGGCAGGAATGACCGCCATACAGCTGTTGGTATCACCTAACACCAGTAATGCTTCTGGCTGAACCTGTTCTAATACTTTATCTACAGCAATAATGACATTACCAATCGTTTCAGCACCCGTTGCGCCTGCAGCATTTAAAAAATGATCTGGCTTACGAATACCTAAATCGGTAAAGAAGATTTCATTGAGTTCATAATCATAGTTTTGACCTGTATGTACTAGAACATGATCGAAGTACTGATCACACGTAGACATAACACGTGATAAACGAATAATTTCAGGACGAGTTCCAACGACCGTCATTAATTTTAATTTTTTCACAATTTCAACTCTTAATTCGTTAATGGCATCGCATAGGTATCTGGTTTTTCACGGTCAAAAATTTCATTTGCCCATAACATGACCACCATTTCTTCATCACCAATATTGGTAATGTCATGCGTCCAGCCTGGCACAGTTTCCACAATTCGCGGTTCATCACCACAAGTTTCAAGCTCATAGAACTCACCTGTCACCACATGCTTAAACTTAAATAATGCCTTACCTTTAATCACCAAAAATTTTTCTGTTTTGGTGTGGTGATAATGGCCACCACGCGTAATCCCCGGATGTGCAGTAAAGTAAGAGAACTGCCCTGCATCGGGCGTTTTCAGCATTTCGACAAAAACTCCGCGCTGATCACCATATTTGGGTAGGCTATAGTCAAACTGTTCAGGCTTTAAGAAACTTAAATAGGTTGAATAAAGTGCACGATTTAAACCTGTTCCGACACGATCAGTAATCAATGTATTGCGAGACTCTTTAAAACCTTTCAGTGTCTGCGCTAATTCACCGACACTAATCTGATATTCAGGTTCTATGGCAAAGACTTGTTTTACCTGCTGTGTACCCTGAATAATATTCCAGAATGACTCTACGACGTCATCTACGTAGACCAATCGAATCATGGCATTTTCATCATGAATCTGAATAGGTAGGTCATTTGCAATGTTATAGCAGAATGTTGCCACAGCCGAATTGTAGTTTGGACGTGACCACTTACCAAACACATTGGCTAAACGGCAAATATACACAGGATTGCCCTGCTTTTGCTGCAGTTCCAATAAAGCCTGTTCACCACCCAATTTACTCTGACCATAGGTATTATCACGTTCAGCCTGAATAGATGAAGATAGAATAATTGGAGTGTGCTTTTCTGCCTGCTTAAGAACATTTGTTATTTTTTGCGTGAGGGTGACATTTCCCTCAATAAACTCTTGTTCATTTAAAGGACGATTAACTCCAGCCAAATGTACAATCCAATCTGCTGCGAGTACAGACTGTTCTAATTCTGACGCAGTGGAATTTCGATGAAACTTTAATACTTCAACATCAGATTTTTCTGATAAAAATTGAATCAAGTTTTTTGCAATAAAGCCGTTAGAGCCTGTGACTAAAATCTTCATGTTTAAGCCTCGGGATCAATATATTGGCCTTGAGTTAAGGCGCGTATAAATTCCAGCTTAAGCAAAAGCTTTTTCATACCTTCAACATCTAAACGTTCGGTATTGTGGGAATTATAATCTTCATATTGAGTAATTTTTAAATCGCCATCTTCAACATATTTTGAATAGTTTAGGTCACGCTGATCAGCAGGCACACGATAATAATAACCTTGATCTAAAGCAACCGCCATTTCCTCACGGCTCAATAAGGCTTCAAACGCTTTTTCACCATGACGCGTACCCATAATTGAAATAGGATGATCCGGTACATTTACTAACTGAGTCAAAGCCTGCGCTAGAACATGGATGGTTGCTGCGGGTGCTTTTTGTACAAAAATATCGCCATTTTGACCATGTTCAAATGCATATAAAACCAGGTCTACAGCATCATCCAAAGTCATCATAAAACGTGTCATATCTGGATCTGTTATTGTCAAAGGCTTTCCTTGACGAATTTGATCGACAAATAAGGGAATCACTGATCCACGAGATGCCATAACATTGCCATAACGCGTACAGCAAATAGTCGTATCTAGTTCTTCTAAATTACGTGATTTCGCTACAATGACTTTTTCCATCATGGCTTTAGAAATACCCATGGCATTGATTGGGTAAACTGCTTTATCTGTACTTAAACATACAATACGTTTTACGTGGTTTTGAATGGCTGCTTCTAAAACGTTTTCTGTACCAATCACATTGGTTTTAACCGCTTCCATGGGGTGAAATTCACACGAAGGGACTTGTTTTAAAGCTGCAGCATGATAAATATAATCGACACCACGTGTTGCATTTAAAACGCTGTTATAGTCACGCACATCACCAATATAGAATTTCAGCTTAGATGATTGGTACTTTTTACGCATATCATCTTGCTTTTTTTCGTCACGACTAAATATTCGTATTTCTTTAATGTCTGTTTCTAAAAAGCGTTTTAGAACAGCATTACCAAAGGAACCGGTACCGCCTGTGATGAGAAGAATCTTATTTGTAAAATACATATTTAGTCCACTAGAAGTTGCATAATCTTTGAAAGATCATTTTCAATTAATTTCTTTGCGCAAGGTAATTGATTTTTAATAGCAGTTACTATGGCAGCTTGTATAGAAGCTATACTAATAGGATCAAAAACTAATGAAGGCTCACAAACTTCATAAGTATAGCTCAGGTCTGATGCTATTATTTTACAACCACCATCTATAGCTTCAGCCAACCCCAATCCAAAACTTTCAGCCAATGAGGGAAATATAAAATATTCATGACTTAAATAAAGTTCGGTTAGTTTTTCCCTATCTATAAAACCAAAATTTTTAATAGGATAACCTAAATCAATTTTCTGCTGAATATACTTACATAAATTTATATCTGTATCTGGTACAGTAACTGCCAAACTACCTTTATGTACTTCATCATAAGCTAAACAAAAAGACTCAATTAACCTATAATGATTTTTATGAGGAGAGCTATTACTAACATACAAAAAACTAAATTTAGCTCTATGTATAATATAATTAGAGAAATCCAACTTAGGATAAAAAGGTAATTTTATAATTTTTTCATTTTTTCCCAATAAATATTTTTTCGAGATTCTCAATTTAACATTTTCGCTTTGCACTAACCATATATCAGCATTTTCTTTAGTAAAATTGAGAATAAATTGTTTAAACTTATATATACACTTATTTTTCAAAGAAAAGTCTTTAGGGAGATTTAGAAAGAGAAGTTGATGAAAATATACTAAAACTTTAGATTTCAATCTAATAGTGGGGGGCAAGTTCCCAAAACAAAGAACTTGATCAAATTTTGTTTTATTCACTTTATAAAAAAAATGTCTCTCGATTAAGGAATTGGCAATATATTTCTTACGTGAATCTGGAATATGTTTAAAATAACACTCAACTCTCCTATCAAATAAATAAAAAACATTTTTAAGCTCTTTTTCTAGATATTCAACTAAATACTTGAGTAAAACCAACCCACCACTATTATTAATAAAAACAGAATCTAGCAGTATCATACATTCCTCATTAGATTAACTTATTAACAACAAATTCCATTAATTCATAAATTTGTCTAGTAGAGTTTTTATCATTAAGAATAAAGGACCTTGCTGCACTTGCGGTCTCATTTAATTTATTAAGATCTCTTTTAAAAAAATTAATAATATTATCTTTTAAACCTATTTGGGGATCAATAAAATTAAGATACTTATGATATTCATCAGGTATGCCACTTAAATTATACATTAGAACAGGTGTGCCAGAAGCTAGGTACTCCATTGTTTTAGAAGGAAAGGTGTACATATTTAATTCATGCTCATTCTTTCTCGGGTTAATTAAAACACTTGCAGTTTTTTGAATTTTTATGATTTCAGTTTTATTAAGCATTCCCAAATATTTAATATTCTTATACTTTACTCCACACTCAATAATATAGTTTTTTAACTCCCCATCACCACAAACCCAAAGTTCATAATGTTCAATTGATTTAAAGCATTCTATTAGATCCTTCACCCCATAAATATCTTTAAGTGTTCCAGTATACAAAACAACATTCTTCTCTTTTTTTATTTTTTCACTATTAGCTATTTTAATAGGAGTATATATACCTTCCATAATAAAGCATTTACTCGAATCCAATTTTAAATAATCAGCAACATATTTAGTTAAAAAAACATACCCATCAAATTTATTTATATTTTTTTTAAAAAAATTATTTTCAAATATAGAAATATATTTATTATAAAGAAAATTAGAACTACTTACATGTTTAGGTAAATCAGTAATTATTGGCACTATAGTAGCTTGACCTTCAAACTCCAAAGCAGCCTTTAAATAAGCATAATTTGCTGAGTAAACAAAAATTATATTCTGACAATCTCTTGAAAGGCTTTTTTTAATATAATTTTTTAAACCTTTAATTTTTAATTGATTTTTTATAAAGGGAATATTTAGATAAGAAACCCCATAAAAATCATTTTCCTTATATTTCCACACTCCACCTTCTATATACATTATTTTACTATCTTTAGAATAATAAGGAAAAAAAGGAGCTGAAATAATTTTAATTTTATATTGATTAGATAATAAACCATCAATAAAACTTGTTTGAAAGTTTTCACTAGCGACTTGAAGGCCATTTGAAATACTATCAATATATTTAGAATAGAAATCCCTTGGAAAAAGTCCACCTACAAAAATAATATTCACTATTTTATTTCCTATAATTCAAATTACTAATTGATCCAATAATAATACAATAAAGAGCCAAAAAATATAAGAAACCATCAAATATTGGCTCAAAATTAAGCAAAAAAAATCCAAATAAAATATTAAATATAAAATAAATCTTATATTTAGTGTCTAGGTTAGAATAAATTAATTTTGGTATATAAGATAATATCAAAATCTGCCAAACTAAAAAAAATAAGACCGGTAAAATTCCAACATTTTTTGCTATATCTAAAGAAAAATTATGAGCATAATATTCCCCCTCCCACCCCCAAGGATTTTCATAAATTTTTTCTAAAGATAACCTCCATTTTTCAAATCTCCCCCCCCCTCCAGAAATACTAGCATCTGCATTATCTATCCTATCTAAAAAATAATAATTTAAAATATCACTTATTTTTTTATAGAAAAATAAAGATAAGACTATTAGAGTCGACATGATTAAAAAATTATATTTATTTTGTTTTTTACTTCTACCTATAAATATAATTACACTTGTAGAAATAAAACCAAACAAAGCAATTAAAATCAGTGTTCTAGACCCTAAACGAATAGCACAAATTAAACTAAATAATACAAATAATAATATTATAGATTTATTTTTAGTATTAAAAAATAACAATGATATAAATGAAAAACCTAGACAAAGATAACCTGCCATTACCGTAGCTGAAACCAATTCATCACTAAAATAAAATGGTATAGACCTAATACCACCAACAAAACCATTCAAAATAATATCCTTAAACACTGATATTATTGCTATTGAGCTCAACATTATTGTTGAATAAAAAGAAATTTTAAAAGAATCAAAGAAATTTAACAGCCCTAAAGCATAACATAAAACTATAAAAATAAAAGGAATTAAATCCACAACATCCATATAGCCTTTTATAAAGCTTATTAATATATAGATAAACAACCCTAAAAAGAAAAATAAGAAACCATAACTCTTTTTAATTGATTTCACCAAAAATGGTATAGTTAGTGAAATAAATATAAGCTTTAGAAATGTAAATAAATTTATTGAAAATAATATAAAAGCAAATATAAACTCTTTATTAATCTTATTAATTTTCATTTCTTTAAACGTCTCATCAAGGACTCAAATATTAAACTTACCCAAATCACAAATAACCCTTTTCTTGTATTTATTTTAAATAAATATCTTCTTCTAAGTGCCTCTAAATAATTATGTTTTAGAAAGCTTAATTTATTATTATCTTTTTTATAAAGATACACTCCCTCACCAGAAACCTCATTAATAATATTTAATTCCCATGGGCGCAAGCGTAAAGCAAAACTTTTTTCAACTTTATAAGGTAATATTATAGTACTTAAAAAATAATCTCTTTTTATTTTCTTAGTACCATATAAATCAACAGTTACATTTTCATATCCATTAATAAAAATTTCTTTATTTTCAAAATAACCATCATATTTTATTCCATTTTCTAATGTAGGGAACCTATAATTATTTTTTACCCCGTGCAATAAATTCACCTGATAAGTTGAATCAAGTAATGCATGTTGACCTGGTTCAGAAAAGTTTGTCGACAAAGCAACTCTTGGGTACACAAAATATTTATTCTCTACTACCAAATATGCATGATGAAATTTTAACCAAGAGTTTTTTGACCAGCTACTTACAACAGCAGGTAAATCTTCAATATTTTTTAGATCTTCATCGCAATAATTTTGCATCCACTCTATAAATGCATTCCATTTTTTTCTGTTCCAAATTTGACCCCAAGATGAGGCTACTTGTAAGAAATAGGTATCATATTCATCATGAATAGGATCAAAGCGTAAATTAGCATATTGATTCCATTCATACTGATATAAAGAAATTCCTGCAATTCTCTCATCATCTTTATAAAAATCTATAGCTCCTTTACCATATGCATAAAACCCTTTTGAAACATATAGATCATCTTCAAAAATATATAAATTTTCATATTTTTTCGTAAAACTGCCACAAAATAAAACATGCTTTTTAAGCCCTAACTTTTCTTCATGAAATACCTTAACAATCTCACCAAATGGCCAGCTTATAGATTCTATATATAATTCTAAATCTCTGTCTCCGGAGCAATCCATACTCACGATCAAATCAATTTGATCCCCTGAATATTCTGCGCACAATAATGATTTTATTAATCTTTTCAAACTAACCAGTCTATTATATGTAATTACTACAATTGCATTTTCAGTCATTAGTTTTCCCCAAACAAATCACGTGTATAGACTTTATGTGAATTTGTTTTCAACACATCGCTCATTCGGTTAGCAAGAATTACATCAGAACTTAACAAGAAGTCATCTAAATTATTTTGAAGAGCATAGCGTCCAAATTTTTCTTGTTTCAAGGTCGGTTCATAAATTTGAACTTGAACATTATATTCTTCCAACTCATGAATTATCCCTTGAATTGCAGAATCACGAAAATTGTCAGAACCGGCTTTCATGGTTAAGCGATATATCCCTACCACATTAGGTTTCTTCTTTAAAATTTCTTTAACAATGAATTTTTTACGGGTCTGATTTGACTGAATAATTGCTTGAATCAGATTTTGTGGCACATCTTTATAATTTGCCAGTAATTGTTTAGTATCTTTTGGCAGACAATATCCCCCATAACCAAATGACGGGTTATTGTAGTGCTGTCCAATACGTGGATCTAAACTTACACCTCTTACAATATCTAAACTGCTAAGACCGTGCTTTGCACAATAAGTATCTAACTCATTGAAATATGCAACACGCATGGCTAGATAAGTATTTGAAAATAACTTTACCGCTTCAGCCTCAGTAGACTCCATACATAATGTAGATGCTTTTTGCTCAACAGTTGCATTCAAATAAAGTTCTGCAATTTTTTCAGCACGTTCAGACTTTTCACCAACAATAATTCGTGATGGATATAAATTATCGTAAAGTGCTTTACCTTCACGTAAAAACTCTGGCACAAATACTATTTGTTCTGTTTTAAATTTTGCTTTAACCTCTGTAGTATAACCTACAGGTATAGTCGATTTTATAATAATTGTCGCAGTATTATTCAGGGGAAGAATATCCGCAATAACGCTCTCTATAGAAGATGTGTCAAAATAATTGGTTTCAGAATCATAATTAGTCGGTGTCGCAATAATAATATAATCAGCTTGCTGATATGCTTGAGTCTGATCAAGAGTAGCATTTAAATTCAAATTTCCTTCATGAAAAGCTTGCTCAATATAGTCGTCTGCAATAGGAGATATTTTTTGATTAATTAAAGCGACACGATTCTCATTAATATCCAAACTCGTTACATTATGTTGACGTGCGAACAACACTGCATTCGATAATCCAACATAACCTGTACCTACAACAGTAATATTTAACACTTACTTCTTCCTAATGCTTAAATTTTAATGAATGTTTAAAAAATGGAAAAAAATGTATCTTAAATATAAGACCATTTTTATAAAAGTAATTAAAAAAAGTTAATGATAGAAATTCAATTATTAGTACACTATATGCTGCACCTTTTAATCCAAATATATAAATCATAATATAAGATATTGGCAATGCACTTATTGCAACACACATCATTTTTCTTGAAATATAGCGGTAGCTTTCTTCTTTTACCAAAAAACGTGCAGAAATCGTTCCTAAACCACTACATAGAGTAGCTAATCCTAAGATTATAATTAATTCATATGCCTCTTGATAAGCATTTCCATAAAGTAGATTTACAATCCATTGCCCCGAAATAGCCAACATAGTTACTACTACCAATGAAATAAGTATTATCACAGCATTTAATTTTGCAATCATTACATATGATTGATAGTTGCTTTTTTCTCTATATATTTTGCTTAAAACTGAAGTAATGATAGAAGTATTTATAAATGCCCAAGACATTCCTAAAGTAACAGCTACAGCATAAATTCCTAATTCACGTGTAGAGGTTAAAGCCGCCAACATTAGACTAGTAATTTGGGTATATAAGGTGACTGCCAATGTAGATAACACTAAAGCACCACCTGCGCCAAAATAATATTTTCTATAATGTTTAAAGTTAGTGGGCTTTAATTTCTGAGATTTATTGAAAATATACTTCTTGAGTAAAAAAGGAATTAGTGCTGTCATAACAATAGGAATTGCTAAATAAGCATAATTCATTTCAAATAGCACGATCAGATAACGAATCAGTAAGGCAAAACCCAATCCAACCATATTTACAATGGCATTGATATAGGAGGCCAATATTGCATTATTATAGATTGCAAAAATATCTTGGGTAACAAAATAAACAGCTAAGGCAGTCGCTATTGCAAAGATAAGGGTTAATTGATCAGAATATAAATATAAGCCAATCAAAATAGGCAAACTGCATATTAAAAACAAAATCTTTCTTAAATTTTGTGTACCAAAAAGATACCTCAATCCTGAATTTGGATTTTTACTCACTCGTTTAAATAATATTTCCTGATTACCAAACCAAGTTAAGGTTTGCACAAAGCCAAATAAGGTGGCTGCTAATGCTATTTTACCAAAGTTAGTAGGGCCGATATATTTTGCCACATAGGAAGTGACAAAAATAAGACCAAAAATGCTAATGCATTTTTCAATCATCATCCAAAGCGAATTAGAGACAATTTTTTTAGATAAAATACTCATATGCTTGATCAAGTATTACTTATACTTTTAATAAAATTAAATTTTAAAAGAGTACAATCCAATTTTGAAAATATAAGTTTTTTTTCACCACTCTTATCTAGGACAGAAGGCACATAGTCCGACCCAATCACCGCAATTTTCAAATCTGCAATAGATAGCATTTCAACGCCTTAGTAATGTACTGTACTTATGAAGATTCACTCATTCGGCGCGCATACTAGCAGAAAAACATGAAATTTAGGTTATGATTTAGCACCAAAAAACAAAAAAACTTATCAAATATTTTGTTCATTTTATTTCAAGGTACTTTCCCCTACAATGTCATAAGGCTAAGGTAAACTTGGCTGATTTCGCTCATTATTCACTTATAATCAGATACATTTTGTTATCAAAAGTGCAGACTTCTCAGGTAGAATGTCGCATATTTAACGATTTAAATATTAAAAACGGGATTTCATGTGCGACAAATTCAACTGGTTTTTTTACTGACTTGCGGTCTTACTGTGACCGGTTGCGCAGTTACCTCTGGCCTGCAAACCTATGATTTACCAGCAGAGGGTGTCTATCAAACCGAGCTTGGCACTTCAGTCAATGTGATTAAACTCACCCAGGACGCTATACTGGCTGTTCAACCTGCTGCACAAAACATTCAACAAGACTATGCTCATTTGTTTAGCACCCCGCATCGTAGCTACAGTCTGAGTCCGGGAGATATCCTGTCCATTTATCTTTGGGCTTACCCGGAAATTACTCCACCGACCAATACGATTAATAGTGATCTTTCAGTCCAGTCAAACGGCTACCAGATTGACCAGCAGGGTTATATCCAGTTTCCAATAATTGGCCGCTATAAAGTAGCGGGAAAATCCTTGTCCCAGATTAATACTGAACTGCGTAGCCAGCTGTCACGCTATTTAAAGACCCCAGATGTGATTGTGCGGGTTCTGTCCTATCAGGGACAGCGCTATTCGGTTCAGGGCAATGTCATGAAAGGCGGACAGTTTTATTTAAGCGATCAACCTGTAAGTGTGTATACCGCCTTGGGTATGGCTGGTGGTGTCAATGCACAGCAGGGGGATAATACATCCATGACTTTAGTCCGTCAGGGACGTACCTACCAGCTCAATACCGTAGAATTAGAAAAAGCAGGTCTTTCTCTGCATAATTTATTGATCCAGCCGAATGACACTTTATATGTGAACAATCGCGAAAATCAAAAAATTTATGTGATGGGTGAATCGGGCAAAAACCAGTCTCTGCCGATGCGGGACCAAGGCATGAGTTTAAGTGATGTATTAGGTGAAAGCTTGGGACTAAATCCACTATCTGCCAGTCGTAGCAAGATTTATATCGTGCGCAGTCAAGCCAATGCTGCCCATACTGAAGTTTATCAAATGGACCTCACCAGCATTGCTGACTTTGGCCTGGCCAATCAGTTCAAAATGCGCAGCAATGATATTGTCTATGTCGATGCCTCAGGTCTGGCGCGCTGGCAACGTGTGATGAATCAGGTGATTCCATTCTCGAATGCCTTGTATAATCTGGATCGACTGGGACAATAATGCAGTTTAAACATATTCTGGTGGTCTGTGTCGGTAATATTTGCCGCAGTCCTATGGCTGAATATTTACTCAAGCAGGCGCTCCCTGAACGGCAGATCCATTCAGCCGGTATTGCAGCGATGATCGGCTATTCGGCAGATGAGAAAGCCCAACACTGTATGCAAGGTATCGGACTGGACATGCAGGCTCACCGGGCTAAAAAACTGACCGGGGACATGATTAAGCAGGCTGATCTGGTGCTGGTTATGAGTAAAAACCAGCAACAGCATTTAGAGCAGCGCTGGCCTTTTGCCAAAGGAAAAACTTTTCGCCTGGGGCACTGGCAATCAAAAAATATTGCTGACCCCTACCAGCAGGATCAACTCTTTTTTGATCACACCTTTGAGCAGATTCAACAGTGTGTAAATGACTGGATATCCCATCTTTAAATAATTGAATGACAATAAACTATGAGCCAAACCACCAACACTGAAGATACCATTGACTTAAAAGAACTCTTTTTCTCATTGATTGCTCAATGGAAACTCATTGCCCTTTGCGTCATTTTAAGTATTGTGGCGGCTTTACTGTATTTACGCGTTACACCAGATACCTATCGTGTGGATGCACTGGTTCAGGTCGAAGAAAGTAAAGGTACGTCTGCAGCTTTGCTTGGCGATCTGTCGAATATGATCGAGCAAAAACAGCCAGCACAGGCGGAAATCGAAATTCTGAAATCACGTCTGGTCTTGGGTGACGTAATTGATCGCTTAAATTTAGATATTCAAGTTGCAGGAACAGAAGACTCCCTGTTTGATCGTCTGCTCAATCCGCATGATTATCGGACTGAATATTCAACCCGATCGGTTTTATTCAGAGATGGTGATCAGGCATTTGATATCCGTCAGTTTGATATTCCACAGGCCTATTATGACAAGACTTTAGAACTACAATTTAAAGAACAACAGTTTAGTCTGACCGATCCAAGAACAGGCCAAGTGGTTTTTTCTGGCCTGTTAAACCGCAATAATCAGGCAACTCGCGCTGATGGAACCTGGAAAGTAGCAATTTTTAGCCAGGACCAGTTCCAGGACCGTTATCTCATCAGCAAACAGTCTCTACCGGCTGCAGCAGATCGTTTACTGGCCAATTACTCGGTCGCAGAAAAAGGTAAAATGACTGGGATTCTGGGCTTAAATTATGAAGGTCAGGATAAGGCGCATATTACCCAGGTGCTGAATGCCATCCTGCAAGCGTACAGTCAGCAGAACGTGGAACGTCGATCAGCAGAAACAGCGCAAACCCTCAAGTTTCTAGAAGATCAGCTTCCTGAACTGCGTCAGCAGCTGGATGTGGCAGAACGTGAATTTAACCAGTTCCGTCAGCAGTCAAATACCGTGGATGTAACCAAAGAATCCGAGTTGTATTTAACTCAGAGTGTTGCACTGGAAACCCAAAAAGCCCAGCTGGAACAGTCTGTTGCTGAGGCTTCAGCGAAGTACACCAGCGAACATCCGGTCATGCAGCAGATGGAAGCTCAACTGGCTGCGATCAACAGCAGAATTGCCGAGTTGAATGGAACCTTAAAACAGTTACCAGATTTACAACGTCGCTACTTACAGCTGTATCGCGAGGTCGAGGTGAAACAGCAGCTGTATACGGCCCTGCTCAATTCTTATCAGCAGTTAAGAATTGCCAAAGCCGGTGAAATCGGTAATGTGCGTATCGTCGATACCGCTGTTGAACCACTTAAACCAATTGCACCGAAAAAACTGCAGATTCTGATTTTGTCAATTTTCCTCGGTGGTTTCCTCGGTACCTTAATCGCACTGTTACGCAATATGATGCGCAGTGGTATTAAAGATGCAGCACAGATTGAAAATGAACTGGATATTCCTGTTTATGCCACAGTACCGCGCTCAGCAGTTCAGGAAAGCCGGGTCAAACTGCTGAAAAAGAAAAAATCAATTCCTATTCTTGCAGTTAAAGATAGTGACGATATTGCGGTAGAAAGCATCCGTAGCATTCGGACGACTATTCATTTCTCACTGACGGAAGCGAAAAATAATATTATTGCCATCTCTGGCCCGGCCCCGGAAGTGGGTAAATCTTTTATTACAGCAAATCTGGGCGCCATTCTGGCACAGGGCGGTAAAAGAGTCCTGGTGATGGATGGCGATATGCGTCGCGGCTATTTACACAAGTACTTTAATCAGGATACGGCACCGGGACTGTCTGAACTTCTGCTTGGTACCCATACATTGGAACAGGTCATCAAAGCAGATAATTATGAGGGCCTGTACTTTATTTCACGGGGTAAAAACCCATCAAACCCATCAGAACTATTAAGCTCACAAAAGTTCCAGGCACTTTTGAACGAGTTATCTGCGCAGTTTGATCATATCCTGATTGATACACCACCTGCCCTGGCAGTCACAGATGGTGTGATCATTGCCCAATCTGCTGGTGTGAACCTGCTGGTGGTACGTCATGGAAAAACGCAAATTAAAGAACTTGAAATTACCGTCAATCGTTTCGAACAAGCCAATGTTAAAATTAATGGCGTGATTTTGAACGATGTGGAACGTGGCAGCGGTGGTTATGGCTATGGTTACGGCTATAACTATAACTACAACTATAAAGCCAGAAAAGATCAGGACTAAGATTCAACGCCGGCAATTGCCGGCTTTTTTATGGCTGGTTTTATCAAATTCCAAGCTCTACCAAAGCACAGCAAAAACCCGTTGAAATTTGCACAGGTGGTTCAAGATTTCTTAAAAATTTCTGCTAAGATGGAACGAACATTAACGATAACATCATATTGGAATAATACATGAGTAAGGCCTTACCGATTGCTGTCGCTGTTCTTCTAGGCGGTGCTGCGCTCGTTCCTGTTTACTATGCAACTCAAAATCCGGTAAATCAAACTTCTAAGGCATCTAAAGATGCATCTGCAGTTTCTAAAATCAGCTATGCTCTCGGTTATGAAGTCGCACATCAAACTCCACCAGAGCTAGATATCAACAGCTTCATTACCGGTGTTCGTGATGGCCATGCCCGTAATGAGGCAGCCTATAATGAAGAAGAACTACAGGCAGCTTATGAGCAGTTCCAGAAGGATATGCAGCAAAAGCAGCTTGATGATGCTAAAAAGGCCCAAGCTTCAAGTGATTCTTTCCTGACTGAAAATGGGAAAAAGCCTGGCGTCAAGACCACTGCTTCAGGTCTGCAATACCTGGTAACCAAAGAAGGTACAGGAAAATCACCTGCTGCAAACTCTATGGTCAAAGTTCATTATACCGGCAAGCTGGTTGACGGTACGGTATTTGACAGTTCAGTAGAACGTGGTGAACCAATCGAATTCCCACTGAATCAGGTCATTCCAGGCTGGACTGAAGGTTTACAGCTGATGAAAGAAGGCGGCAAAGCAACCTTATATATCCCATCTCAGTTAGGTTATGGTCAGCAAGGTGTTCCAGGTACAATCCCACCGAACAGTACCTTAATTTTTGATGTTGAACTCATCGAAGTAAAATAATACGGTTTAGGGAGAGCAAGATGCTCTCCCTTGTTTTTGAGAAACTAGAATGAAAATACAAATTAGTCTTGCTGCCCTGCTGTTATGTTCCGGTAGCTTATATGCCAAGGATATCACCACCAAAAGTACAGAAGCAGAACAGGTGGGTTACAGCTTTGGCTATCTTATGGGTCGCAATAATGCCGATTCATTGAAAGGCATCAATCTGGATGCATTTAGTGCTGGGTTGAAGGCCGCAGCGGCAGGACAAAAAGCCAGCTTGACTGAAGAAGAAATGGCAAAGGTACTGATGCAATACAAGCGTCAGGCGGATGCTCGCGAATTAATTGAGCTCAAGAAAACAGCTGAAGAAAATGCCAAAATTGGCCGTGAATTCCTGGCTGAAAATGCCAAAAAACCAGAGATTAAAACGACTAAATCAGGACTTCAATACCAGATCCTGCAAGATGGCAAAGGAAAATCTCCAAATGCGAACAGTAATGTCAAAGTACATTATGAAGGCCGCCTGATTGACGGTACTGTGTTTGACAGTTCCATTGCACGTAATCAGCCGGTTGTATTCAAGACCAGTCAGGTGATTATGGGCTGGACCGAAGGTCTGCAACTGATGAAACCTGGCGCCAAATACCGTTTCTTTATCCCCGCAGAACTTGCTTATGGACAAATTGGTTCCGGTGATGTGATTGAACCAAATAGCACTTTGATCTTCGATATTGAACTGATTGAAGTCATGAAATAATCAAAAAGGAGATATCCGGGCATATCTCCTTTTTTTTGACTAAAAAGAACAAATTAATCTGCTGTAATCCTGTGACATTGGTTCGGCTTTTGCTATGTTTATGCTTTCATCCAAATACTTAACAACAATAGAGGAACTCCCATGGCAGCAATAAAGACACGCGAGATTCAATATACGGCGCAGGATGGCAGCCAGCTCATTGGTTATTTTGCGGCACCCGAATCCGATACGCCTGTTCCAGGTGTGATTGTGGCACCTGAATGGTGGGGCCGTAATGACTATACCGAACAGCGTGCCCGTGAACTGGCTGAACACGGCTATGCTGCCCTGGCGATTGATATGTATGGCGATAAAAAAGTCACCACGGCATCGGATCAAGCCTATGAATGGATGATGCAGACTTTTGAAGATCCTGATACGATTGTGAACCGTGCTACTGCTGCCCTGACTACCCTCGCCACACAAGATGAAGTTGATGCAGATAAACTGGCAGCAATCGGTTTCTGTTATGGCGGTAAAGTCGCACTTGATCTGGCACGTTCTAATGCCCCATTACAGGCCGTAGCAACTTTCCATGCCAATCTTTCACCCAAAGCCCCCGCTCAGGAAGGCCAAGTTCAGGCTGAGATTCTCGTCCTGCACGGTGAACAGGACAGCATGGTTTCACTGGATGATGTTGAAAGTTTCCGTAAGGAAATGCAGGCAGCCCATGTGCAGCACGAGGTGATCATTTTCAAAGATGCCAAACATGGCTTTAGCAACCCGCTTGCCAATGAACGGGCCAAAGCCAATGGTGTAGACCTTGGTTACAATGCTGAAGCAGAACAACAAAGCCTTGAGGCAATGTATGCCCTGTTGGCACGTCGCCTGGCATAAAGAATATTTGCGCTATGCCACTCTGAGGGGGAGCGGAATAGTGCAAGAAATGATTGTTTAAGAAGAAATAAGGAGAATGAAATGGCTGAGAACAACTGTCCATACTGCAACTATGACGAATATGATGTCATTACCAAAAATGACTTTGGTGTGGTGTTGCCTGAACCGAATTCATTGTCCCAAGGACATAGTGTGATCGTGCCACTGCGTCATGTGGCTTCCTTTTTTGAAATTACCGATAAAGAACGTAAAAGCCTGATGTCTTTGCTGGAACAGGCACGTAATGAACTGAATTTACGTTATCAGCCATCTGGCTTCCATGTAGGTTTTAATGATGGTGAGGTATTCAAAGAAAAGTCTGAACACCTGCATATTCACCTCATTCCACGTTATGAAGGCAAAGTACTGAAACTGGATGCCCGTTGGGGAATTGAAGACTAAAACAAGTTTTTAGATGACGTTTTACCAGAGTGAATGAACTTCGGATCATTCACTTTTTTATTGCCTGATTTCCCTATTTACCTTGATACACTTTTCACCGATTCCTTCAGCTGAATCAGCTATAATGCCTTCCTGTTTCCCAGCCCTGTCCAGTATTCATGTTTGTATTTTCAGATGCACTTTTAGAATGGTTTGATGTTCATGGCCGGCATGACTTGCCGTGGCAAGTGGCGGATGACCCATACAAAGTCTGGGTATCTGAAATCATGCTGCAACAGACCCAGGTCAAAACGGTATTACAGTACTTTGACCGTTTTATTGCACGTTTCCCTACGGTTCAGGACTTGGGAACCACGACTTGGGATGAGGTTGCACCTTACTGGGCTGGACTCGGCTATTATGCCCGGGCACGTAATCTGCATAAAGCAGCGGGAATTGTCGCTTCACAAGGTCATTTTCCTGAAACCCTGGAAGAATGGATTGCACTGCCAGGTATTGGCCGCTCGACGGCTGGTGCATTGATGTCTTTAGGGCTACGTGAATACGGCGTGATTATGGATGGTAATGTCAAACGGGTTTTGTCACGTTTCTTTGCCATTGAAGATGATCTGTCCAAACCCATTCATGAACGTGCCATGTGGCAGCTGGCTGAAGAGTTGTGTCCTAACGAGCGCAATCATGACTATACCCAGGCGATTATGGATCTGGGAGCCACAGTTTGTACGCCCAAGAAACCGCTGTGCCTATATTGCCCGATGCAACAGCATTGCCAGGCACATCAACAAGGCTTAGAAAATGAATTGCCTTTTAAGAAAGCCAAAAAACCAGTACCAGTGAAATCTGCCCAGGTGCTGATCTTACAATGTGGTGATCAATGGCTGTGGCAGCAACGTCCCAATACTGGACTTTGGGGTGGTCTGTGGTGTCTGCCAATTATTGAAGAAGTACATGAACTGGATGTATTAAAACAGAGCCTAGGCTTAAAACATTTCATACAAAAAGTCGAAATTTCGCATAGTTTTACCCATTTTACCTGGCAGCTGGAAGGCCTGGTATTTGCCATTGATGCTGATCTGCAAGAACATTTAGCCATTGAACTGAATGGCATCTGGCTGGAGCCAACCGCGGCAGTTCAGGCAGGCATCCCCACAGCAATGAAAAAATTGATCTCTGCAACTCAACTGTGACATATTTAGAAATACGAGATTTTTAACTTCATAATTTTTGAACTTGATACAGGCGCACAAGGAAGGACGCTTTGCAGCATAATATTCGTTTTGCCATTATTTCTGTTTTAATGCTGCTATTGGCAGCGTGTAGCTCTACTCCCAAACAGCCGGGTTCTGCAATACTAAATCCGATTCTGGTACAGCAACTGAGGAATACATCAATGCCGTCCCGGCTGCCGATTCCGGTAGATAACATCAAGACACGCCAGCTCAAAGATACCTGGGGCGCTTCCCGTAGCAGTGGCCGCCTGCACGAAGGTATCGACATTATGGCTCCACGTGGAACCAAAGTCCTGAGTGCAACTGAAGGCCTGATTGCAGACTTACGCAATAACAATTTGGGTGGTAAAGTGATCTGGATACTCGGCCCGGGTGGAACCTGGCATTATTATGCGCATCTCGACGGGCATAAGCGCGGCTTGAGTGTCGGGGACTATGTCAAAAAAGGTCAGGTAATTGGCTATGTTGGCAATAGCGGCAATGCACGGCATACTGCGCCTCACCTGCATTATGGGCTTTATCTGCAGGGTAAAGGCCGTGGTGCAGTAAATCCCTATCCATATTTACGTTAATTTTAGGAAATGTACATGTCAGAAGCGTTGATCAACCGTCTGGTAGAATTTGCTGAGTCAGGCAATCAACAAAAAATCGTGCTCAATGACCAGACTTATCAGGGCTGGATTATGGAAATCACCGAAGATGCGCTTCTGATCAGTACCGGTTATGCCGATAAGAACGGCAAAGATGCCTGGATCCAGTTTAGTGATCTGGAGCAGGCAGAGCTGTCTTACTGGGATAACCAGCAAGATCAATGGACCATGTTTAAACTCTAAAAATAAGGAGCATCACATGACCATTCAACGCTGTGGCTGGTGCTCCGATAATTCTCTTTATATTGCATATCATGACCAGGAATGGGGTCAGGTTGTTCTGGATGAACCGTGTCTGTTTGAAATGCTGTGTCTGGAAGGACAGCAAGCAGGATTGGCCTGGATCACGGTCCTGAAAAAGCGTGAAGCTTACCGTGAACATTTCTTTCAATATTCTATTGCAACCATTGCTGCTTTTACAGATGAGCAACTCACAGCAAAACTGCAAGATGCGAGTCTGATCCGGCATATCGGTAAACTGACAGCCATTCGGGATAATGCCCGCGCCTGGCAACAGCTGAAATCTCAAGGTCATGATGTGGTCGAGTGGCTGTGGTCTTTTGCCCAACAGCCGCGTTTAAATAATGATGTGGCAGATTATCGTCAGGCTCCGGCACAGACCATTGAAAGCCAGCAGATGTCCAAAGCCTTAAAAAAAGCCGGTTTCAGATTTGTTGGTCCAACGATCTGTTATGCCTTTATGCAGGCAGTCGGCATGGTGGATGATCATGAAAACCACTGTCACTTTAAAACAAGATCCTCCCATTCAAATAAGAGCTGAATCTATGTCCAATAATACCATTCATGCCTATGCCGCGATGGCTGCAGGTGCAGCCCTGGAACCTTATCAATTCGATGCAGGTGAGCTTCAGCCACATCAGGTCGAAGTCAAAGTTGAATATTGCGGCCTGTGCCATTCCGATATTTCAGTACTCAATAATGATTGGGGATCTTCGGTCTATCCTGTTGTAGCCGGCCATGAAATTATCGGGACAATTACACAACTGGGCTCTGAAGCCAAAGGTTTAAAGGTCGGTCAGCGTGTCGGCATTGGCTGGACAGCAGAAAGTTGCCAGCATTGTGACCCGTGTATTTCAGGTCAACAGGTCATGTGTACCGGTGGTCAGGTGGCGACGATTGTTGGTCATGCTGGCGGTTTTGCCGATAAAGTCCGTGCTGGCTGGCAGTGGGCAATTCCTCTTCCTGAAGATCTGGATCCGACCAGTGCCGGCCCCCTGCTCTGCGGCGGGATTACCGTATTTGATCCGATTCTAAAACATCAGATTCAGGCCATTCACCATGTCGGGGTCATCGGTATTGGTGGTTTAGGTCATATCGCCATTAAACTGCTCAAAGCCTGGGGCTGTGAGATCACTGCTTTTACCTCCAACCTGGATAAAACCGATGAACTCAAAGCCATGGGCGCGGATCATGTGGTAAATAGCCGCGATCCGGCAGCGATTAAAAAGCTTCGTGGTAAATTCGATTTGCTGCTCAGTACCGTGAATGTCACTTTAGACTGGCAGGCTTATCTGGCGACCCTGGCGCCGAATGGCACCGTGCATATGCTGGGCTTACCTCTGGAGCCGATGCAGATCTCAGCTGGCTCATTAATTGGCGGTGCCAAATCCGTGACTGGTTCACCGACAGGTTCTCCAGCAGCTTTACGTCAGTTACTGAAGTTTGCTGCGCGTAAAAATATTGCACCACAAATTGAATTATTTCCAATGTCAGATATCAATGCAGCGATTGAACGCCTGCATTCTGGCAAGGCACGATACCGGATTGTGCTCAAAGCAGATTTTTAAGGCTTCTCGCTCAATTTTTGTTTCACCCAATCTGCCAAGCACTGAATCGCCTGGCAGATCTCCTCGGATAATTCATGCCCTGCATTGAAGCGTACACAATTGTTATAACGGGCATCTTCACCAAAGACCAAACCCGGCACAATATTAATGCCTTGGCGCTGAGCAAAATCATATATCTCGATACTATCAATTTCTTCAGGAAACTGTAGCCAAAGCACATAACCACCCGCAGGTTGACTGATGCCTATCGGGATCCCTGAAAATGCCTTATGAATATATTGCCGATAGGCTTGAACTTGTTGTTTTAATATGGGTTTTAATTGGTTTAAATGCTTTCGATACTCACGACTATGGATTAAATCGGCCAAGCCCAATTGCAATGGGGTATTCACAATGACATTTTGTAGCATGATTTTGGCATGTAAATGCTGTAAGCGTTCCGGTAAACAAAACCACCCCACACGATAGGCCGATGACAAGGATTTAGACACTGAGCCACAGTACACCACATAGCCGGCACGATCCCAATATTGAATGGGTAAAGGACGCTGCTCTGCATAGGTACATTCTGCGTAAATATCATCTTCAATAATGGTGCATTGATATTTTTCAGCGAGTTTTGCGATCTGCTCTTTTTCGGCATGACTTAAACAAAAACCAAGTGGATTTTGATAATTTGCCGTCAACAAACATACTTTCGCATTCGGCTGCTGCATAGCCTGTTCCAAACGGGCAAGATCAAAACCTGCTGTATTTGCAGGAATCTCAATGATTTTTCGCTTTAATAAGGCTAATAACTGCAACTGACCGTTGTAGTTGGGCGTTGGCACAATGACAGCATCATTGATGTCTGTCAGGTTTTGTAACAGTACCGACAACGCTGGCATACAGCCATTACTGATATAAATTTGCGACGGTGCAATAAAAAAACCATCTTCCGACCAATGCGCTGAAAGTGCTTGCCTGAGACTCAAATGACCTTGCCGGTCGCTATATAAAAAATCTTCCGGTTTGGCATGTTTTAACGCACGTTGCACTGAACGACGCAGTGCCTGTACCGGAATTAAACTTGGAGACAGTTGAATTGAACCAAGCTGAATCAATTGGCTGTTGATTGCTGCTTGTTGAATTTGAATTTGTAAATCTAAATTCGATACCTCCTTGGCAGAGGCAGAAAAGTCAGGATGCTTGGGTAAGCTTAAGGCGGTTTCATTTTGAGGCGCTTTAACAAAATAGCCCACTTTTTCTTTTGCCTCAATCCATCCTTGCGCTTCAAGCAACGCATAGCAACTCTTTATGGTATTTAAACTGACCTGATGTTGCAGCGCAAATTGACGAAGTGAGTTTAAGCGTTGCCCCTGCTGCAGCTCGCCGGACTGAATTTTTTCCATCATGCTATTGGCAAGCTGTTGATACCCAAACTTTAAAACTGTACCCATTTTTTAAATTTTCTTGTAGCTGTACCCATCAACTTAACACATCTATGCTGAATGCCATATCAATAACAGGAATTTACGGAAGGGGAGCTCATGTATCATTTTTTCAAAATCACACTATTGGGTAGTATGCTAACCTTGATGGGTTGTGAACCAAACAGCATGTCAGCAGCGGATCAGCAACGGCATTTGATCTGTAAATCACTAATCCAAGGTTTCCTGAACACACAACAGTTAGCGCATTATCAAATTACCCAAAATGCGGCTAACCAAACCACAGCTCAACGTCACTATGTTGCACAGCCCAACACGACACAAGCACTCATGCCTCAGCAACAGAAATTAAGCTTTCTATGTACACAGCAAGCACAACAAATCGCGGTCAGCTTGATTGACCCTACCGCAGGACAAACCCAGATGATTTTGACCTTGAATCTGCCACCGGCATCTCATATGAAACGCCTAACGGCTTATGCCCTAGCACAAGACTAAGGCATCTAGAGCATCGTAGGTTTACTTCAAGGCTTCAGGTAAAGGCAAATAATGCTTTTGTATGCTGAGCTGTTTTTTCATTTTTTGTAGCATCTGATAGGGCTGCTGCTGCACGAACATATTGACAAAGGTCAGCGGAATTGAGCCTTCAGGGTCGGCATAACCATAGGTGGACACTTTAACCTGATTGGGCGCTAATTTTTGAAATGTCCAATCGCCTTCATAATGGGTTAAACGGACATAATTGGGATTTAAAGGATAGCCTTTTTGCACTGCCTTGTTTTTAATGGTGATTATTCCTTTGGCATCCTTGCTCATTTTCCCTTGCACCACCAAATCACGGTCTTTTAACGGAAATGGAAAATCCAGCACCATATATAAAGTAAAGTCACCTTTACGATCATCACGCGACAAGACCTTAATGCTGCCCATATACGGCACCCATTTCACGGCATTATCGACATCTAAAATTAAAGATGCAGCTTGTTCAATCGGGACATCATAGGTCGTTTCTGCTTTATACAAAAAGACCGGATTTTTCGCATCTTGAAAGGTCCACACTTTAATGTTGTTTTTATTAATGCTCAGCCGTGCGTTATCTACCGGCGTGGACTGTGCTGTGGCTGCAAGCGCCACAGCACAGCACATGAATATGACTTTTTTCATTCCGTTGTCGTCTTCTAATTTTTGTTTTAGGTTTTAATTATTATTTATAAATGATTTTGAGCAATATTTATACTGAAATATCGTTAAAACCAAGTACGTCTTTCATATCATATTTGCGCGCATCACGACCGACCACCCAGGCAGCAGCACGAACGGCACCAGAAGCAAAGTTCATCCGGTTAGTCGCTTTATGGGTAATTTCAACACGTTCACCATCTGCAATAAACATTGCAGTATGTTCACCCACGATGTCACCACCGCGAATCGTTTGGAAACCAATGCTTTGACGTTCACGTGGACCTGTATGCCCTTCACGATGATAAACAGCATCTTGTTTTAAATCGCGGCCTAGCGCATCCGCAATGGCTTCGCCCCACATTAATGCTGTACCCGATGGTGCATCAACTTTATGGCGGTGATGTGCTTCAATGACCTCAATATCTACTGTATCGCCGAAGACTTTAGAAGCAAGTTCAAGGAGCTTGATCGATACGTTCACACCCACTGAGTAGTTTGCTGCATAGACTACAGGTGTTTCTGTTGCAGACTCATCAACATAGGCTTTTTGTTCATCGTTTAGGCCTGTCGTGCCAATCACAATCGCAACACCATGGTCACGACAAATTTTAAGGTGATTCACGGTCGCAGCTGGTGCGGTGAAGTCGATCACGACATCACAATCCTTCACGACCTCTTCTAAACTGCCAACAACCTTGACACCATTTGCTCCAATGCCTGCGAGTTCACCGGCATCTGCACCTAAAAGTGTGCTTTCAGGGCGTTCAACTGCTGCGCCCAATTGATAGCCGGCTTCTTTCACTGCCTGAATAAGGATGCGTCCCATACGGCCGCCTGCCCCTAAAATTCCAATGCGTGGTGTCGCTGACATAACGTAGTCCTGATATTGATTCGAAATTGTTCTTACTATAGCAAAACTCGCTCCTAACACTAAGATTGATCGCATAAAAATCAATGAAAAGAATTAAAGAAGATCATGAGCGTTTTTGATATGCAGGAAATGTTTAATTAAATTCTAAAGAGTCGGCTTTCTATAAAATATTGGGCAAGCTGTTTTTCCTGTATACAATACGAGCTCAGGATTAAAAATATAAAAAGCCCATAGGATAACCATGGGCCAGTTGTATGAGAGCAATACTTTGGAAATAGAAAACTAAAAATTCAGCTATGAATATCTGAAAGATTTACTCTTCTAACAGACTTCTTAACATCCAGGCTGTTTTCTCGTGCACATTTAGACGTTGAGTCAGGATATCTGCAGTTGGCTGGTCATTTGCCTGATCTACAATGTCAAACATGCTTCTTGCGGTACGGGCAACCGTCTCATGGGCATTGACCAGTAAGCGAATCATTTCTTCCGCTTTAGGAACACCTTCAATTTCCTCAATAGAAGTCAGCTTTGCAAACTGCTGATAGGTTCCTGGTGTAGGAAAGCCCAAAGAACGGATCCGTTCTGCAATAATGTCTAAAGCATTCCACTGTTCGGTATATTGCTGCATGAACATGTTATGTAGAGTATTAAATTGCGGGCCGGTGACATTCCAGTGAAAGTTATGGGTCATTAAATATAAGGTGTAGCTATCGGCAAGTAGTCTGGATAGACCTTCTACAATTTCCGCTCTGTCTTCGGCTGAAATACCAATATTTACTTTTATCATCTCGGTTACCTTAAATTTTAGAAAATTATGCGTCATCAACTTCTTTATTCTTATAATCAGTTTAGCTACTTCAACAAATTGCAAAAGATGAGATCAGTATCATTTATGTTAGCTTTGTTGAAATAACAGAATAAGTTCAAGCCACAGGAATATAAAGTAAGACAGAAGCTTTACTGAATAGTGAACTTATACAGAAACCTGAGGAAGATACCAATTTTTTCTTTTTAAAAAGCGGTGAACTGTAAAGCTGAGATATAAAAAAGGACGCCTGAGCGTCCTTTTCTATTCTCATTCAATTAGTCAAACAGACGATCAAAGAATGATTTTTTCTTCGGTGAAGATTGGCTACCTTCCCCATCCATTGAGGCTTGCAACTCTTTCAGCAATTCACGCTGACGTGCCGTCAGGTTTACTGGTGTTTCAACCACAATCCGGCATAACAGGTCACCAGTCATGCTGGTACGAACAGGTTTTACCCCCTTACCACGTAAACGGAATAATTTACCGGTTTGGGTACCTTCCGGGATTTTCAGGCTGACACGGCCATCCAGGGTTGGGATTTCAATCTCTTTACCCAATGCAGCATCAGCAATTGAAACAGGCACATCCATATACAGGTCAGCGCCATCACGCTGGAAGATCTCGTGCTCACGCACTACCACTTCTACGTACAGATCGCCAGATTGACCATCACGGATCGCTTCACCCTTACCGGTTAAACGTACGCGGTCGCCATTGTCCACACCAGCTGGAATGGTAACTTCCAGGGTTTGCTGACGATCAGATACGCCCGAACCATGACATTTATTACATGGATTCTTGATGATCTTGCCTTGACCACGACAGGTGCTACAGGTTTGCTGTACAGAGAAAAACCCCTGCTGCATACGTACCTGGCCCGCACCATGACAGGTCGGACAAGTTTCCACATCATTCGGATTTTTAGAGCCTTTACCATCACAGGCATCACATGGTGCAGGCGCAGTGAAGGTAATCGTTTTCTTGACGCCTTTGACTGCTTCTTCCAGACTCAGTTCCATCACATAACGTAAGTCAGAACCACGACGCGCACGTTGTTGCTGACGACCGCCACCAAATGCCCCACCAAAGATGTCACCGAACTGGCTGAAAATATCTTCTGCGCTAAAACCACCGCCGAAGCCGCCACCGCCGCCCATACCACCTTCAAAGGCCTGATGGCCCATACGGTCGTACATGCTGCGCTTTTCGCTGTCAGACAGTACTTCATAAGCTTCTGAAGCTTCCTTAAACTTTTCTTCAGCTTCTGGATTGTCAGGGTTGCGGTCTGGATGATATTTCATCGCCAACTTACGGTAGGCTTTTTTAATCTCATCATCACTAGCGGTTTTAGCAACACCCAAAACCTCATAATAATCACGTTTAGCCATGTCTGGCGATGCTCCTCACGGAATTTTATTTAATACTCAACTGTGGTCTGAAATTGGGGGTCAAACCAGTTTTTACAAGGGGGAATCTGAAAAAAAATCGAAAGCTTAGAAAACAGCTTTGCTCTGATAGAATTTGGACACGCCCTTGAACCAGGCATTAATTATGAAAATAAAGGCGATAAAGCTGAATACGACACCCGTGACAGTACAGGCTTTCACCCATAACATGCTGTCCCAGGCATGGAAAAAGAGTGGAATAAACCAGAGGGCTGCAAAAACAGCCAGCATGGTATAGATCACCACATTACGCATAATCCAAAGGGCTTGTGCCTGTAGCCAGACTTCCGCATAGTCGACCTGAGCGACTTTGCGTGCTAACCAATAAGAAAAAATTCCAAAAATCACGGTAAAAGAGGCTAAAAACATGAACACATATGCAATGGCTACAGAGCGCCGCATTTGAGTTAAACTTTTTTGATTCATGTCTCTTTCAACCTCGTTGTCCGTTTCTGCAATACTGAAAAAACGGCAACTTCGCATTTTTTAAAATTGTAAAATTATCAGGCACTACTATATTAAAAAATTTAATATTTCGCACCTGATTTTAAGACAGTTTTAGACCGATTGCGAAGTTTTCTTTACCTTAAACCATTGCGCATACAAGGCCGGCAGGAAAAACAGGGTTAGCAGCGTCGCCACAATCAATCCGCCCATGATAGCAACCGCCATTGGGCCAAAGAAAATGCTGCGTGAAAGTGGAATCATGGCCATTACAGCAGCCAAAGCCGTGAGTACAATTGGACGGCAACGGCGTACTGTGGCATTGATGATGGCATCCCATTGTGACTCCCCTGCCTGAATATCCTGTTCAATCTGATCAATCAGAATCAGGGAATTACGCATGATCATGCCTGAGAGTGCAATCGTACCCAGCATGGCGACGAAACCAAACGGTTTATTAAACAATAACAGAAAGAGTACCACGCCAATGATGCCCAGTGGGGCGGTCAGGAACACAATAAAAGTCCGTGACATACTCTTCAATTGGATCATCAGCAGGGTCAGAACCACTGCCAGGAACAATGGCATACCGGCATTCACAGATGTCTGACCACGTGCTGATTCCTCAACGGTGCCCCCTATTTCCAACAGATAACTATTTGGCATCTCGGCACGTAGCTGATCTAGTGTAGATTGCAATTCATTCACGACAGTTGCAGGCTGCAAACTGGTACGGATATCCGCACGTACGGTAATCGTCGGCAAACGGTTACGATGCCAGATCAAGCCTTCTTCAAAGCTGTATTCAATATTGGCGATCTGAGCCAACGGTACAAAGTTACCACGTGTAGTGGGTACCGCCAGGCTGCTTAAAGAAGCCACATCCACCCGTTCCGCCTGATCACCACGCAGACGAATTTCAATCAGCTCACGTTTTTCCCGGAACTGATCCAGTCCTGCTCCTGCAATGGAGCTGTTGAGGAAATTGGCCAGATCACTACTGCTCACGCCCATCTGACGGGCACGGTCCTGATCAATGTCTAATTTGATTACTTTGCTTGGTTCGCCCCAGTCTAAATGCACATTGGTGGTGTTCTGGTTTTCAGCCACTTGAGCAGCGACTTTTTGTGCCCAGGTACGCACCAGTCCCAGATCTTCACCCGATACCCGAAACTGCAGTGGATAACCGACGGGTGGGCCATTTTCCAGCAAGGATACGCGGGTACGCACTTCAGGTAGCAGCAGACGAATCTGTTTACTTAAGGATTCACGGATTTCATTACGGTCTTCCAGTGAAGAAGCCAGTACTACAAACTGGGCAAAGCTGGTTTGTGGCAATTGCTGATCAAGTGGCAAATAGAAACGCGGTGAACCGGTGCCGACGTAAACCACGTAATTATCAATCCCTTCCTGTTTAGACAGGAAAGCCTCGACTTTTTTCACTGCAGCTTCCGTAGCCTTCAGTGAAGCACCTTCTTCCAGCTTTAGATCAACCAGAATCTCCGCCCGATTTGATGGTGGGAAAAACTGCTGTGGTACGAATTTAAACATGATGATCGACAGGACAAAAATACCTGCTGTCAGCGCAATCACGGTCTTGCGATAAGTGACACAGGTATTTACCCAGCGTCTAAAACCCTGATAGAACCGGGTCTGATAAGGATCATGATGCTCACCGGCATGATGTATAATCGGCTGTGGTTCAGGCTGCTTGCGCAGACGCGACCAGAGGCGCTGATACCAGGGTGCTTTCTGGATCAGATCTTTATTAAAATCCGGCAGGAGTTTGTCACCCAAATACGGGACAAACAGCACTGCAGCGATCCAGGACACCAGCAAAGCAAGGGTCACCACCTGAAAGATAGAACGGGTATATTCCCCAGTACTGGATGCAGCAGTTGCAATTGGTAAGAAGCCAGCTGCTGTAATTAGAGTTCCGGTCAACATCGGAAAGGCGGTTGTACGCCAGGCATGCCCGGCAGCTTCCAGCCGGCTATAGCCCTGTTCCATTTTGATCACCATCATTTCAATGGCAATAATGGCATCATCGACCAGCAGACCAAGTGCCAGAATCAAGGCACCCAGGGAAATCTTGTGCAGGCCGACATCAAATAGCTGCATACCGGCAAAGGTCATCGCCAGTACCAAAGGAATTGAAAAAGCCACCACCAGACCGGGACGGAAACCGAGAGAGAAGAAGCTAACCAGAAGCACGATAATCACCGCTTCCGCCAGCACCTTCATAAACTCGTTGATACTGCGCTTTACCGCCACCGGTTGATCCGATACTTTTTGCAGATCCATCCCTAGAGGCAAGGATTTCTGCAGGCGAGCAAATTCCTGTTCCAGGTTTTTACCCAAGGCAATGATGTCCCCACCCTTACGCATGGAGACCGCAATGCCAATCCCGTTTTCACCCATAAAACGCATGCGTGGCTGGGCTGGATCAGTAAAGCCGCGATAGACTTCTGCCACATCGCCGAGCTGAATGGTTTTACCATTCACATAAAGTGGCATCTGCTGTAGTTGTTCCACAGTTTGCAATGCACCACTGACTCGCACCTGAATCCGGTCTGACTCGGTTTCAAAAAAACCGGCATTGCTCATGGCATTTTGCTGTTGTAGCGACTGCTGAATAGCAGTGACTGGAATACCCAGCTGTGCAGCTTTGGTATTAGAAATCTCAATCCAGATTTTCTGGTCCTGCAGACCAATCAGTTCGACTTTGGCAACATCTTTCACTCGCTGCAATTGTAATTGCAGACGGTCGGCATATTCTTTCAGTGTGGCGTAGTCAAAATCTTTGCCTTTCAGTACATAGATATTGCCGAAGGTATCGCCGAATTCATCATTAAAGAACGGACCTTGCACGCCTTGTGGCAGTTCATGCCGAATGTCATTGACCTTTTTACGTACCGTATACCAGACATCATTAATGTCTTTTGAACGCAAAGAATCTTTGGCAATAAAAGTGACCATTGACTCACCAGGACGGGAATAAGCCATGATGCGGTCATATTGACCTGTGGTCATCAGTTCCTTTTCAATCCGGTCCGTGACCTGCAGGGAAACTTCCTGTGCACTGGCCCCCGGCCAGTAGGTTTGTACCACCATCACCTTAAAAGTAAAAGGTGGATCTTCACTCTGTGACAGTTTGGAATAAGACATGATGCCGACCAGACCAAGTAGAATCATGAAATACAGCACCAGACCCTTATTTTTCAGGGCCCATTCCGAAAGGTTAAAATTCATGTTTAACCTCCAGCCCGAATGGTCACACTACGGTTCTGACGGTCAATCGGACGGATTTTTTGCTGATCCCGGAGCAGATGAATGCCCCCAATCACTACATAATCATCCGCTTTAAGACCACTCAGCACAGGCACAGAATCACGGCCATAAGCGCCAATCTGCACCGGTACCTTACGTACGGTAGAATCCGGCTTGACCACCATCACATAAGCCTGACCCTCCATCGCAGAGATACTGGATAAAGGTACGCTCAGCGCATTGTCCTGAGTTTTGATAAAGAACACACGAGCACTTTGTCCAAGCTGAATCGATTTCTGGCCTTCACGTAGTGCTACCCGCACAGTAAAGGTCCGGGACTGGTCTGCAGCTGGAGAAATTTCACGTACATAAGCACTAAATTTTTCATCTTTTTTCGACCAGAGCGTAACCCAGGCTGACTGACCAACTTTAATCTCGCCAACCGCCTGTTCCGGCACTCCAATGACGACTTCGCGATCTCCAGAGAGCGCAATGTCAAAGGCTGCCTGCCCTGCCGCCACCACCTGACCGACTTCAATATGACGTGCAGTAATCACGCCATTTTTATTGGCAATCAAGCGGTTATAACCAGTCTGGTTACGGCTGACATCATAATTGGACTGGGCCTGCTTCAGATTCGATCTAGCTGCCTTATATTGATTCTCGACTGCATCATATTGCGAGCGGCTGACCGCATTGGCCGGCAGTAACTGTTTAAAACGGTTCAGTTCATCTTCAGCAATTTTGGCTGCAGACTGGGCACTTTCCAGCTGGGCACGCGCTGCATTTAACTGCAGTTCCGCATCCTTGACATCTAAGCTCGCCAGTACCTGCCCTACCCGAACCTGATCCCCGACATCGACATAACGCTGGGTGATCTGACCAGCGACCCGGAACGCCAGTGGCGTTTGCTGACGTGCCTGTACATCCCCGGCATAGCTTTTCTGTTCTAAATAGGAGGTATTCGGCTGAGTCACCATGACAAAGGGAACTTCCTGTTCTGTTGCCGCATTGTTTTTGCTGCATCCCCCTAAGGTCACACTGCAAGCTATAATCATGCCGGTCAGGACGTACTGAATCGTGCTCATGTTGTCTGCTCTTATCAAATAAAATGATTTTTCTGGTCGATAGACTGCGCTATAGTGAACTGGTTATTTTTTAATTAATATACCATGCGGTACACTAATTAGAATTACCCCCATAAAACAATGACCATTTTTATTTTTTTGGAAAAAAATGTGCAAATTCCCGTAGGACGTCCTAAAGATCTCGAAAAGCGCCGGCGTATTCTGGATGCGGCCAAACACCTGTTTTTGCAGCATGGCTATCATGGTTCCAGCATGAACCAGATTGCGCAGGCTGCGGGCGTGACCAAGCTGACGGTGTATAACCATTTTCAGGACAAAGCCACACTCTTTACCTGCGCAATTGAGGATACCTGCGAGCATCTTATTCCGCTCAGTCCGACGACACTGCTGCATGCCGAGAGCAATTTTCGTGATGCGTTGCATGAAGCCTGTATGCTGTCGATGAATATGGTCAATCTGCCGGAAGCGATTAAACTGGATTTACTGCTGATGGAACTGGCCTCCGAGCAAAGCCCTTTAACCCAACAATTCTTTAATGCCTCACATCTGCGATTGAGCCAGCTCTGGCAGGAGTTCTTTCATCTGGCTCAGAGCTATTATTTTATTCAGCAAGATGATCCATGGCGGCAAACTGAACTGATGCTCTCACTGCTGTTTGGTAATCGGCATCAGAAAGTGCTGCTGGGTGTTGTTGCTGTACCCACCCTGGAACAACAGCAAATAATTATTCAGGACGCTATTTATATTTTCTTATTGCGCTATGCTGCCTAAGCGGCTTTGTTGCACAAACCTATCTGTAAAGGCTTTTTCAGCGATATAATTTTCAAATGAAGAAGCCTACACACAAAATCTACCGCACAACCAATTGGCCCGCATATAACCGAGCACTCATGAGTCGCGGAAATATTGTCATTTGGTTTGATCCTGCTACGCAATGGTATGCTCCATCAAAAGGCAAACAAGGGCGAAATCAAACCTACTCCGACGCAGCTATCCAATGCTGCTTAATGATTAAATCCTTATTCCGTCTATCTTTACGTATGGTCACTGGCTTTGTGCAAAGTCTGATTGAACTTTGCGGATTAAATTGGACCGCACCAGATTACAGTACGCTTTGTAGAAGACAAAAGCATATTGATATTGCAATCAGCTACCAAAAAAGTAGCGATGGGCTGCATCTACTCGTAGACTCTACAGGCATGAAGTTTCTAGGTGAGGGCGAATGGAAACGCAAGAAACATGGAGCTGAATATCGTCGCCAATGGCGTAAACTACATATTGGTATAGATGCCAAAACCCTACAAATACGCGCTATTCAGCTCACAACCAATAATGTCGGTGATTCACAGGTGCTTGGTGATTTACTTAATCAGATTCCACAAGATGAGCAGATTGACTCTGTTTATACCGATGGAGCTTATGACACCAAGCAATGCCGTCAGGTCATTGCAGATCGGCAAGCACATGCGGTGATTCCACCTAGAAAAAATGCGAAACCATGGAAAGATACAAAGATCAGCTCGCTAGAGCGAAATGAATTACTTCGAACAGTTAAACGTTTAGGCAGGACATTATGGAAAAAATGGTCAGGCTATCATCGCCGCAGTTTGGTGGAAACCAAGATGCATTGCATCAAATTATTAGGCGATAAATTAATGGCAAGAAGCTTTCCTAGTCAGGTGAATGAAATTCATGCACGTGTAGCAGTCCTCAACAGATTTACGGAATTAGGTCGACCACTTACCCAAGTTACGCCTTAAATTTGGCTCAATTAGGGGCGCTTTGCATTTCAAATCTTTGTGCAACAAAGCCTGCCTAAGCTGTCAATTTGTCATCAGATTCATATAAATTGGTATTAGCCTTGCTATTTTATAGACAGGTCATGTCCGACTTTTGTCTGTAACGGGCTTGGAATGCTTTCCAGGCACGGTATAGTCTGGAAATGCAACAGAGGGAATATAAAAATGGCTCAACAAATTGATGCACCACTACGCGAAGACGTACGTTTACTGGGTAATCTGCTCGGTGAAACCTTAAAGCTACATGCGGGGCAGGATTTGTTTAATCAGGTTGAACAGATTCGGGCGCTTTCCAAGGGTGCACGTGACGGCCAGGCTGAAGCAGAAAAACAACTCGAACAATTATTTCTTAGTCTGGAAGATGATGAAATTCTTCCACTGACCCGCGCTTTTACCCACTTTCTGAACTTTGCCAATATTGCCGAGCAATATCATGTGGTACGTCGCCGCCGTCAAAGTGAATTTGATGAAACTGCCGAATCGCCAAATCCCCTGGTTCCCCTATTTGAAAAGTTTAAACAGCAGGAAATTTCCGCTGAAAGCTTATATCAGCAGATCTGCGAACTGAAAATTGAACTGGTCCTGACGGCACATCCGACTGAAGTCAGCCGCCGTACCCTGATTCAAAAATATGATGGCATCAATGACTGCCTGTCCAAGTGCGACCAGCAAAAACTGACTCCGCGTGAACGTCAAGCCGTTCTGGCGGAATTGAAACAGCTGATCACTTCTGCCTGGCAGACGGATGAAATCCGTCAACATCGTCCAACTCCAGTCGATGAAGCCAAATGGGGCTTTACCACTATTGAACAGACTTTATGGAATGCAGTACCAAAATTCATCCGTGAACTAGATGGCATAGTACAGGAACAGTGCGGTCAGTCATTACCGCTTAGTGTAGCGCCTGTGCGTTTTGCTTCCTGGATGGGGGGTGATCGTGATGGTAATCCGAATGTGACCCATCACATCACACAGGAAGTGCTGTGGCTGTCACGCTGGAAAGCTGCTGATCTGTATTTACGTGATATTGAAGACCTACGCTGGGAACTGTCAATCCAGCAATGCAGTGAAGAACTGCAACAGGCGCTGGGCAGCTCTCATCCGGAGCCTTATCGTGAATATCTCCGTGACACCCGCGAACGCCTCAAAGCAACGCGTCACTGGCTGGCAGAAAAACTGCAGGGTAATGATGCCGATGACAGCCAGGTCATTAAAACCAAAGATGAGTTACTACAGCCTTTATTGTTGTGCTATCGCTCGCTGCTAGCGTGCAACCTGCCAGAAATTGCCAATGGCAAACTGCTGGACTTTATTTATCGTGTGAACAGTTTCGGTATTGAATTGCTGAAACTGGATATCCGTCAGGAGTCTGGTCGCCACCGTCAGGCAATTTCTGCGATTACGGAATATCTTGGCTTAGGTAATTTTGAAACCTGGACCGAACAGGCGCGTCAGAACTTCCTATTACAGGAACTGCAAAGCAAACGTCCCCTATTACCGAAATACCTGAATGAACCAGCAGGCAGCCTGATTGAACATCCAGATGTGCAGGAAGTCTTCGCGACTATGCGTACGCTGGCAGAACAGCCAAGTGAATCACTCGGTGCCTATATCATTTCGATGGCGGAATACCCAAGTGATGTACTGGCGGTTTTATTGCTGCAAAAAGAAGCCGGGATTAAACAGGCACTACGAGTAGTTCCTCTCTTCGAAACCCTGAAAGACCTCGACGGTGCAGCCAGCACCATGTCCACGCTGTTTAATATGCACTGGTACAAACAGCATATTCAGGGCAAGCATGAAGTCATGATTGGCTATTCAGATTCAGCCAAGGATGCCGGCTTTATGTCTGCCAACTGGGCGCAATACCGTGCCCAAGAGGAATTAACTGCAGTGGCACAACAGCACGGTGTTCAGTTAACGCTATTCCACGGTCGTGGCGGTTCAATCAGCCGTGGTGGTGCCCCAACACAACAGGCCTTGTTCTCGCAACCACCTGGCTCGATCTCGGGTACGATTCGTGTCACTGAACAGGGTGAGATGATCCGCTTCAAGTTCGGTCTGGAAGGCATCGCGCTACAAAATCTGGAGATCTATACCGCTGCGACACTGGAAGCGACGCTGCTGCCGCCACCTGTGCCAAAAACAGAATGGCGTGAGCTGATGCATCAGATGACCGATTTATCAGTACAGATCTATCGTCAAACGGTACGTGAAAATCCACACTTCGTAAAATACCTGCGTACGGTAACGCCTGAG
Organism: Acinetobacter sp. ASP199; assembly: GCF_022700675.1. Classification (NCBI taxonomy): domain Bacteria; kingdom Pseudomonadati; phylum Pseudomonadota; class Gammaproteobacteria; order Moraxellales; family Moraxellaceae; genus Acinetobacter; species Acinetobacter sp. ASP199. The sequence goes on from NZ_CP062182.1 coordinate 2,994,837, forward strand.
CTGGAACTGCAAATGCTGCCGCTCGGTTCACGTCCAGCAAAACGTAAAGTCAGTGGCGGCATTGAATCCTTACGTGCGATTCCATGGGTATTTGCCTGGACCCAGATCCGTCTGATGTTACCTGCCTGGCTCGGTACTGGTGCTGCATTGAATGAGGTACTGGATCAGGGTCAACGTGCCACACTCGATGAAATGCTAGCGCAGTGGCCATATTTCCAGACCCTGATTGATATGCTGGAAATGGTATTGTCCAAGGCAGATGGTGATGTGGCATTGTACTATGAATCACATCTGACCCATGATCCTGACCTGAAAGTACTGGGTGAGGAACTGCGTCAACGTCTGAAAGATGCGGTACAAACCCTGCTGACCTTAAAAGGTGAATCAAAACTGCTGACCAGTAATGATGTGCTGGATCAATCGATGCGCGTGCGTAAGCCATATTTACTGCCGCTGCACTTGTTACAGGCCGAACTGATGAAACGCCGTCGTCTGTATCTGGCAGAGCAAAATGCTGAACACACCCCGGTAGATCATGCATTAATGGTGAGTATTGCCGGAATTGCTGCTGGTTTACGGAATACAGGCTAAGTCATTTTTAATCATGAAAAAGCGTATCTCCGTGATATGCTTTTTTATTGATCAGCCAAATATTCAAAAGCACTTTAGTTATATAGCCAATAAAAATTATTTATAGGTTATAACAATATTTTTTCACAGAATTAATACACTGATTTAACTTTACTTTTAATTCAAAAAAATTTTACCACCCGGTAAAATATCAAATAAAGTCATAGCATTAATTTGAACAAAAATTTTGTATCAGCGATTAAATCTTCTAAAAAACAAGAGTATGATGTGCACAATTTATCTTTTGAGTGCTCATTTTATGTCCAATTGGTTTCCCAAATGGCGCCCTTATGAGGGCAGTATCGATGCACGACCAGTAGGTACCGCAGAATATTTACCACCTGCACAGACTGTGATTTTGGGTGTACAACACGCTTTTGCAATGTTTGGTGCCACTGTACTGGCGCCATTTTTGATGGGCTTTGATCCAAACCTGGCCATCTTAATGTCAGGTATTTGTACTATTTTATTTTTCCTGATGACCGGTGGCCGCGTGCCAAGTTATCTGGGATCAAGCTTTGCCTTCATTGGTGTGGTGATCGCGGCAACCGGTTATGCCGGTGGTGGTGGCCTCAATCCAAATATTGGCGTTGCAGCAGGCGGGATTATTGCCTGTGGTATCTTCTATGCCTTGATGGGTTTTCTGGTCATGGCGACGGGTACCCGTTGGATTGAAAAGCTGATGCCACCAGTCGTCACTGGTGCGGTGGTGATGATCATTGGTCTGAACCTTGCTCCTGTAACCGTAAAAAGTGTCATGGGCAATACCTTCAACATGTGGATGTCACTGGTCACCGTGCTGTGCATGGGTTCGATTGCGGTATTCACCCGTGGTTTATTACAGCGCCTGCTGTTATTGGTCGGCCTGTTATTGGCTTATCTGATCTACTTTGTCCTCAGTAATGTCATGGGGTATGGCACTGCGATCAACTTTGCCCCAATTCAGCAAGCTAACTGGTTCGGTTTACCAACTTTCCATGCACCGACCTTTGAATTAAATGCCATGCTGATCATTGCACCGATTGCCTTGATTCTGGTGGCTGAAAATCTGGGGCATATTAAAGCAGTCGGCGCAATGACCGGTGAAAACCTGGATCCGCATATTGGTAAAGCTTTTGTCGCGGATGGCGTGGCAACGACTTTAGCTGGTGGTGTCGGTGCTCCGGGGATGACGACTTATGGTGAAAATATCGGTGTGATGGCAGTCACTCGCGTTTACTCAACCATTATCTTTGCCGTAGCGGGTGTGTTTGCAATCTTCCTTGGTCTATCCCCGAAGTTTGGTGCAGTGATTCATACCATTCCAACTGCGATTCTGACTGGTGCTTCGATTGTGGTCTTTGGTTTGATCACCATTGCCGGTGCCAAAATCTGGATTGAAAATAAAGTCGATTTCTCACAAAACAAAAACCTGATGGTTGCGGCTGTGACCATTATTTTAGGTACGGGTGACTTTGCCATGACCTTTGGTAATTTCAACCTGGGCGGAATTGGTACTGCAACATTCGCTGCATTATTCCTGAACTGGTTCTTCAACCTGGTCGATAAAAAATAAACTCCAAGTCACTAATTTAATAGCAGCCGCAAAGGCTGCTTTTTTTATGTCCGGAGAATTGTTTAAGATAGATTTTTTGCAATGAGCATCCTGTAGATGCGTCTGGATTTATCTGATTTACAGCTGTTTTAAATATTGTTGAAACTGGTCGCCTGACCAAAGATACAGCCTCAAGCAGATTTTGAGGCTTAGGATGTGCTTTGCTGGAAAGCATCAGACTGGCCAGCAAAGATTTTATATAAAGATCGCTTAAGGACGGAATTCTTTCAGTTCGCGCTGAATGAAATACTGGAACATTTCCCGATACAGATGCTCAATAAATACTGGATCAACACCCTGATTTTGCGCTTGGGCTTTGACATTTTCGACGATCTGCTCCATCCGTTCTGGAGATTGCAGGTCAGTTTCAGTTTTCTTGAAACGGGTGGTTTGGTCGACATAAAACTGGCGCGCAGCAATCAGCTCAACCAAAGCTGTATCAATCGCGTCAATCTGCTCACGTGCATGTTGTAATGATTCAGCTTTTACTTTGTTCATGTTTATTCAGTTCACTTTCAGTTTGATTATCACTCTTATACTTTTCTTCTAACACATTACTGAAAATACTTTCAATCATCCAGACACGATATAAGCTATTAAATACAAAACTTTGATTATCAATTCGAAGTTCCAGCACCGGCAAGTTGGGCTGAGACTTCATTTCACAGAGCATATCATTGTCTTTAAGTTTGGCCTGCAGGTCTTCTTCTGTCAGCTGTTCAATTCCGAGTTCCTGCTGTAAGGCCTTGAAATGTGGGGTATAACTCAGATCACGGCCACGCGTCCACACCGCCTGTAACATCCGGTACATCGCATCCACGCGCTCCTCTTCCGGGCAGCTGTAATACAGCTGTACCATCGGCAAAATGCTTTGTGCCGTCGGTCGGCAAAATGGGGTGAATTCGACTTCGGTCCGTTTTGACAGGCGTGTTGCCAGTCCCCAGTCAAAGCCATCACGCCCACGATAAGACAGGGGATAGACATTCAGATGAATATTATAATAATCAGCCAGTTCTTCTTTAATGTAGGCCAGCAACAGCCAGGAAATCGGATCTTCCAGGGCAATATACAGATCCAGTTCCGGATCCAAGCCCTGGATTTCATTCAGTTCTTCAGCATCACTGATCAGATGCTCACGCCATTCAATATGATTAATCAGGAATATCGGATTACCCGTCAGTAATTTTTGCTGTTTCAGACGGCGAGTTAAACGCAGCAAATCATCTACAGCGTGATACTGACGGCCACCAAAATCAAAATAGCTAGCCAAAACCGGGGTTGTGTCAAAAACCCGTTCAGAAAAATTCTGTGGCTGATGATGGCGACTGGCCATGGTATGCAAGGTACGCAGTTTGCCATACTGCTTTTGCCACAGCATATGGAAGATATCTTCAAGCAGATAGAGAAAATCCTGTCCACGCAATGGCGTTCGGCGCAGAATGGTTTCGGCCTGTTTTAAGGCTTCTTCAGTGGGCAATTCTGGTGTTTCATGAAAGCTGAAACGATGCTGTCTGGAGAGAATTTTGGCATCATTAATACAATAATTTTGCCATTCTTCAAAAGACATCTGATTCGGAACTTCGCCACGTTGACTGGAAATGACCACCTTTAGCGGTTTTAATTCCGGACTCAGAATCTCTTCCAGTTGTGGTAACTGCTGCACCGCCAGATAGCTATAGACATCATCCAGACGCAGGTAAATCGTTAAGCCATCTTCAACAGATAGCACCGCCTGGCGGGTTGGCTTTTGATAAAACCAACTCGATCGGATTGGATCGAACCAACGGCGTAACAGGGACATGAGATCAGCCTCAACAGATAACGGCGCAGCAGATGACAGCGTCTAACTGCTACAGGATACTATCTTTTTCATCAGAATAGCAGATCGTCTAGATCTGCTTTATGTGAAAAAAACTTATATCAATTCAAGACAAAATGATCAATGTTTGCTGAGCCTTTAAATCTCGATATTGAGGTCAGTCACTGCCCCGGTTTCTGCGCCTGAAGTCAGTTTAGCAAACTTGGCCAATGCACCATGGCTATAGTTCGGTTTTGGTTTAACCCATGCAGCCTGACGTGCAGCAATTTCCTCATCCGAGACATGCCAGATCATTTCACGGGTTTCAGCATTAATCGAAATCTCATCGCCATTTTGTACCAGACCAATCGGTCCGCCTTCATAAGCTTCTGGCGTCACATGACCAATCACAAAACCATGACTCCCTCCGGAGAAACGACCATCGGTAATGAGGGCGACTGAAGCCCCCAGACCTTTACCAATAATCGCTGAGGTCGGTTTGAGCATCTCTGGCATGCCCGGTCCACCTTTAGGGCCGACACCGCGAATCACCACCACTTCACCCGGTTGCACTTCACCATCCAGAATCCCGCGCATCGCGCCCTGCTCGCCTTCAAAGACGCGTGCCGGTCCTTTAAAGTACAAGCCTTCCTTACCGGTAATTTTTGCCACAGCGCCTTTTGGTGACAGGTTGCCTTTGAGAATCACCAGATGCGAATCTTTTTTCACTGGCTTGTCGAACGGCAGGATAATCTGCTGATCCTCAGGATAATCTTTTACATCCACCAGGTTTTCTGCCAGCGTTTTTCCGGTCACCGTCAGACAGGAACCATCCAGCATGCCGGCATCCAGCATACGCTTCATTAAGGGCTGAATCCCGCCAATTGCAATCAGTTCCGACATCAGGTATTTACCGGATGGACGCACATCAGCTACGACTGGAATATCTTTGCCAATCCGGACAAAATCATCCAGACTCAGCTCGACACCTGCGGTATGTGCCATCGCAAGTAAATGCAGCACCCCATTGGTTGAACCACCCAAAGCAATCAGTACTTTAATTGAATTTTCAAAAGCTGCTTTGGTCATGATGTCACGTGGCTTGATGTCCAGACGCAGCAGATTCATTACAGCTTCACCGGCACGAGCACAATCCATCTGCTTGTCCTCAGAGACCGCTTCCTGTGCTGAGGAACCCGGCAAGCTCATACCCAATGCTTCAATCGCAGAAGCCATCGAATTCGCGGTATACATCCCGCCACAAGAACCCGGACCCGGCAAAGCAACCTCTTCAATATGCTTGACCTGAATGGCATTGATTTCGCCTTTGGCATGCTGACCGACTGCCTCAAACACAGAAATCATATCGGTATGACCTTCACCCGGCTTAATCGTACCGCCATAGATAAACAGACCCGGACGGTTGAGACGTGCTAATCCCATAATGCAGCCCGGCATGTTTTTATCGCAGCCACCGATGGCAATCACACCATCATAAGCCTGACAGCCGACCACAGCTTCAATCGAATCAGCAATAATTTCACGGGAAAGCAGAGAATATTTCATGCCTTCAGTCCCATTAGAAATCCCGTCGGAAATGGTAATGGTATTGAAGATAATCCCCTTACCTCCTGCGGTATTCACACCTTGCTCGACGGTACGTGCCAAGCCATCAATATGCATATTACAAGGGGTGACATTGGCCCAGGTTGAAGCGATGCCGATGAAAGGACGAGTAAAGTCTTCATCCTGAAAACCGGTGGCACGCATCATGGAACGGGCGGGTGCATTTTCAATGCCCTCATAGACGGGCGCGGAATGTTCTCGGATATTGTCTTTACTCATTTTATTGGTCCTGGGTGTAATTCTTGTGAAGCCTAAAAGCTGCCTAGATTTTATTCGATTGTATAGAAAGCCATGTCTACATAAAAGTAAGACTCTGTGTATCTGATTTGGTTATTTTTGCTTTTTCTCTAACCAATGAAGCAGATAAAGCGAAAGGGAGATTGCAATTGTCCTGTCGAAAGTAAAACTCTGCCTACGCAACACTCATCAGCAGTCTCAAATTTATTTAAGGCAGTGAATAATCAAAACGTTAGATGAGCATTTGAAGTGAAATAGCATGTTATTGCCATCCGACCTGACTCGGACTTTTAAAGCCGAGTCTTTTTCTTGGACGATGCCAAGCCTTGAGGGAATTTCTGAGATACATTCATCTGTTATCGTCAGTCCAATCATTGCTTGGCGCATTTTTAGTATATTCGTGCTTAATTTACCTGATGCAGATCAAGTTCTTCATTTGATGCCAAGACCACAGAGGCAAGGATCGGAGCCCCCAAAATCACCGGAACAGCTAAAATCCAGAAGACGACGGTATGATGTGGATTAAAGAAAAATTGAATACTAAGTGCCGCTAAAATCATAACGAGCACTAAAATTGCCACAAAGCGGCTAATAAATTTCATTGACATGCGTGTAATCACTTTTGTATAGAGGCTGTAGTTTTACTATACACCTACTTTTACTAAGCCTTTATCGTTTTTAAATATCTACAGCACTGCCATGATTGATTTTATTGAAAGTTCACGTGATTCAATAAACCTTAAATGCTTAAGAAATAAATAGCGAAGAAATAAAAAAGCACCCCATCTGGAGTGCTTTTTTGCGCTATAAAAATTTATAGCTTAGATATCACGTACCGCGCCTTTTGCAGCACTTGTCGCATGCATTGCATAGGCTTTAAGTGCTTTAGAAACTTTACGTGGACGCTCTTTTGTAGGCTTCCAACCTTTCGCTTCTTGCGCTGCACGGCGTTCAGCCATCACATCATCAGCCACTGCTAAATGAATAGTACGGTTAGGAATATCAATTTCGATACGGTCACCATCTTCAACCAAAGCAATTGCACCGCCTTCAGCAGCTTCTGGAGACACGTGACCAATTGAAAGACCTGATGAACCACCCGAGAAACGACCATCGGTTACCAGCGCACAATCTTTACCTAAACCTTTCGATTTTAAGTAGCTGGTTGGATACAACATTTCTTGCATACCCGGACCACCTTGTGGACCTTCGTAACGGATCAGGACTACATCACCTTTAACGATTTTGCCACCTAGAATTGCTTCTACTGCATCATCTTGGCTTTCAAATACACGTGCTGTACCGTTAAATTTAAGAATTGAATCATCCACACCTGCAGTTTTTACGATACAACCATCAATCGCGATGTTACCGTAAAGCACAGCCAAACCACCATCTTTAGAGAACGCATGTTCTGCATTACGGATCACACCCTTCTCACGGTCACCATCTAAACGTGTGTAGTAACGATCTTGTGAGAATGCTGTTTGGGTTGGTACACCGCCCGGTGCTGATTTAAAGAAGTTATACACGTCTTCATTTTCAGTACGGATAATGTCCCACTTGTCTAAAGCATCTTTAAGTGTTTTTTCATGTACGGTTGGTACAGAAGTGTCGAGTAAACCTGCACGGTCTAATTCACCAAGAATCGACATGATACCGCCTGCACGATGCACATCTTCCATGTGAACATCTTTCACTGCAGGTGCAACTTTACAAAGTACAGGCACTTTACGAGATAAACGATCGATGTCGTCCATTGTGAAATCAACTTCTGCTTCATGTGCAGCAGCCAATAAGTGAAGTACGGTATTGGTAGAACCACCCATTGCAATATCTAAAGTCATAGCATTTTCATATGCTGCTTTAGGGGCAATATTACGTGGTAATACGCTGTAATCATTTTGTTCGTAATGGCGTTTTGTGATTTCAACAATCAACTGACCCGCACGCTCAAATAATTTTTTACGGTTTGCGTGTGTTGCAAGCGTAGAACCATTACCCGGTAAAGATAAACCTAAGGCTTCAGTTAAACAGTTCATTGAGTTTGCAGTAAACATACCTGAGCAAGAACCACAGGTTGGACACGCAGAACGCTCATACGCTGCAACTTCTTCATCAGTAAAGTTGTCATCTGCTGCAACAATCATGGCATCTACAAGGTCAATCGCGTGTTCATCACCACGAACTTTTACCTTACCTGCTTCCATTGGGCCGCCTGACACAAATACCACTGGAATATTTAAGCGCATTGCCGCCATTAACATCCCCGGTGTGATTTTGTCACAGTTCGAGATACAGACCATTGCGTCAGCACAGTGTGCATTGACCATGTATTCTACTGAGTCAGCAATCAGGTCACGCGAAGGCAGTGAATACAACATGCCGTCGTGACCCATTGCGATCCCGTCATCGACTGCAATGGTATTAAATTCTTTTGCTACGCCGCCTGCTTGTTCAATCTGACGCGCCACCAATTGACCGAGGTCTTTTAGATGCACGTGGCCCGGAACGAACTGGGTAAATGAGTTAACGACTGCAATAATTGGCTTGCCGAAGTCTTCATCCTTCATACCAGTGGCGCGCCATAAGCCACGCGCACCCGCCATGTTTCTTCCGTGTGTCGATGTTTTTGAACGATAGTCAGGCATTGTGTTATTCCAACAAAGGTTGTGCTTGAGGTGAATGAGTTCATTCACTCTGGCGAAATCTGTCTGATCGAGAGCATGAAATCAGTCGAAAATTGAACATATTATACACCAAGTCACACGGCAGATCAGGCGCTTATCGATGTGACAGGTTGGGATATGCTCAGCGCAGTTTCAGTACCTACACGATTAAAATCTTTTAGTAAAATCTACTATACCGCTATCGTTCCGGTTTAAATACAAAACTTTCATGAATATTTTTTACAATTTGCATGAGTTTTTTTTATATGAAATCTGAGTGATTTATCAGTGTAATCAGCAACGATTGGCTTTAAAGGCTGTGCTGAATTAGGCTGCGAATTGCCTTATGCCTTATAATGCTTTTAAGTTTATTTGGAATTTCATCCGTGAAAATCATTTTTGCAGGCACACCAGAATTTGCAGCCACTGCATTGGCTGCGCTGCTAAAAACCGACCATGAGATTGTGGCGGTGTATACCCAGCCAGACCGTAAAGCCGGTCGCGGGCAAAAACTGACGGCATCCGCGGTTAAACAGCTGGCACTGGAACACAATATTCCGGTCTATCAACCGCTACATTTTAAATCTTCAACCGAAGAAGGTCTGGCCGCTCAAGCTGAGTTAAAAGCCTTAAATGCGGATGTCATGGTGGTGGCAGCTTATGGTCTGATCCTGCCGCAAGTGGTTTTAGATACACCGAAATATGGCTGCCTGAATATTCACGGTTCATTGCTACCTCGCTGGCGTGGCGCCGCACCGATTCAACGTGCCATCGCTACGGGGGATGCCGAGACTGGTGTGACCATTATGAAAATGGCGGCTGGCTTAGATACTGGCGACATGATGTATAAAACCATCTGCCCGATTGAGCCACAAGACACCTCAGCTTCTTTGCATGACAAGCTGGCTCAGCAAGGTGCTGAAGCCACAGTCAAAGTACTGGAAACAGAAGAATCTCTACAGCACTATCTTGATAAGCGCGAAGTGCAGGATGAAGCACTTACGGTTTATGCACATAAATTGTCCAAGGCAGAAGCTAAAATCGACTGGACTCAGGATGCTGTCAGCATTGACCGCAATATCCGCGCATTTAATCCATGGCCAGTGGCTTTTACGCCTCTTGATGAAACGAATAACCTGCGCGTTTGGGGTTCTTTGTTATCTCAGGAAAATGCTGAAGGCCAGGCACCCGGAACTATCCTTGCGCTAGATAAACATGGTGTACATGTCGCTTGTGGTGATCAAAAAGCCATTTGCCTGACTTCACTGCAATGGCCGGGCGGTAAAGCGCTGAATCCGGTTCAAATCAATCAAACCCAAAAATTACATGTAGGACAAATACTGGCATGAGTCATTACGAAGCCGGCACATCACACCTGAATTTACGTGCCCAGGTGATTCGCACCCTGCTCGCGGTACAGCAAGGGCAATCACTTGCCAGTGTTTTGCCACAACATCTTGGCAAAGTGGCAGAGCGTGACCGCGCCCTGTTCCACGAACTGGTTCTTGGGACACTGCGTCAGTGGTATGCGCTGAAAAGCGTAACCTTGCCACTCCTGGTGAAACCAATTAACAATGACACAGTAGAAACCTGTCTCTATGTCGGTCTGTACCAGTTGCTGGAAACCCGTATTGCCCCGCATGCTGCAATTTCTGAAACCGTAACAGCCGTTAAGCAGCTCGGTTATCAGGCCTTGAGTGGTGTAGTGAATGCCATCTTACGTCGTGTTTCACGTGAAACACCTGAATTTCAGGCTGCATTAAAACAGGCGCATGGTTTGCCAAGCTGGTTGTACAAACGTCTAAAGAAAGACTGGCCGGAACAACTGGTGGAAATCAGCACTGAACTGAAACAGGTAGCTCCACTAACCTTACGCGTTAATGAACGTCAGGTCAGTCGTGATGAATATCTGGAAATTCTGGATGAGCATGACATTGCTGCACATGCCTGTACAATTTCCAATGTTGGGATCGTGCTGGATGAGAATGGCCATATACCGCATCTGCCTGGTTTTGATGTCGGCGGTTTTTCGGTACAGGATGAACATGCCCAGCTCTGTGCGACTTTGCTGCCAGACCTGAATAACAAATATGTTGTCGATGCCTGCGCAGCACCGGGCGGTAAGACGGCACATATTCTGGAAAAATACAGCCCTAAAAAGCTGATTGCACTGGATCAGGATGCCAAACGTCTGCTACGTGTGCAGGAAAATCTGGAACGTCTGCTGCTTGAAGGCGAACACGTAGAAATCGTGACTGCCGATGCGATCAGCTGGCAAGCCGCTGAACAGCCGGACTGTATCGTGCTGGATGCACCCTGCTCAGCGATTGGTGTTATGCGTCGTCACCCTGATATCCGCCTGCTGCGTCAATCTACTGATATTGCCCAGACTGTGGAACTGCAAAAGCAGATTCTAGAAAATATGTGGCAGCAGCTAAAAGTTGGCGGCACTTTGCTGTATATCACCTGTTCAATTTTGAAAGCAGAAAATGAACAGCAGATGCTCGAATTCTTTAACACCCATGCGGATGCTAAAGAAATCAAGATCGAAGCTGATTGGGGCATTGAGCAGACCCATGGTCGTCAGCTGTTACCGAAAGCTGGGCAAGGCGATGGTTTCTTCTATTGCCGTATCGAAAAAACAGCTTGAGTATTAACCTAAAGAAAAAGGTAGCTTCAGCTACCTTTTTTTATATTCTGGATTTACTGTAAAAATTTAAAAATCACCAGGCTGCTGGCGAGCGCCGCCATCCCGCTAATCAGGCCATAAACAGTTTCATGACCTTTGGAATAGCGCTTGGCTGTCGGCAACATTTCATCCAGTGCCAGATAGACCATCACGCCCCCGATCAGGCCGAAAATGATGCCATAGATGGTGGTATTCAGATACGGCGCCAGAATGAAGTACCCCAACGCGGCGCCCAAAGGTTCCGCCAGACCAGAAACCAGACTGGCGAGCAAAGCATAAGATTGCCGATGCGTCGCCATATACACCGGCAAGGCAATCGCTACACCTTCCGGGATATTATGAATCGCAATCGCTACTGCCAACGGTGCACCCAGCATCGGACTTTCCAAGGTTGCAAAAAAGGTCGCCATGCCTTCCGGCAAATTATGTGCAGTAATAGCAAATAAGGTGAGTAAACCGGTACGTAGCAACTGCTCCTGCCCTAGATCCTGGGTATTATTTTTTTCTAGGGTCTCGTGCGGATTGGGTACCAGATGATCCAGTAACAGCACCAAGACTGCACCCAGTAATAAGGTCAAGGTTCCCCAGGCATAACCCATTTTTGCGCCATAAGTTATGCTAAAGGAATCAATGGATTTGGTCAGGATCTCAGTCAGGGACACATAAATCATTGCCCCGGCAGCAAAGGCCAGACCGAAAGACATGATACGCAGATTGGGCTTTTCTAAAAATAGCACCAGTCCCCCACCGACAACGGTGGCCAATCCAGCAAATAAAGTCACGGCAAAGGCTGTATAGACTTGTGCATCCGTCACGGGAGCAATACCCATAAGTCCGCCCATTAAAAAAGCCATTATCAGCAAAGATGATAATGACTTTCATTTACAGCAACAATCAGTTTATGTGAAGATTGTTAGTCTTCTGGTTCTTCCGGATTTTTTGCCAGATGAATCACAGACAGTACCAGACCACCCCATAATAAAACGATGGAGAAAATCATCATAATCAATGCAGATGTATTCATATTCGTTCTCCTAACTATGACGGTCTTTAACTAGACTGAACAGAATGGCGCCCAGAATAAAGAATGCAAGGGTACCCCCACCAATCATCCACAGCGTACTTGCGGGATAACCACCATAGCCTTCTGCCAAGATAGATTTCAGGGTTAAACCCAGTGCCAGTAATAAAGACAAAGGGGTGATGAAGGTCAGCATGAACTTCCAGCTCGCACCAAGTTTCACGCTGGCAAACTGGTTAACATGTTCTTCCAGCTGTTTCATCAATGGACGGCGGAACCATGACAATAAAATAATCGATAACAGGCCACCACCGACAATACCAATGTTATTGGCAAAGTAGTCAATGATGTCAACAAATGTAATAGCACTATGAGTCGAGAAGATCAAAGTCGATACCACTGCTGAACCACCAGCAATAATCGTTACTGACTTGTTCTTTGACCAGCCCAACTTGTCCTGGAATGCCGCAATTGGTACCTGCAGGATGCTCACCATGGAGGTAATACCCGCCACCGTCAATGAACCAAAGAACAGGAAACCGAACAGGTCACCGCCTGAGCCTAAACTGGAAATGATTTTCGGGAAAGCAATAAAGGCCAGACCGATACCACCGGACACCACATCTTCAACTTTCGCACCTGAGCTGAACGCCATAAAACCAAGTGCTGCAAAGACACCAATACCCGCCAGGATTTCAAAAGACGAGTTGGCCAATGCCACCACGATGCCTGAACCGGTCAGGTTGGTTTTACGTTTCAAGTAAGACGCATAGGTCAACATAATCCCGAAACCCACCGAAAGTGAGAAGAAGATGTGACCAAAAGCTGCCAGCCAGACTTTATAATTGGTCATGGCTTCCCAGTTCGGAGTAAAGAAGGCATTTAAACCATCGACTGCACCAGGTAAACGTACTGCCTGAATCACCAGGATCGTGAATAAAATCACCAGTAATGGCATAAAGATTTTATTCGCCAGTTCCACCCCACGGCGTACTCCACCGTAAAGAATCAGCATGACCGCTGCCCAAACAACTACCAGACCAAAGAACAGTACCGGTACAAAGCCGAAAGTCAGGCCTTCACCATTTTGCAGGTAGGTATTGAAGAAGAAGCCTTGTGTGTCTGTGCCCCACTGCTGTCCGAAGGAATAGAACATATAACTGCCGGCCCAGGACAACACGCTGGCATAATAAATCCCGATGACCAGAGTCACCATCACCTGCCACCAACCCAGAGATTCTGCATTCATGAGTTTTTTATAGGCCATTGGCGGTGCTTTGCGGAACTTGTGTCCAACTGCATAATCTAAAAACAATAATGGCAAACCTGCTGCAAAAATCGCAATCAGATAAGGAATCAGGAATGCGCCTCCACCATTTTCATAGGCAACGTATGGAAAACGCCAAATATTACCCAACCCTACTGCAGAGCCAATTGCTGCAATAATAAATCCTGATCGTGCCGACCAATTCTCTCGAGTATCTGTCATAGAACACCTAAACCTTAGGTCTCTTTAGATGCTGCTTATTGTGGTTATCGCGCGAGCAAAAAAAGTACCAATAAAAATAATTCTGGGTGCTTCAATTGGAGCTTTGCCTTGTGAGCCTCAGCTTCTAAATCAGCTAACGGTCTAGCATGTCAAATCCTGGATAAAGCATCTTGGCCATACTGTCCGTGTATATGGATTTAACAATACTGAGTTTTGAGTATAATTTGTGTAAATTCTGCTCCTAATATTAAATTTTTATAATATATCTTGTTCAACCGTTCAATATTTCTCCAGGCCCATCTTGATTTATTAAGTTATAAGTATATTAACTTTTAGGAATGTATTGTTTTTTAAGTATATCTTGATGAGATATAAAAATTATTCCTGTTCTCTCCTTATTGAATAGCTGAACTTTAAAAAAATCAGATCATGAGCAAATATACGCATGATCTGAACACTTTAAACTTAAATCATGATTCAGGCTTTAATCACCAGCATTCGCTCTTCCTGCATGTCACGAATTGCAGACTGGATGCCTTCACGTCCTAGCCCCGAATCCTTTACACCACCATACGGCATATTATCGACACGGAAAGATGGAATGTCATTGATGATCACGCCACCAACATGCAACTGATTCCAGGCATACAACATCTTGTTCAGATTCTGGGTATAGACACCGGCCTGCAAACCAAAACGGCTACTGTTAATGCACTCGATCCCTGCTGCAAAATCACTGTATTTTTCCAGAATTGCCACCGGACCAAATACTTCGTCCTTGTACACTTCCAGACCATGATCAACATCTTCCAGTAAGGTTGGCTCAAACATCACGCCATCCAGCTTGCCACCGCTGAGAACTTTAGCGCCTTTCTTCACGGCTTTATCCAGCCATTTTTTCAGACGTTTGGCTTCAGCTTCCTTAATCATTGGACCGACCACGGTGGTGTCCAGATCAGGATCGGCTGCTTTGAGTTTTTTCAGCTTAGCCACCAGCTTTTTCTTCACATCAACGTAGATGTCTTGATGCACCAGAATGCGCTGCACACTAATGCAGACCTGTCCGGCATGGCCAAAAGCACCACCAATCAAACGATCAATAAAGCTATCCGTGATTTCAGTATCCGGCTCGATCATTACTGCAGCATTACCACCCAGTTCCAGCGTGACTTTCTTACGTCCTGCCCGCGCTTTCATATCCCAACCGACCACATCGGAACCGGTAAAACTGAGCATCTTAAAGCGGTCATCGGTGACCAGTACATCCGCCAGTTCACGTGGACATGGCAATACCGAGAATGCATTTGGCGGCAAGTCAGTTTCTGCCAGAATTTCAGCAATCTTCAAGGCCGATACCGGTGTCAGGCTGGCAGGCTTTAAGACAAAGGGACAACCCGCTGCAATCGCTGGAGCAATCTTGTGAGCGGTCAGATTCAGCGGAAAATTAAAAGGACTGATCAGGGAGACGGCGCCAATCGGAACCTGCTTCACAAAACCCTGATAACCCGATGCCGCAGCTGTGACTGCCAATGGGATCATGCGACCTGAATCGACTTGGCTCACCGCATCGGCAGCGATCTGGAAAGTATTGATCAGACGTTCTACTTCAGCTGCCGCAGCTTTACGTGGCTTGCCACCCTCTGCAATGAGAATCTCGGTCAGTTGATCGCGAATTTCATTAAAGCGTTTCACGCAGTGCAACAGGATTTTCTGTTTCTGATAGGGTTCCAGAGCCGCCATTTCTGCTTCAGCTTTCACTGCTGCTTTAATGGCTTTTTCCAGAATTTTGGCATCTGCCAATGCCACACGTGCGCAGACCTTATGCGTATATTTATCCTGAACCTCCAGCCATTCTGAGGTTTCCACGGCCTTACCTGCCACATAAAGCGGATAGTCGATTACTGCTTGGGGTTTAGTCATGTCACGTCCTTTCAGGGTCACGCAATATTTCGATATATTTGATTATATGCCCAAGATCCAGTGACATGCGTTTTTAAAATGTAGACCTTGGTTTAGATGGCTGAAAAGCCTGCTATACAATTGTTCCAGATCTAGCAAAATAAAACTGAACAATTAAGCTCAATCTAACTGGATAATCCCCTGTTTTCTGCCATATACATTTTGAAAATTATCTATATGATGCAGCTAGCCAGAAATACTAAAAATATGGATTTAGGTCATAAAATTGCTCAATTTGAGTCAAGCACAAGGAAATTCAACCTATGCACGCAAGAATCATCAACACCTTATTATGCGGACTGGCACTGAGCACTGTCAGCCATGCCGATGTCATTGGTCTGAAAGCCGATGCCAGCTACTGGAATTTTGACGGGTATAGCCAATCAGATAATGCAAACAAACATGATCTGGACCGTCAAGGTACGGCACAGCTGTCGGTAGCTTTGGAACATCCAGTACCGTTGTTGCCAAATGCGAAAATCAAATATGTAAATCTCGACAGCAACAGCGAGCAAAGCACTGTGCTGAATGCTTCAGATATCGAGCTGAACAATATCGACTATATTCTGTATTACGAATTAGTAGATACAGTGCTGCATGCGGATGTCGGTGTCGGCTTAACCAATCTGGCTGGTACGGTGAAAAACCTGAACGCCGGTGCTTTAACCCAGTACGATCTGGATGAATACAGCCCTCTGCTCTACGCAACAGCTGGTGTCAAACTGCCATTTACCGGTATGAGTGCCAAAGCTGAAGCTGTTTACAGCCATGGCAGCGACACTAAAAAGACCGATATACAGGCTGAGCTTCAATACGACTTTATTGATAATCTGGCGGTAGACCTCGGTGCCAAGCTGGGCTATCGCATCATGAAAATTGATGCCGAGCAAAATAATGTGCCAGATCTTCAGCTGGAATTTAAAGGTCCTTATATCGGTCTGGATATACACTTTTAATGAAAATAATAGCTTAAAGAAAGTAGCCTAAATCCTGTAAGCCTAGGCTTACAACACAAGCCGTTATCTGCGTCTTTCGAGCTACAGCAAGCTGCAGTATCTTAAACACATAGAGAGCAGGATGCTCCGAAACATAAAAACAAAAATAAGCAGATGCACCAGGACGTGAGGTACGACAGGAGTTATACCTAGAGCACGAAATACGGAAAAGCCCCGATAGGATATCGGGGCTTTTTTCCATCTATTGTTTTTCTCTGTTGTTCTAGCAGGCTTTTCTTCTATAAATGCTTACAGTCCTCGGCTAAAAAAGCAACATTGCAAAAAATGCCTTATTGCTAAGCTAAAGAACCCTGCAGATATTGAGATATACAATCATGGTCAAGAAAATTCTGTTTATCACTTCGAACGTGGGCATTGAACACGATGAATTAGTCCAGCCAATGGATTTCTTGCAGTCGCATGGTTTTGTGGTGATTCATGCTGCAGAAAAAAATGAAGATGTTCAAACCATGGAAAGTGACAGCAAACCAAGTGCACAATACACACCCGATACAACCCTGAGTGAAGTCAGTGTTGAAGATTATGATTTGCTGGTCATTCCTGGCGGAACAGTGAATGCTGATAAATTGCGTATTAATGAAGATGCCCAACGCATTATCCAGTATTTTGCCGATAATCAGAAACCGATTGCGGCCATCTGTCATGGACCATGGACGCTGATTGATGCGGGTCGGGTCAAAGATAAAAACCTGACCTCTTATAAGAGTATCAAGCTGGATCTGGAAAATGCCGGTGCAAAATGGGTTGATGAAGAAGTGCACCGCTGTAATACCAATGGCTGGGTGCTGATTACTTCACGTAATCCGGATGATTTACCGGCTTTTAATACCGCGATTGTGGAAGAACTGGAAGCGGATATGGATATCATTCCATAGTCCTAAACTAGCTTCAAAAAGAAACCCCAGCTTGTGGGGTTTCTTTTTTTATTCTTTCTTATTTAGGAATACTGCCTTTCAGGCTTTTTAGATATTCCACAACATCTTTATTGCCTGCCATTTCAGCCAGCTCTAAAGCGGTATAGGTGCTGCGATGATCGACATCTGCGCCTTTACTCACCAGCAGCTTCACCACTTCAAGATGATCATTTTCAGCAGCAGCCTGTAATGCGCTATAGCCTTCTTCATCAGCGGAGTTGACGTTCATACCTTCCTGTAGTGCCTGCTCGACCTGTTCGACATCACCTAAGGATGCCCAGTACACCAGTTCAGGAAGATGCAGTTCATCGTCATCTTCAGGGATTGGGGAGAATGATTTGAGGTTCATAGTTGACTACCAATTTTAAAAACTACTTTTTTATACGATATACCATAAACGCAAAAGGAAGAATTTCTTTCATTACTGGAATTGTATATAACTGGCTTTCATGTAATTTATCTTTAGTTTTAACCTCGATAAAATAAATTTCTTTTTGTTTTTCTACAACTATATCAGGCCAACCAGAACGATAACCATAAGGATTTTCAGAAAATTTATAAGCTAATTTTTTGATATTATCTTTAGATAAGGAGTCGTACAAAGCAATTAAAATATTCAGATTCAAATCAGGATAAATACTTTTTATAAATTGCTTATTAAGTATTTCTTCTGCATTTTTAATAGATCTCTTTCATAAATCAAAAAATGATCGTTATATTCATGTTTAAATGGATATTGAAAGTTCCTTCTCCCTCTGGGAGAAGGTTAGGATGAGGGGATTTCTTCTAAAAAACCTCTCCCTGAGGAGCATGTGCTCCGCAAGTCTCCTACAAGGAGAGGGGATTTCCTTTGTAGTGATTAAAAAATGATTTATGCAAGAACCCTAATAAAAGTTTCTTTAGATAATGAGTCTATGGAGTTAATTATAACATCTTTAAAATCTTTCAAAATTTCGAACTGTGCTTCTAAATACCTATTACATGCGTCATCTTTACAACCAAAACTATTTAATTCTGATAACTTATCTAAAAAACATGCTTTCATAAAAGTTAAGATTGCACCTCCTTCCGATGTAGTCCCTATAGAACCTTGGTTTTTAAAATATTCAAGAAGGGCTATTTCTGGTTTACCTTCGTAATCAAGTTTTATTTCAATATAATCTATGTTTAAACGTTCACATTGTTGTATTAGCGATTCTGATTTTCTTTTCATACATAATCATTATTAAAATTAAAATTTTATAACATATAAAAGCCCCCTTTCGGAGGCTTCTTATTTCAAACTTGATTTTAAGCTTTTAATGCAACAGGTTTAGAAGTTGGCAATGCTTCAGGTGCTGATTTCCGTGAAATGAGCGCAACCGCAATAGCCACAATAATCACAGGGAAACCCACTGCCATAAAGTTAATCTGATGTGGAAGCTCCATACCCAACAGCATACCAATCAGAATCGGCCCCACAATCGCACCACTACGCCCTACTGCTGAAGCCCAACCAATACCTGTCGAACGTACGGTTAATGGGTAATACTGTGCCACATAGCTATACAGCAAAATCTGACCACCAATCGCAGATGCACCCGCAACCGCCACCAAGAAATAAATTACAGGTTGCGGTGACTTAAAGCCAAGTAAAGACAATGCCACAGCCCCCGCCAAACATAGACTAATAATCACTGGTTTCAAATGGAATTTATCTGCCAAAATTCCGCCACCGACTGTGCCAATCACCGCACCAATATTCATGGCAAGCAAGAACATCAAACTATTACCCAGTGAGTAACCTGCAGCCATCATCAGTTTAGGTAACCAGCTGCCAAGCGCATATAAGGTCAGTAGACACATAAAGAAAGCTAGCCAAAACAGCAAGGTACTCGCTGCACGACCTTGTTTGAATAAACTGCTCACAAAGGCAGGCTCAGCAACTTTGACTTCACTCAGTTCAAGTTTGGTTTCAACGTTGAAGCTCAGTGATGTATCCAAACGCTGCATAATCGCATGGGCATGTTTGTCTTGTTTGGCTTTGACCAAAAACGTTAATGACTCTGGTAAGAATTTCCAAAGGATCGGTAACAGTAACAGTGGAATACCCGCGATGAAGAACATGATTTCCCAACCAAAATTGGGAGTCAACCATGCACCGAGTAATGCGGCCATCACACCACCTACCGCATAACCACTAAACATGGTGGTTACAAGCGTGGCACGCAAACGCGCAGGTGCATATTCTGAGGTTAAAGCCACAAGGTTTGGCATGACACCGCCAATGCCTAAACCTGCAAGAAAGCGCAGCACACCAAATTCAGTGGGGTTTGAGGCAAAACCACCTGCAAAGGTAAAACCACTGAAAATCAGCACACAAATAAGAATCACTTTTTTACGGCCAATTTTATCGGCCAGTGTTCCAAACATCATTGCACCAAACATCATGCCGGCAAGTGCTGTACTTGCGAGCATGCCCGCCTGAACCGCACTTAAGGACCACTCTTGCATCAATAACGGTAATGCCACACCATTGATCGCAAGGTCATAGCCATCAAATAAAATGATTAGCAAACACCAAAACACCACGTTGCTGTGAAATGGGGTAAATTTGGCCTGATCAATCACGTCATTTACATTGACTGTATTCATTGTCACCTCTCACCTCCTGTGAGATTAAATGTCATTGTTATGTACGCGAAACATGCAGATTCATTCTTTGCTGTTATTTTTATAGATCGATACGGTCATGTTTTCGCTGATCATTAGTTGAGCATAGGTTTATGCACTGAAATACCCGACAAAAGTCTTAACGATCGCCAAATAACTAAACCCATGCGTTTTCTTTTTGATCAAAATAAGCATTGTCATATCGACCAAAAATAAAACCAATTTTTTAAATATGTATAAGTCATTAATTTTTCAAAGGACGAACTTGTCTCTTTTTTTAACTCATAAAAAAAGCCCCCTTTCGGAGGCTTCTTATTTCAAACTTGGTTTTAAGCTTTTGCTGCAACTGTCTCTGCTGAACCAATCTTGTCAGCTTCATTTTCATGCATGATCAGTGCAACCGCAATTGCTGTAATCAGTACCGGTAAACCAACTGCCATAAAGTTGAAGTGTGCAGGCAGATTCATACCGAGTAAGCCACCAATCAGGATTGGACCTACAATCGCACCCATACGACCAATCGCAGAAGACCAGCCAATACCTGTAGAACGTACTGCCAGTGGGTAGTACTGTGCTACATAGCTGTATAGCAACATTTGTGAACCGATTGATGCTGCACCAGCCAGGAACACCAGGATGTAAAGTAAGAATTGGTTAGATGCAAAGCCCATTAAGCTCATTACAGTCGCACCCATGATACCTAAGCACATCAATACTGGTTTCAAATGGAAACGGTCAGCCAGAATACCACCGCCCACAATACCCACAACCGCACCAATATTCATTACCATCATGAACATCAAGCTGTTGTCCATTGAGTAGCCCGCAGCCATCATCAATTTTGGCAACCAGCTGCTGAGAGCATACATCGTCAGCAAGCAAGTGAAGAACGCAATCCAGAACAGTAATGTATTTACAGCACGACCACGACGGAACAAGCTCACTACGTTTGCCGCTTCAGGTACATTTTCCTGAGGTAAAGTAAATACTGTATTTTCAGTTACTTTTACATCTGGTGCCATACGACGCACGATTGCACGCGCTTCTGCTTGGCGGTTTTCTTTCACAATATATGACAATGATTCAGGTAGGAATTTCCAAATCACTGGTAATAAGAATAGTGGAATACCTGCGATAAAGAACATGATTTCCCAACCAAATGTTGGCGTAAACCATGAGCCTAATAACGCTGCCATTACACCACCTACGGCATAACCACTGAACATACCAGTCACAAGCGTACTACGCATTTTCTGTGGTGCATATTCAGATGTTAAAGCCACAAGGTTTGGCATTACACCACCAATGCCTAAACCAGCAAGGAAACGTAAAATACCAAATTCTGTTGGATTTGAAGCAAAACCACCTGCAAAGGTTAAACCGCTGAATAAAACAATACAGATCATGATCACTTTCTTACGACCAATCTTGTCCGCCAAGGAACCAAAGATCATCGCACCAAACATCATGCCTGCAAGAGCTGTACTGGCAAGCATTCCCGCTTGCACTGCACTTAAGCCCCAGTCTTGCATCAATAGTGGTAAAACTACACCATTGATTGCTAAATCGTAGCCGTCAAATAAGATAATGAGTAAACACCAAGCAACTACATTGAAGTGGAAAGGCGTGAATTTCGCATTATCGACTACAGAATTTACATCTATTTTTTCCGTTGTCATCGTTCTCATCTCCCATGAGTACTTGTCCATATATCCTACTGACTATTACGAAAAAATAATCAGTTGCAGCGAATATACTGAAGCAGTTTTTGCCTTACAATAAGACCATAGTTAAGCTAAATTAAAGCTTTAGATGCATTTTATTATGTGAATATTCACGTTATTATTAATATTTAAATTATTGTTTTATATATTTAAAATGTATTTTTAAGTGGATTTTTTTAGTGATTTTTCTAGAAAAAAATATTTTTTGATTTCTGCTAAAAATTATGAATTTAAATGCTGAAACCCCTTATTTGAAGGGGTTTCACGGTTTTTATAGACTAAAAATGAATATAAGAACCTGTGTGTCACTAAGCCTTGACAGCCTTAAGCTTCTGCTTTGCCACGGGATCTGACAGCCAGAGAGTAATGATCATCGGTTTTAAATGGAACTTATCTAGCAGAATACCACCGCCTGCGATGCCAATAACTGCAGCAATATTCATCGCCAGCAAAACATTAAACTATTAGCTAACCAATAGCCTGCCACCTCATCAGTTTCGTTAACCAGCGGCCCTAGTGCATACAGTGTGTGTAAACACATAAAGAAGGCTTAAGAACGACCCTTAAGCATGCTCATCCTCAGTTAGTGTCGTATTAAATAAATACTGATCCTGCAAAACATTCACCGTACGTTGGCTATGTGCAATCACTCGATCTAGCCAACGTTGTCCTGCCAGCAATTCAAATGTTTCATTCATTTTTAAATGATGCAATTGCGCATATTGATGTATATCTTGGCGTAGCTCCTCTCGATTTGCTTTCAGAGCTATTTTCAAGCGCTTTAAATCAGATAATAAATGCTGATAATTTTTTGTCTGTTGCAGGGCTTGATTGAAATCTAATTCATTTTCCAGGACTTCCGCATACTCTAAAGCAAGTTGATTCAGCGACGGTTGAGTACGTATGGCCTGAGTCAGTTCAAGTTGGGTTAGATCACTTCTGAGAACCTTCAAATACACCATCAAACGCAATATATATAATACGTGCTGCTGATTTTTTTGATCTTCGAATGGTTCTAGTTTTTGAATAAAGGCTTCAAGGGCCATCAACCTTTCATCAAGCTGTTTCAACATGGCTGCCGATGGGTAAACCCCATCTTTAATCGCATGTGCTAAATATAAGAATTGCTGAGTGAATAAATGGCGCATCACTTGATCAATTGCAGACAAGGCCAGTATTGGGACTTCTAAACTTGCTTCATTCAGCATCAGCATGACATCATCCTGATCATCCGGAATCAATTTCATCAGTAGCCCGGAAAATTGAGGAATTAAAGGCATATAAATACATGCCCCCAGCAAACTAAAAAGTGTATGAAAAGCTGCAACCAATACCACAGCACTTAAGCCTGCAAATATTTGCCCTGCTGCACTGAAGTGAACAAACATCGGTACAAGAATAAAAAAAGCCAACACTGCACTGAGTACATTAAAACTGAGATGCACGGCTGCTGTTCTTTTGGCACTGACATTTGCACCTATAGCAGCCAATATTGCAGTTGCAACCGTTCCTATATTTTGACCAATCACCAGCATAAATGCTTGTTCTAATTGAATAGCTTGACTTGCTAATGCTGCCAAAGTCGTTGTAATCGCAGCACTAGATGACTGCAAAATAATGGTCATTACGATACCAAACAGTACCAGCAGGATTTTTCCACCAAAATCTTTTGTTTCAAAAACGGATAAATCTATTCTTTCCGCAACACCGGACATCGCGATTTGAAGCAGATCGATTCCATAGAATATTAAGCCAAAACCAGCAACAGCCAGACCAATTAAAGCAATACGCCCTTTAAATAATAATTTTGCCAATGCACCAAAGGCTATAAATGGCAATGCATATTGGCTAATCGAAAACTTTACGCCTAAGAATGCCACCATCCAGCCCGTACTGGTTGTGCCAATATTCGCCCCAATGATTACGCCGATCGACTGAGCAAAACTTAAGATCCCTGCACTCACAAAACCAATGGTTGCCAATGTCGTTGCCGTGGAAGATTGCACAATCAGGGTGGCAATAATGCCCGTACTCATCGCTTTAAACGGTGAACCTGTAAATTTAGCAAACCATTGACGTAAAGCATCACCAGCAAGGTTCTTTAGCGTGTCGGTCATTAAGCTCATGCCCAACAAAAACAGCCCTATTCCGCCTAGTAATTGTACAATGACCTCAGTCAAATCTTATCCTTATTGCTTTATTTTCAGTCAATTACATCATAATCAAAACAGTATGAAAGTAAACTTTATTCTTTTTAGACCTTTTTCCTTTATTAGCCTTATATTTCTATTTTTTACGCATAAAAAAACACCCTCAATCTTTTGATTGGGGGTGTTTTGGAATAATGAGCTGGCGATGACTTACTCTCACATGGGTAACCCCACACTACCATCAGCGCTAAGAGGTTTCACTTCTGAGTTCGGGAAGGGATCAGGTGGTTCACTCTTGCTATTGTCGCCAGCACAACTGTTTATGGATACTCGCTAGGTCTTATGGTTGCCTTGCTTTCTACCAAATGAGTTATTAACAGAGATACTTGAGTCAATCTAAGGTGTTCATTTTATCTAGCTTGATCACTAAATCAAGTTGCTTTGATTAATATGAAATCAATTGATGCTTTACATACAACTGTTTGGGTGTTGTATAGTCAAGCCTCACGAGCAATTAGTATTGGTCAGCTTCATGTATCACTACACTTCCACATCCAACCTATCAACGTCGTAGTCTTCAACGGCTCTTTAGGTGACATAAAGTCACAGGGAAATCTTATCTTGAGGTAGGCTTCCCGCTTAGATGCTTTCAGCGGTTATCCCTTCCGAACATAGCTACCCGGCGATGCGACTGGCGTCACAACCGGTACACCAGAGGTTCGTCCACTCTGGTCCTCTCGTACTAGGAGCAGATCCTCTCAAATTTCCAGCGCCCACGGTAGATAGGGACCGAACTGTCTCACGACGTTCTAAACCCAGCTCGCGTACCTCTTTAAATGGCGAACAGCCATACCCTTGGGACCTGCTTCAGCCCCAGGATGAGATGAGCCGACATCGAGGTGCCAAACACCGCCGTCGATATGAACTCTTGGGCGGTATCAGCCTGTTATCCCCAGAGTACCTTTTATCCGTTGAGCGATGGCCCTTCCATACAGAACCACCGGATCACTAAGACCTACTTTCGTACCTGCTCGACTTGTGGGTCTCGCAGTTAAGCGCGCTTTTGCCTTTATACTCTACGCGTGATTTCCGACCACGCTGAGCGCACCTTCGTACTCCTCCGTTACTCTTTAGGAGGAGACCGCCCCAGTCAAACTACCCACCAGACATGGTCCTCGCTCCAGATAATGGAGCAGAGTTAGAACCTCAATATTACCAGGGTGGTATTTCAAGGACGGCTCCATGGCAACTAGCGTCGCCACTTCAAAGCCTCCCACCTATCCTACACAAGTAAGATCAAAGTTCAATGTCAAGCTGCAGTAAAGGTTCACGGGGTCTTTCCGTCTAGCCGCGGGTACACCGCATCTTCACGGCGATTTCGATTTCACTGAGCCTCTGCTGGAGACAGCGCCCCCATCATTATGCCATTCGTGCAGGTCGGAACTTACCCGACAAGGAATTTCGCTACCTTAGGACCGTTATAGTTACGGCCGCCGTTTACTGGGGCTTCGATCAATAGCTTCGCTTGCGCTAACCACATCAATTAACCTTCCAGCACCGGGCAGGCATCACACCCTATACGTCCACTTTCGTGTTTGCAGAGTGCTATGTTTTTAATAAACAGTTGCAGGGGCCTGGTTTCTGAGGCTGTCGACAGCTCAAGGAGCAAGTCCTATCACCATCAACAGCGTACCTTCTCCCGAAGTTACGGTACCATTTTGCCTAGTTCCTTCAGCAGAGTTCTCTCAAGCGCTTTGGTCTACTCGACCTGACCACCTGTGTCGGTTTCGGGTACGATTCCTGTTTAACTGAAGCTTAGAGACTTTTCCTGGAAGTATGGTATCAGCCACTTCACTGTACAAGTACAGCTTGCTATCAGTTCTCAGCATAGAGTACCCCGGATTTGCCTAAGATACATGCCTACAACCTTCCACCTGGACAACCAACGCCAGGCTGACTTAACCTTCTCCGTCCTCTCATCGCATTAAACAGAAGTATTGGAATATTAACCAATTTCCCATCGACTACGCCTCTCGGCCTCGCCTTAGGGGTCGACTCACCCAGCCCCGATTAACGTTGGACTGGAACCCTTGGTCTTTCAGCGAGCGGGTTTTTCACCCGCTTTGTCGTTACTCACGTCAGCATTCGCACTTCTGATACCTCCAGCAGACTTCTCAATCCACCTTCATCGGCTTACAGAACGCTCCCCTACCACTTGCAATAAATTGCAAATCCGCAGCTTCGGCATATAGTTTTAGCCCCGTTACATCTTCCGCGCAGGCCGACTCGACTAGTGAGCTATTACGCTTTCTTTAAAGGGTGGCTGCTTCTAAGCCAACCTCCTAGCTGTCTATGCCTTCCCACATCGTTTCCCACTTAACTATAATTTAGGGGCCTTAGCTGGCGGTCTGGATTGTTTTCCTCTTGACTACGGACGTTAGCACCCGCAGTCTGTCTCCCGGATAGTACTCATTGGTATTCGGAGTTTGCATCGGTTTGGTAAGTCGGGATGACCCCCTAGCCGAAACAGTGCTCTACCCCCAATGGTATTCGTCCGAGGCGCTACCTAAATAGCTTTCGGGGAGAACCAGCTATCACCGAGTTTGATTAGCCTTTCACCCCTATCCACAAGTCATCCCCTGGCTTTTCAACGACAGTGGGTTCGGTCCTCCAGTCAGTGTTACCTAACCTTCAACCTGCTCATGGATAGATCACCCGGTTTCGGGTCTATACCCAGCAACTAAACGCCCTATTAAGACTCGGTTTCCCTACGGCTCCCCTATACGGTTAACCTTGCTACTGAATATAAGTCGCTGACCCATTATACAAAAGGTACGCAGTCACCGAACAAGTCGGCTCCCACTGCTTGTATGCATGCGGTTTCAGGATCTATTTCACTCCCCTCACAGGGGTTCTTTTCGCCTTTCCCTCACGGTACTGGTTCACTATCGGTCAGTCAGGAGTATTTAGCCTTGGAGGATGGTCCCCCCATATTCAGACAAGGTTTCACGTGCCTCGCCCTACTCGACATCATCATATCAGCCCTTTCGTGTACAGGACTATCACCCACTATGGTTGCACTTCCCAGAGCATTCCACTAAAACTGATATGACTTAATGGGCTGTTCCCCGTTCGCTCGCCGCTACTGAGGGAATCTCAATTGATTTCTTTTCCTAGAGGTACTGAGATGTTTCACTTCCCTCCGTTCGCCTCATTAACCTATGTATTCAGTTAATGATACCTGGCTTATACCAGGTGGGTTTCCCCATTCAGACATCTCCGGATCACAGGATATTTGCCGCCTCCCCGGAGCTTTTCGCAGGCTATCACGTCTTTCATCGCCTCTGACTGCCAAGGCATCCACCACATGCACTTAATTACTTGACTATACAACCCCAAACAGTCGTTAACCCTTACAAGTTAGGTTAGCAACAGATCATGATGATTTCTCATCACTCTCATACAGTTGGCGTCTTGTGCATTTAAGCACTGTACAGCTTCAATTAGATTCATATACCAAAACGCTTGATTCAGTTTAATCGCTAGAACTCATTTCATTCAACTTTCACAATTGCTTGTTAGGTTGTTTAAAACGAGTTTGAACAAATTATTTCAACTCAAATATATTCTGTTAATGATTCACTGCATCCTCGTCGGAGTGCAGTCAACTGTGATAGATCACAGAGATTATCAAGTGCGCGTATCATAACGCTTGTACTTGTTAATCTCTAGGATCTCATCAATTGATCGCTTATTTCTTAGCTCATCTTACATCTGCTTGACCAACTAGTAGTCAATGATGTGATGGTGGAGACTAGGAGAGTCGAACTCCTGACCTCCTGCGTGCAAAGCAGGCGCTCTACCAACTAAGCTAAGTCCCCAGCTTATCATTTAGGATTCAATGTATCGTATGAGTATGTCATGGTGGGTCTGACAAGACTTGAACTTGTGACCCCACGCTTATCAAGCGTGTGCTCTAACCAACTGAGCTACAGACCCTCAGATACATCGTCATGAAGAACAACTTGTTGTGGATTCTTACCAATCGTCAATCTTTCGTTAAGGAGGTGATCCAGCCGCAGGTTCCCCTACGGCTACCTTGTTACGACTTCACCCCAGTCATCGGCCACACCGTGGTAAGCGTCCTCCTTACGGTTAGACTACCTACTTCTGGTGCAACAAACTCCCATGGTGTGACGGGCGGTGTGTACAAGGCCCGGGAACGTATTCACCGCGGCATTCTGATCCGCGATTACTAGCGATTCCGACTTCACGCAGTCGAGTTGCAGACTGCGATCCGGACTACGATCGGCTTTTTGAGATTAGCATCCTCTCGCGAGGTAGCAACCCTTTGTACCGACCATTGTAGCACGTGTGTAGCCCTGGCCGTAAGGGCCATGATGACTTGACGTCGTCCCCGCCTTCCTCCAGTTTGTCACTGGCAGTATCCTTAAAGTTCCCGGCATAACCCGCTGGCAAATAAGGAAAAGGGTTGCGCTCGTTGCGGGACTTAACCCAACATCTCACGACACGAGCTGACGACAGCCATGCAGCACCTGTATCTAAGTTCCCGAAGGCACCAATCCATCTCTGGAAAGTTCTTAGTATGTCAAGGCCAGGTAAGGTTCTTCGCGTTGCATCGAATTAAACCACATGCTCCACCGCTTGTGCGGGCCCCCGTCAATTCATTTGAGTTTTAGTCTTGCGACCGTACTCCCCAGGCGGTCTACTTATCGCGTTAGCTGCGCCACTAAAGCCTCAAAGGCCCCAACGGCTAGTAGACATCGTTTACGGCATGGACTACCAGGGTATCTAATCCTGTTTGCTCCCCATGCTTTCGTACCTCAGCGTCAGTATTAGGCCAGATGGCTGCCTTCGCCATCGGTATTCCTCCAGATCTCTACGCATTTCACCGCTACACCTGGAATTCTACCATCCTCTCCCATACTCTAGCTTTCCAGTATCGAATGCAATTCCTAAGTTAAGCTCAGGGATTTCACATCCGACTTAAAAAGCCGCCTACGCACGCTTTACGCCCAGTAAATCCGATTAACGCTCGCACCCTCTGTATTACCGCGGCTGCTGGCACAGAGTTAGCCGGTGCTTATTCTGCGAGTAACGTCCAAACATCTAGAGTATTAATCTAGAGTTCCTCCTCCTCGCTTAAAGTGCTTTACAACCAAAAGGCCTTCTTCACACACGCGGCATGGCTGGATCAGGCTTCCGCCCATTGTCCAATATTCCCCACTGCTGCCTCCCGTAGGAGTCTGGGCCGTGTCTCAGTCCCAGTGTGGCGGATCATCCTCTCAGACCCGCTACAGATCGTCGCCTTGGTAGGCCTTTACCCCACCAACTAGCTAATCCGACTTAGGCTCATCTACTAGCGCAAGGCCCGAAGGTCCCCTGCTTTCTCCCGTAGGACGTATGCGGTATTAGCGTTCCTTTCGGAACGTTGTCCCCCACTAATAGGCAGATTCCTAAGCATTACTCACCCGTCCGCCGCTAAGATCCAGTAGCAAGCTACCTTCACCCCGCTCGACTTGCATGTGTTAAGCCTGCCGCCAGCGTTCAATCTGAGCCATGATCAAACTCTTCAGTTTAAAATCAATAGTACATATAGTGTACCAATCTTGGCTCATCAATTACTGACAAAAAATTTGCTCAAATAAACTTCGAGAAATTTCTACCAATTATCAATGAAAATATATTCGATTGATCAACCAGTAAAAATCCACACAAGTTGTTCTTCATAATCTCTTAATGATCTTTCTAACACCTCGTCAGTGCTAGAAGCTGGACTTGAAACACTTAACAACTTAGCAATCTGCTTCGTTCGTTTCCGTGTATCTCGTCGGTATGGGTGCATTCTAGAGGATTTCAGAATCATTGCAACCCCCAATTCACTATATTTTTCACGTATGTATCTTTTTTCTACGAAAACCACTAAAAAATCGCTTTTTTATCTAAATTTTGACCGTTTTATTCAAATAAAACCTGTATTCAGTGCAATTCATTTTAAAACAGGCATTTTCATTAAGACCTAATAGCTCTCAAAAACGTACTGATTTTTAATTAGACCGTGAAATTTCAGCTCTGTATTTAAAATTTTCCAAAACTCTCTTATATCAGCTTACATATTTTACTGTTTTCTACCCGACTTATAGATATAGGCCACATCAGGAAAGTCAGTTTGCTGCTTTTACACCAGCCTTTCTTTCTAATTTGAGGTTTTAAAAAGTAAAAATCGCTAAATCAGCTTTATTAAGCTCTATATAAGTTACAAAACCTGATTTAGCCCCTATATAAAGCTAAATAGCATGTTAAGACTATTAAGCTGCGTATTGGCGATGCTTATGCCCCAACCAGTGATGCATGACTTCCTCAATCACTTCTTTTTTACCTTTATAGTCCTCAGCAGCAAATAACAATTTAGCCCGACGTGGCAATCGCTCTTTGACTAATGAAAATAACGGATAGTGTGATGCAAGATCTAATTGCTGTAATAAAGCATGTGCATGGTCAAAGGATTGCTGTTTCTGTTCAGGCGTATCGTATTCAAATAGAAAACGTAAAATGAAATCAATTTCCTGATCAAAAATATCCTGAGTCTGATAATGATACATAAACACTGCTTACCCTCTTATTTTTAATTTATAGATCTTCTTTGAGACCTCATATGATCAGCATACTAATAATTTTCTGAATGTCAGTATCCATCCAGCGATCTTCGCTGAATTTAAAGCAAATAAAAAGTGTGATGTTTAAAAGAAAATATCGAAAAGAAAGGGGAAATTTTGCCAATAAAAAAGGAAGAGATCTCTCCCAAAATCTCTCCCTTAGAGTTGAATCTTTACCCGATCCATTATGTCATTATTATAGTTATTTGCTTTAGTATCTTAAAAAAAAGTCTCTTGGTGAAGAGACTATATAAGTTGTGGAGTTAGTTGTTATTACCACTACCCTCTAGATGTGCTTAAAGCGAATTCTCTAGATGAATAAATCTTATACATAATAATAGGGAAACGCAAGGGATTCGGAAAAATTTAACTCTTGTTTTTATAAGGTTTTTTTTGAATTTGCTTATTTGATTTTTAAATATAGGGATCCATAAAAAAAAGCAGGCCGAAGCCTGCTTTTAATTCAATAACTTAGAAAAAATCTTAGTCAACAAA
The DNA here is from genome assembly GCF_022700675.1 of Acinetobacter sp. ASP199. NCBI lineage: Bacteria > Pseudomonadati > Pseudomonadota > Gammaproteobacteria > Moraxellales > Moraxellaceae > Acinetobacter > Acinetobacter sp. ASP199. Next base: position 3,026,177 of record NZ_CP062182.1, read on the forward strand.
AGTTACTTTTGCGATGGCTTTTTTGCTTGCCTGAACAATCAAAGTCACGTTTTCTTTCACAGAAAAAGTTGTATCAACTGGCTTCCAATCTACTTTTACCGCACCACGGCCAAGTGCATCTTTAGCTTGTGCCGAGTTTTTAGTCAGACCTGCTTCACGCAGAATCGACGTAATAAAGATTTCACCACCAAACTCGCTCAGTGAAATGGTAATTTCAGGTGTACCTTCTGGAAGTTCACCTTCAGTAATTAAGTTACCTGCACCTTTATGTGCATTGGCTGCTGCTTCCGCACCGTGGAAACGCTCAACCAGTTCAAGTGCAAGAATCTTTTTCACTTCTTGTGGATTGCGACCCTCAGCCACTTCTTTAAGCAACTGCTGGATTTCTTCAATTGATTTAAAACTTAAAAGATCAAAGTAACGTTCAATCAGTGAATCCGGCATTGAAAGCACTTTTTGATACATTGCACCCGGTGCATCAAACACACCAATATAGTTACCTAAAGATTTAGACATCTTGTTAACGCCATCTAAACCCTCAAGAATTGGTACAGTAATACATACTTGTGCTTCTTGGTCATAACGACCTTGCAACGTACGACCCATTAACAGGTTAAAGGTTTGGTCTGTACCACCCAGCTCTACGTCTGCTTCAAGCGCTACAGAGTCATAACCTTGTACCAGTGGATACAAGAATTCGTGAATCGCAATCGGTTGTTGGTTGTTATAACGCTTGGTAAAGTCATCACGCTCAAGCATACGCGCAACAGTTTGCTGCGATGCCAATTGAATTAAATCAGCCGCAGTTTTTTGTGCAAACCATTCAGAGTTGAACACCACTTTGGTTTTGTTTGGATCAAGAATTTTAAATACTTGTTCTTGATAAGTTTTTGCGTTTTCTAGAACCTGTTCACGTGATAATGGTGGACGTGTTGCGCTTTTGCCGGTTGGGTCACCAATCATCGCAGTATAGTCACCAATCAGGAAGAAAACTTCGTGGCCCAAGTCCTGGAATACTTTTAGCTTATTGATCAGGACAGTATGACCTAAGTGCAAGTCAGGTGCAGTTGGGTCAAAACCCGCTTTAATTTTTAGTGGACGATTCTGCTTTAATTTCTTCAGAAGATCTTCTTCAGAAATAATTTCGTGTGTGCCTCGTTGGATGAGGGCAAGTTGTTCTTCAGCCGGCAGGAAATTTGACATCACAAAACCTAAATACATCAGTTATTCAATTTGTGCGATATACTAACACTTTTTCAGCACATTGCAGGCTTAAGAATAACCATGACAGCGATCTATATTGGGGTAATGACCGGCACAAGCATGGATGGTGTCGATATTGTTGCTGCTTCTTTTGATCCACTCCAGCTTCACGCCACCCTCACCTTGCCTTTTGATCATGATCTTCGTGATGAACTGATGGCACTCACACTGCCCGGCGATAATGAAATTGACCGCATGGGTAAAGCAGATGTTGCTCTGGCACAGATGATTGGTCATGGTATTAATGAGCTGATTGAAAAAAATAATCTGGATCGTTCGCAGATCAAGGCGATTGGCTCACATGGGCAGACCATTCGCCACCGCCCTGAACACGGTTTTACTCTACAAATTGGCGATCCAAATATCATTACAGAAATCACCCGGATTCCGGTAATTTCCGATTTCCGTCGTCGTGATCTGGCGGCTGGTGGTCAGGGTGCACCTCTGGTTCCGGCTTTCCATCAGGATATTTTTCAGCATGACAGCATTCACCGTGTAATTCTGAATCTAGGTGGTATTGCCAATGTCAGTATTCTACCTGCGGGTCAACCGGATCAAGTTTATGGCTTTGATACTGGACCGGCTAATATTCTGATGGATGCTTGGTGTCAGCGTTATACCGGTCAGCCTTTTGATGAAAATGGCAATTGGGCAGCTTATGGTACGCCAATCCGTAGCCTGTTAGATCGTTTGCAGGAACATGCATTTTTCTCCAAAGAACCCCCTAAAAGTACCGGCCGTGAAGACTTTAACCTGGAATGGCTGGATGAACAGATTGCCGATTGGCGCAGTGCTTTAGAATATGACGAGCTGGAAGATACCCCTGAAAATGTTCAGGCAACGCTCATGAAGCTCACCACACGTGCGATTAAAAAAGCGATTTATCGTTCTGGTCTGGATACGGGTGAAGTCTATGTTTGTGGAGGTGGTGCTTATAATTCACATCTACTGGAACAGCTGCGCTGGCGTTTGCGTAAACATCACTGGAGTGTGCAAACTACAGCTGAATTAGGCTTAAATCCAACTTGGGTCGAAGGTACTGCTTTTGCCTGGCTGGCGATGCGCTTTATAAACCAGCTGAGTGGTAACCTGCCGGCTGTGACCGGTGCTTCAGGTTATCGTGTGCTCGGTACCATTACTGCCATCTAAGCCCTGCTTAACCATATTATTTACATGACTATATATAGTTACTTAAAAAAATAGTCATTAAAAAAGGTCTGCATTATTGCAGACCTTTTTTTCAATCTCTGTTATTGCATCATCAGTTTGGCATTTTCATTTCTGAAAGCACGCAAAATCTGCTGACCTGCCCGTCCGGTTGGATTTAAGCCTAAACGAATTTGTTCCTGTCGAATCGCCTGACGGGTTTTATCGCCAATCAAACCATCCACCGCACCAATGTCATAACCACGATTTAAAAGGAATTGCTGAATCTCTCGACGTTCTGCACGTGATGTGCCAGCATCATCAGTCGGCCACGACTGAACAAAACTACCTTTAGCTTGTAAACGATCTGACAGATGTGCAATGGCTAAAGCATAGCTTTCGGCTGCATTATAACTATATATAGCATCGAAATTTTTAAACACTAAAAATAACGGGCCATTAGCACCGGCAGGTGCCAATAAACCAGCCTGAGAAGATTCCGATAAATTCCCTTGTAATAGCGGAGTGCCATCAGCACGTACCACACCACGATTTATCCAACTACTCAGAGATGTTTTATTACGACGACCTTCGCCTGAGATAGACATACCTTGTGGAATTTTTACTTCAAAGCCCCAAGGCTGCCCGCTTTGCCAGCCGCGTTTTTTCAAGAAGTTGGCTGTTGAAGCCAAGGCATCTGGAATACTTCCAACTAAATCACGACGCCCATCACCATCAAAATCGACCGCCAGTTCATCATAAGTGGATGGCATGAACTGGGTATGACCAAAAGCTCCTGCCCATGAACCTTTAAGCTGGTTTTCATAGACATCACCGCGTTGCAATAACTTCATGGTGGTAAAGAACTCACCACGGAAATAACTTTGTCGACGACCTTCACAGCTCAAAGTACCGAGCGCCTGCAACAAAGGATATTGACCGGAAATATCACCATAATTACTTTCCACGCCCCAGACTGCCACTACAGTTTCAGCCGGAATACCATAAGCAGCACTAACTCGATTTAATACGTCGCGATGCTGCTGTAATTTCTGACGGCCCTGCTGCACACGTTCTTCATCGACCAGACCAGACAGATAATCCCAAATTGGCGTTGAAAATTCTGGCTGATAGTTGAGTCTTTCAATTACAGAATAATCAGGGGTCAAATTTTGAGTATATCGGTCATAGGTCGCTGCATAGACACCTTTAGCGAGTGCCTGGGATTTTAATCCAGCCAGACAGCTTTGAAATGAGCTGGAATTTGGCGTAGAGATGCCAAGACTCGAGGACAGTTCTGATGCACTCACACGCTGTCCATTAATAATCAGTTCAGCCTGTGCCTGAGAAGCAGCCAAAACGATTGAGCCAAGAAAAAGTGCAAGCCGTTGCATAGTACCCTTAAATACTTATATTTCGCATTATGTTCCTATTCACCTTATCAGCTTGTGGATAAAATTAAAGCCTAAATACGTAAAATTTAAATTCATATTTTCTTCATTTTTAAATTTATTTGTAAGTTTTGAATTTAAAAACTTATCCACAAGTTACTTTAAATTCAAATTTGAATCAATTTTTTAAATTTAAATTCAAAACCCGTATTGCCAGCCTTTTAAATTCAAAACAGACTATATGGATAACTAACCATCTACCCGCTTAAGAATACGTAATTTCAGATACTTAAGATTTAAATTCATTTATAAAAAATAGAAGAGGAATTTTTAAATTCAAAACTTTGAATTCATTTCCTGGTTTTTAAATTTATTGTTTTAAATTTAAAATCTAAATTCAAATACTCTCATTTGAATTTATTTTATGAATTTAAATTCATATTTTATTTTTGTTTGAATTTAAAACACCTTTTTAAATTCAAATCTGATGCTTTCCGCTTGATAGAAGCTCTGATCATCATTCACATCATGAGCTTTTCAATGTGATGTTAATTGTATAATTATTATACGTTTTTTCAAAAATCCATCCGACCAATAGCAGGGGATTTTCAAAGAGGCGCAATCATGCCTGAAAGCAAACAAATAAAAAAGCGACCACTGGTGTGATCGCTTTTTTTATCAGCAAGTTCAAGTTTAGATGGTCATATCTTCGCTTAATGCTAAAGGATTCGGTAAAATCTTCGCTAATTGACGACATAAGGTTGTCAATTCTGCACTGTCATTTGGCATCAACGTAATGTGACCAATCTTACGACCTTCGCGCTCTGACTTGTTATACAGATGCAAATGCGCACCTTCTAAGGCCAATACATCTTCAGTCTTTGGATGCTGACCAATAATATTCACCAAAATACTTGGGCGAATAATATCGGTTGAACCTAAAGGCAGACCTGCCACGGCGCGAATGTGGTTTTCAAATTGCGAACATACCGCACCTTCAATCGACCAGTGACCTGAGTTGTGTACACGTGGTGCCATCTCATTGGCATACAAACCTTTATCTGTCACAAACAATTCAAGTGTCAACACACCTACATAGTTCAAATGATTGAGCAGGCGAGTGATGTAATCTTGCGCCACAGGCTGTAGATCTGCACTGTTCGGTGCAGGCACAATCGAGTGTGACAGGATGCCATTGTGATGGTGGTTTTCAGCCAATGGCCATGTTTTCACATCACCATTTTGACCACGTACCGCAATGATTGACACTTCACGCGAGAAGGTCACAAAGCTTTCTGCAATCAATTCACCCGCAGGGCCAAGTTCTGCCCATGCTTGATCGATTTGATCAGCTGTACGCAATACGAACTGACCTTTACCATCGTAACCGCCACGCGAGGTTTTCAGTACGATTGGCAGCCCCAGTTCAGCCACTGCATCTTTTAAGCTGTCCAATGAAGTCACTGCTTTATACGGCGCAACCGGAATCGCAAGTTCATCAAACAAGGCTTTTTCAGACAAACGATGTTGTGCAATTGCCAACGCCTGACGTGGTGGATGAAGCTGTTTGCTTTGCGTCAATACATCTACATCTGCCAATGGCGTATTTTCAAACTCAAGGCTGAAGACATCTGCACTTGCGATGAAATCTTGCAGACCATTTTCCGCTTTGGTTGAAATCACTTGACCCAACGCTGCTGAAGGGCAGTCCGTGCTCGCTTCAAAGAAGGTGCATTGAATATTCAAAGGTAAGGCAGCTTGCGCCATCATGCGACCCAGTTGACCGCCACCAAAAATACCGATGGTTTTATCCATGATGAATGTCCCGTATTAAGCTTGGCTTTAGTTTTGACCTGGAATGTTGTTGCTTGCAACTTTATCAGTTTGCGCCGCACGGAAATCTGCAACATTTTTTGCGATGTCCGGACGTGTTAAACCGAGAATTTGCGCCGCCATAATTGCCGCATTTGTTGCACCCGCAGGACCAATCGCCAACGTACCCACTGCAATACCGGCAGGCATTTGTACAATTGAAAGCAATGAATCAACGCCGTTTAAAATTGATGATTTTACTGGCACACCAAGTACAGGAAGATCAGTTTTCGCCGCACACATACCTGGTAAATGCGCAGCACCACCAGCACCGGCAATAATGACTTGGATGCCGCGATCACGTGCTTGTTCAGCATATTCAAACAAACGGTCAGGAGTACGGTGTGCAGAAACCACTTCGGCTTCAAAAGGAACACCAAGTTGCTTTAGCATATTGGCTGTGTGTTCGAGAGTTGCCCAGTCTGACTGAGAACCCATGATAATACCTACTAGTGGAGCAGCCGCGTTCATTGCAAATTTTTCCAGAGATTAAAGTAAAGAAGATAAATCTCGACGAGAGAGCCAAGCTTTAATAGGAGGGTCTATTATAGACTGAAAATTCAGCTTCATAAAATTTAACGGTCAAAGCAAGACCCGATTTTTCTTATTTTTTTAATGAAATCCTAAAATCTGGAATAAAAATAGGGAAGTACACCACTTTAGTAGATTAGGGGCTACGGAACACGAAATAGACACAGCCACATAGACATAATCCCGCCCAGAGATAATCCAGTTTAAACGGCTGTTTAAACATAAATAGCATAAAGGGCACAAAAACCAGTAGCGTCACCACTTCCTGCGTGATCTTCATCTGACCGACTGCCAGACCGTGTTGTGCCATCAGCCGTGTTGCAGGAATCATCAGGCTATATTCAAATAAGGCAATGATCCAGCTAAATAAAATGATCTTCCACATTGGGGCATCATGTGGCAAAAATTTTAGATGACCATACCAGGCCAACGTCATAAAGCAGTTTGCACAAACAAGCAGGAGCAGGGGCCAGAACATAGCAGATGCCAGTAGAAAATTTACAGGATATTTTACGGATTATTACAGCAAAAGATAATCGTGAACCTTGGTTTTTTATCCCACCTGGTATCGTTTCTTCACATAAAAAATCACGCCAGAATGCCTATCTTTTCCCGCAAAGCCTTGCTATCGTTGCCGGTAAATCGAATAAATCATGACAACAGCACAGCAAACAAAGTGATGTGTCAGTACAAAATGGAGTGAAGTAGATGCATCTGCATATCTTGGGCATTTGTGGCACCTTTATGGGCTCGCTGGCCTTACTAGCGCGAGACCTTGGACATAAGGTGACAGGTTCAGACCAGAACGTGTATCCACCGATGTCGACCCAACTGGAAAATGCAGGCATTACTTTAATGCAGGGCTATGACCGTAGCCATCTACAACCACATCCAGATCTGGTCATTGTTGGCAATGCGATGAAGCGTGGTATTGATGCTGTGGAATACATGCTCAATGAAGGCCTGCCTTATATTTCAGGTCCACAATTTCTTGCAGATCACGTATTGCAAGGTAAACACGTGTTGGGTGTAGCAGGCACCCATGGTAAAACAACAACGACAACGATGCTGGCGTGGGTACTGGATCAGGCGGGGTTAGAGCCAGGCTTCCTGATTGGTGGGGTGCCACTTGGTTTTTCTGAAAGCGCGCGTTTAGGTGGCGGCAAATACTTCTGTGTAGAAGCCGATGAATACGATTCTGCTTTCTTCGACAAGCGCTCCAAGTTCGTGCATTACCATCCTAAAACTGCAATTCTGAATAATCTGGAATTTGATCACGCCGATATCTTTGATGATCTGGCAGCGATTCAAAAGCAGTTCCATCACCTGGTACGTACCATTCCAAGTGAAGGTCGCATTATTGCACCAATTACTGAAACAAATATCGATGAAGTCCTGGAGCAGGGCTGCTGGACACCTGTGATTCGTACTTCACTGGATGCCAATGAAAAAGCTGAACTTTATGCTGAGCAACTGTCTGCCGATGGTTCACATTTCAAGGTGCTACAGCATGGTGTGTTAAAAGGTGAAGTGAAATGGAATATGACTGGACAGCATTCAGTTGCCAATGCTTTGGCAACCATTGCTGCTGCTGAGCATATCGGTGTATCCATTGAAACTGCCTGTGAAGCACTCTCCAATTTTGGCGGTGTAAAACGCCGTATGGAGCTGCTAGATACGGTGCGTGGCATTGAAGTCTATGATGATTTTGCCCATCACCCGACTGCAATTGATACGACCCTCGACGGCGCGCGCAAGCGTCTGGGTGAACGTAAGCTTTGGGCGATCATTGAGCCGCGTTCCAATACCATGCGTATGGGCAGTCATAAAGATGGCTTGGCTTATTCAGCACGTCTGGCTGATGAAGTGATCTGGTATCAACCGGAAGGCCTGGACTGGGATCTGCAACCTGTGATTGAAGCTGCGCCAAATAAAGCTGTCATAGCACGTACTTTGGATGAAATCATTCAAACTGTTGTGACTGAAGCAGACGAGGGCGATGCCGTGGTGATCATGTCCAATGGCGGTTTTGGCGGCTTGCATCAGAAACTGATTCGTGCCTTACAGTCAGATATCTAAATAAATACTTTTAGTCTTTTATTGCATAAGACTTTTCAAGGACCGTAGACAGATGGCTACGGTCCTTTTTTAACCTTAAAAAATACTTAATTTTTTTAAGGAATTAACTATTTTACCAATGATCTCATCCTAGAATCTTGTTAGCTTAAAACCATTGCATCTTTCTCAGCTGACAGTCGTTACAGTAATCACGACTGCCAATCTTTCACAATAATCATTAAGAAGGATAGTTGCCATGTCAAATACAATGAAAGCAATGGTTTACTATGGCGCCAATGACATCCGTTTTGAAGAACGTCCCGTCCCACAAATCCTGCAACCTGATGATGCCATTATCAAGCTCACCAAAGTCACGATCTGCGGAACAGACCTCGGAATCTGGAAAGGTAAAAACCCCGAAATTGAAGAGGTGGCAAAAGAAAAAACCGGCAGTTTTAATGGCCGGATTCTCGGTCATGAAGGCATTGGTATTGTTGAAGAAGTCGGTTCAGCAGTCAAAAATTTCAAAAAGGGCGATCAGGTGATTATTTCCTGTGTCAGCCGCTGCGGTACCTGTGAAAACTGTCAGAAACAACTGTATGCCCACTGCCGAAATGAGGGTGGCTGGATTATGGGCTATATGATTGACGGAACCCATGCAGAATATGTCCGTACACCGTTTGCTGACACCTCACTGTATCACCTACCAGACGGATTAAATAAAGATGTAGCAGTCTTCCTGTCTGACATCCTGCCCACCTCACATGAAATTGGCGTGCAATATGGCGATGTCAAACCGGGGGACAATGTCGCCATTGTCGGTGCAGGACCAATTGGGATGAGTTGCCTGCTGACAGCACAATTTTATTCACCTGCCAATATCATTATGGTCGATGTGGATGATAACCGGCTGGAATTTGCTAAAACTGTGGGTGCAACCCATAGCGTGAATTCTGCCAATGAAGATGCAATTCAACGGGTACTGGATATGACTGATGGCCGTGGTGTAGATTGTGCCATTGAAGCAGTCGGTCTGGAAGCGACCTGGAATATCTGCCAGCACATAGTCAAAGAAGGCGGGCACATCGCCAATGTCGGTGTGCATGGTAAATCGGTGAATTTTGAACTGAATAAACTGTGGATTAAGAACCTGACCATTACCACAGGTCTGGTAAATGCCAATACCACTGGCATGCTGCTCAAAACCTGCTGTTCAGGCAAACTGCCACTAGAAAAACTGGCGACCCATCATTTTAAATTTGATGAATTTGAAAAGGCCTATGATGTGTTTAAACATGCGGCTGATGAAAAAGCCTTAAAAGTCATGATTGATTACTGATTCATGACTCATTCTGTTCATAAAACCAAAGCCCGCATTGCGGGCTTTTTTATACTGCTTAATTTAGAAATAAGGAACATAACCACGTTGTTTATAACCCTTTGGTGAAACCAGCTGTTGATGATTTTCGTCAACCCGATATAGGATCTCAAGCAAGCTATCCAGATCCTGTGGATCTAAATAATGCGGCTGAAAACTGCTATGACCCAACTTGGAAAAGAACGAAGCAATCTCGCTATGCTTATGTACATATTTCATAGACCATGCAGCAAAGCTTGGCGCTTCCACGGTTGTATCAGCAAAACGATAGACCTGCTGATGCCGACGGTCTTTCGAAATACGTTGAAAAAGCTGTTCTACAATCTCAGCTTCACCCTGCAAGCACTGGAAAAATTTCCCTTGAGCATAATACAACGCCCCATAAATCTGATGTTCATAATTGAACTTTCGTGCAATTGCTAAAATATCACTCAAGTCTTGTAATAAATCTTGTTCTGTTTCGACACGCTCACTGGCATAACAGAGTTGTAGCATGGATGATTCCCTCAAATTACAAGTATTGATTTTAGAATCAACACCTGGGATTTAGATTATTTTTTAATCAAATATCAGCTATGTCTTACATTGTTTTCAGTTTGCAATTTGTAGCTAAATTATTAAAAATTAAAGAGACATCATTGAAAAATAATTATTCGAATGATAATGATTTTAATGAGGGTGAAACATGCTAAAAGATCTTTTCATCACGTTAAGCTTGTTATGTCTGTGTTTCGCGCTAGTCATCGTGTTGCATAGCTGGAGCTTGCAACGTGAAATTAATATGCTGATCAGTACCCTGTTATTAACCTGGGCACTACTGAAGTATGTGGATCATCGTGCCTTTTTTCAGACCAGCATCTCCCTGATCATCGCTATTTTGCTCATGCTGCAGCAGTATGAGCAGATTGTCTGGATGGGATTAGGACTATTCAGTGGCATTCTACTTTATAAACTGCCCAAAGCCCATAAACAGGGCTTATTGTCTTTTACTAATCTGAATCGGCTTATTCCAACCGGGTGGTTTAAAAAGCCAAAGTCGCTACGTCATGTAAATTCCGATCACGTTTGAACATGACATGCACATAGGAGCATTGTGGAATAATTTTTAGCTGTTTCTGACGAGCAAATTCCACCAGAATATCCAGCATCTTGCGGGCCACACCTTTGCCACGCAGCGCATGTGAGACCCAGGTATGGTCAGCGACAATAGTGTCCGGTTCACGCCATTGATAAGTAATTTCTGCCACGCGCTGGCCTTGGTCTTCCATATAAAATACACCGCCGCGCTTTGAGTCCTGATGTTTAATGTTGCTCATTTTCTTACCTGTTGTACTAATCCAGGATTAACCTGTTATATCGTCATATCCTCATCCATTAAACTTCTATAGATGTTTAGTCCCATCTTTGAGTTAGATGAAGTCCTATTGAAGTACATCCCGTATACTTTCATTTTTATCAAACACCGACTTGGCAAAAGGGCAGAGTGGAATAATTTTCAGAGCATGTGCTCTGGCAAAACTGACCGCAGCTTCAACCAGCTGCTGTCCAACACGTTGCCCGCGTAGGCTGTCATCCACCCAGGTATGATCAATAATGAACTTATCATCACCTGCCCGGGAATATGTCATCTCTGCCAGGCGCTGGTCTTTCTGCACCACATACCATTCACCTTTAGTTCCTTGTTCCTGGTGTTCAATCTGCATAGGTTTACCTCAAGATTTTATGTCAGACTGCCATAGTCCTCAGCTTTACAATGTTGCAATTTTTTTAATTCCGCTGAGTCAAATTACAGCCAGCCTCATGTGAAGTTTTCTGTCAAAAGCATAAAATGTGCCGATCCTGTATGAATCATCCCTCATATCCGCTTCTACCCAAATCCCTTTCTATCACACGCCTATGAATCTGTGTAATTGCCTTGGCGTGTGCTGCCTTTATCTTTAACACAACCGAATTTATTTCAGTAGTGTTACTGAGCGATATAGAACACAGCTTTGTTTTCCCTGGTAAAACGTCCTGATTTTTTACGTTCTTAATCGATGATTTTTGTAAATAAAATTGTGTCTCTGCTTAAAATCTGTCATGCTTTATTCACATTGAGCTTTTGCTCAAAAAGAATTGAGTTTGAACAAGGGGAGTAGCCTCCTCCAAACGTTTAAAGTGTCTCTATTGAGTGATTTAAACGTGTCAGAATATCGTCATTACACTTTGCAAAAAGTCGGTATCTGAGCATCGTCACTATAATTATGCAAAATTAACTATGCAAAATTAAAACAGTACGATGTAGGCAAGACCTTGATCATGTTGTTATAGATGTTTTTCATCAGACAACTGGTCGAGGTTTTTTTATGGCCAATTGTCCGATGTGGAGAATACACATGGAAACAATTGGTACGCTCTGGCTGTATCTTATTTTTTTCGGAATTATCGCCGTCATGCTGACGGTTGATTTCATCGGCTTTAAGCATCAGCATGGTAAGGAAGTTAAAGTCCGTACTGCAGCCTACTGGAGTATTGCCTGGGTCACCATGGCAGTCCTGTTTGGTGGTGGTCTGTGGCTATATCTGGAACAGACGGCAGGGGCGGTCATTGCCAACCAGAAAGTCATGGAATACTTTGCCGGTTATTTGCTGGAAAAATCACTGGCAATCGATAATGTTTTTGTCTGGCTGATGATCTTTGCAGCCTTTGCCATTCCGCCTGCCTTACAGCGTCAGCTGTTACTGTATGGGGTACTCGGGGCAATTGTCCTGAGAACGATTTTCATCTTTATTGGTGCATGGTTCGTACAGGAATTCTCCTGGATTCTCTATCTGTTTGGTGCCTTTCTGGTTTACACCGGCTATAAATTTCTGCGCGGCCATAATGATGAACCCAGCAATATTGAAGACATGCCGATCTTAAAATGGCTGCGTAAACATTTGCGCCTGACCCCGCAACTTGAAGGCAATAAATTCTTTGTGCGTAAAGATGGCCTGTTATGGGCAACGCCACTCTTTCTGGTGTTAATTCTGGTCGAAGCATCAGACGTGATCTTTGCTGTAGATTCGATTCCTGCCATCTTTGCAGTGACTACGGATCCATTTATTGTCTTAACCGCAAACTTGATGGCAATTTTGGGCCTGCGTGCCATGTTCTTCTTGCTAGCAGGTGCAGCTTCGAAAATGTATTACCTGCCATATGGTCTGGGTGTGATTCTGGTCTTTATTGGCTTCAAAATGTTGATGCTGGATGTATTCCATATGCCAATCTGGATTTCTTTAAGTGTGATTGTATTGGTGCTAGCCATTACTGCCTTCATGTCGATTCGTCACAACAAGAAATATAATATTCATCAACTATAAACATTTAAATAGCTTAAAACCAAGAAAAGCCTTCCTTCTGGAAGGCTTTTTTATATCGCCTATGTTGTCTAATTTGACCAATGAGCAAAGAAATTGTACCTGCATGAATGAAGTAAAAGGCAAACATATCATCAATGCCCCTGCGATCCTGAGGCTATTTATCTCTAACTTATTACAGTTTCTTGACCATATTTGACCTGCGTAAACACGATACAGTTTAAGTGAAAAATATCAGGTACAATCAACCGAAAAAATAACAAAGCGCAGGTTTTAAATGTCTTCTATCATTGCAATGACGGCAGTACGCGGTCGCTTCCTGGATATCAAGAATACGGTTGCCCAAGCGCGTGAAATTCACGACCAAGTGCGATATGTAGAAGATGGTTTACTCATCAGCCAGAATGGTGAGATTCAATGGTTTGGCAACTGGGATGAAGGCCAGCAGCATCTGCCTGAAGGCGTGCAGGTGACTCATTATCCAGAGCAGCTGATCGTGCCAGGTTTCATTGATACCCATATCCATTTCCCACAAACCGAAATGGTTGGTGCTTATGGCGAACAGCTTCTGGAATGGCTAAATACTTATACTTTCCCCACTGAAATTCAGTTCCAGGATCCAGCTTATTCAGAAAAAATTGCCGAGTTTTTTGTAGAAGAATTACTTAAAAATGGAACGACTACCGCACTGGTATTTTGTAGCGTACATCCACAATCCGTAGATGTTTTATTTAATGCAGCGACTGCGCGTAATATGCGCCTGATTGCCGGAAAGGTGCTGATGGATCGTCATGCCCCCGAAGCACTCACCGATACTGCAGAATCTGCTTATACCGATTCTAAAAAGTTGATTGAAAAATGGCATGGTAAGGGTCGTAACCTGTATGCCATCACGCCACGTTTTGCCCCAACATCAACACCAGAACAGCTAAAAAAAGCCGGACAACTCAAAGCGAAATATCCGGATGTCTATGTGCATACCCATCTTAGTGAAAACAAGAATGAGATTGCCTGGGTAAAAGAACTCTTTCCGGAACGTGAAGGTTATCTGGATGTTTACCATCACTATGGCCTGACTGGCGCTAAATCGGTATTTGCCCATTGCGTGCATCTGGAAGAGCCGGAGTGGGATTGCATGCAGCAGACCGACTCGGCAATTGCTTTCTGTCCGACTTCCAATCTGTTTCTCGGTAGTGGTTTATTTCCCCTGAAAAAAGCCTGGGATAAGCAGGTGAAAGTTGGACTGGGTACCGATATCGGTGCTGGTACATCCTTTAACCAGCTGCAAACACTGAATGAAGCCTATAAGGTGCAACAGTTGCAAGGCGATAAACTGTCTGCCTTTGAATCGCTCTATCATGCGACACTGGGAGGAGCCAAAGCCCTGAGCCTGGACGATCGCTTGGGTAATTTTAATATTGGGAAAGAAGCCGACTTTGTGGTACTGGATCTGAATGCAACGGCGTTACAACAGTTACGTCAAAGTAGAGCCAAAAATATTGAAGATGCATTTTTTGCACTGATCATGCTTGGTGATGACCGTAATATTGCAGCGACTTATGTTTATGGAGAAGCGGTATATGTCAAAGCAGCAGCTCAGGAAAAAGCCTGAAAAATCACGCCGTCGCACTTGGTTCATGTTATCTGTAGTAGCAATTGGCTGTGCTTTTTTACTCAAGCGTGATTCACAATTGCCTAAAAATTGATTACATTAACACAGGGCAAAACAGGTGCATCTGTCTACTGGATGTATTAAAATTGCTGATATATCAGGTGTTGCAGGTCAACACCTTTTTTATTTTGCTATTTTTACTTTTTTAGGTATCTACCCATGACCGTTCAAATGAGCGTAATGATTTCCGCTGAAGAAATTCAAGCTAAAGTCAAAGAGCTTGGTGCTCAAATCGATGCACACTATGCCAATAGTGACAAAGAGCTTGTGCTCATCGGTTTGTTACGCGGTTCAGTGATCTTCATGGCGGACTTATGTCGTGCCATTTCCAAGCCGCATGAACTCGATTTCATGACTGTATCCAGCTATGGTGGTGGTACAACCTCAAGCCGTGATGTCAAAATCCTGAAAGATCTGGACGGTGAGATCCATGGTAAAGATGTACTGGTGGTCGAGGACATTATTGACTCAGGCAATACCTTAAGCAAAGTGCTGGAAATCCTGCAAACCCGTAACCCGAACTCGATTCAGCTGTGTACCTTGGTAAGTAAACCTTCACGCCGTGAAATTGATCTGGACGTGCAGTTCCTTGGCTTTGAAGTTGAAGACAAATTTATTGTCGGCTACGGCCTCGACTATGATCAAAAATATCGCCATATTCCATTTATTGGTGAAATTGGTCTTTAACAGATTCGACTTGAAAAAGTGGCGAAAAGCCACTTTTTTTATGTCTGCTTCACATGAACAAAAAGCTAACATTCCGTTTCAGGACTTCGCTAGATTAAAGAATTGATTTATCCGATGATTATTCCTGAACATGACTTAAAAACAAAGACATGATAAGAAAGGAGCATGCATATGTGGTCACTTATAGTTGCAATTGTTATTGGTTTTATCGCAGGTTTAATTGCGCGTGCGATCCATCCTGGAGATGACAAGGCAGGCTTCATTATGACAACCCTACTGGGGATTGCCGGTTCATTACTTGCCACCTATGGCGGTCGTATGTTGGGTCTTTATGAGGAAGGTTCGGCGGCAGGCTTTATCGCTTCGGTGATTGGTGCCATCATCATTCTGTTTATCTACAACATGATTACCAAACGCAAAACTGTCTGAATATTTAATTGAATAATGTCTGTTTTACATTGAAAAAAGCACCTGATCGGGTGCTTTTTTATTGCTGGTTTTTAAAGATTCAATTCAAACCTTCTGCTCTCAATACACTTTAGGTTAACGAGAAAGTTAAGATTACAGACCAAGTTCTGTAAGAATTTTTTCAATCTGTTCAGCTGGATAGGCACCCATGACTTTAAAACCATTCGAGAAAATAATTGCTGGTGTCCCCTGAATATCCAGGGATTTAGCCAAGGCCAAGTTACGCTCTACCGGATTGGTACAGCGTTTAGTGGATTTAGGCTGAATAGCTTTGCTAATCAGATCTTCCCAGGCTTGAGCCGGATTTTTTTCACAATAAATCTGTCGTGAAGGGGCTATAGATTGAGCTTTTAATGGCAGAACAAAAGTATAAATCGTCACGTCATTGAGCTTTTTAAGTTCTACTTCAAGCTGTTTGCAATATGGGCAATTTGGGTCAGAAAAGATAGCCAGCTGACGTTTACCGGTTCCTCGTACTGTTTTTAATGCATCCTGTAAAGGCAGCTTTTTCCAGTCGATACTGTTCTGTTTCAACACCAGATCACGGGTAAGATTCTGCTTATCGGCAAGGCGAATCATAGAACCACCTATGAGATGCTTGGCATCCTCATTCAGGTAAACTACCTGTCCATCCATAGAAGCACTATAGATCCCTTTCATTTCCGTAGCTTGAAGATTTTCAATTTTCAGGTCCGGGCTGTTTTTGGCCAGATTGGCTTTGACTGTATTGATATCGGCAAAGCTCAGGCTCGAAGCCAAGGCGGTGATAGCCAGCAATAGGGTAGGTTTCAGCATGAATCTCCCGCTCATGTCAGAGTAAAGTAGTGCTGATTCTATGCGTTTCATGCAGAAAAATCAGATGATTTATGTAGTGTCATAGTTCGATCTTTTTTTACTGTTTCACGTGGAACATAAACTGCTTAGGAAACAGAGGGAACTGGATTAATTTCTACAGAAATATGCACGATTTCTTCGTGAATAGAAATAGCATCGCGTACCTGATCAGGACTTAAATCCAGCGTGGTATCCAGCGCCACAAAACAGGCAAACTTGCCTTTACCCACGCGGGAAACATGCAGGTCAGTCATTTTTACTGCAGGACCAAACTCCGCGATTACTTCACGGATTTCATCTACCACTGGTGCATCCATATCGGCATCTATCAGGGTCTTTGCGGTCTGTTTCAATAAACCAATAGACCAGCGTGCTACCAGGATTGATCCAACAATCCCGAGCACAGCATCCAGAATATCCCAGCCAAAATACTTAGCGGCGAGCAGGGCAATGATGGCAAAGACTGAAGTCAGGGCATCAGCGACTACATGCATAAATGCTGCCTGATGGTTCAGGTCATGTTCATGAGAATGGCTATGCTCATGATCGTGGTGATGTCCATGAGAATGTTGGTGTCCACCATCATGCAGTAACCAAGCGCAGACCAGATTGATCAGTAGTCCCAGGATGGCAATCGGAATGGCTTCATTATAATGAATCTCCACTGGAGCAAACAGGCGTTCAATCGAATGAAAAGCCATGAAGCCCGCGATCACCAATAGCATGATGGCACTGCTATAACCCGCCAGAATTTCAATACGCCAAGTCCCCATATTAAAGCGTGGATCATCGGCATAATGACGTGCAGCTTTGTAAGCAGCAAAGGCAAGACCTAAGGCCAGAACATGAGAACTCATATGCCAGCCATCTGCCAGCAAGGCCATGGATTGAAAGACCCACCCACCAATAATCTCAAATACCATCATCACGGCAGTCAGAATGGTGGCAAACAGTATTTTTTTCTGTGCCAGCGGATTGCCTTGATCAAACTGATGCTTGTGCTGTGAAGCGCTATTATTTTGCATTCGAGTGGTCTTATTTATATACTCCCCCTTAGTATATTTATTTTTGGAGACTTGTGGTGAGTCATTTGCATGAAGATAAAAAAATATTAAATCGTGTACGACGCTTGAAAGGTCAGATTCATGCCGTGGAAGCCTCACTGACACAGCCTGAACCCAGCTGTATTGACGTGCTGCAACAGGTCGCTGCCATCAAGGGTGCTGTAAATGGCCTGATGAATGAACTGATTGAGGAGCATCTTATAGAACATGTCATCAAGGATCCAGAAGCCGTCAATGAACAGGATCTTCAGGATTTTTTAAAACTGCTCAAGCGTTATGGCTGAATATTTTCGTTTTGTGTAAAAAAGCCCTCAATCGAGGGCTTTTTTATATAACTTGAAAATTACTTTCCAATACAGAACGATCCAAAAATCTTACCTAGCAGGTCATCCGCACTAAAGTCACCGGTGATTTCACCTAAAGCATTCTGTGCCAAACGTAATGACTCAGCGACTAACTCACCTGCGTTATATACCACCAGTTGTTCACGTGCTTCAGCAAGATAGTGCTGTGTACGCTTCATTGCGTCTAAATGACGGGTACGCGCAATAAAGGTATCTTCTTCTGGTTGGAAGCCTGCATGCGCTGTAATCGCGTCTATGAGCGATTGCACCCCAGTTTCCTGCTTGGCTGAGACGGTGATATGACGAAAACCTTGCAAATCTCCGATAACAGCTTCAGCACCGGTCAAATCTGCTTTGTTCCCAATCAGCATCAGACGTTTCGGCTCGATATGCTCAGCAAAATATTCTTGCGCCAGTTGTAAGGGGTCATCCCCTTGACTCAGGTCATATACCAGCAACAGCAGATCTGCCTGTTCAATTTCCTTGATCGCACGGCGAATCCCTTCTTTTTCCACGATATCGCCCGTTTCACGCAGACCTGCGGTATCGGTCAGGGTAATTGGCAGACCATTTAAAGTGATTTTTTCATGCAGAACATCACGGGTGGTACCCGCAATATCGGTCACAATCGCGCGTTCAATCCCAGCCAAGGCATTTAGTAAGGATGATTTACCCGCATTCGGTTTACCAGCAATCACCACCTGTAAACCTTCACGCAGTAACTGTCCCTGACGGGCTGATTGCTGTACTTGAGTTACTGCAACAGCAACACCATCCAGCAGATTTAAAATCTTGCCATCCGCCAAAAAATCAATTTCTTCCTCAGGGAAATCAATTGCCGCCTCCACATGCAGACGCAGATGAATCAGCTGTTCTAATACTGTATTCACCTTGGTCGAGAATGCACCTTGCAGGGAACGTACCGCAGAACGTGCAGCCGCTTGCGATGTCGCATCAATCAAATCAGCAATCGCCTCAGCCTGGACCAGATCCAGCTTGCCATTTTCAAAGGCACGCATCGAGAATTCACCCGCTTTGGCTGCTGTTGCCCCAAGTTCCAGCAAGCGTGCGAGCAGGGCATTCTGGATGACCGGACCGCCATGGCCTTGCAATTCCACCACATCTTCACCAGTGAAAGAATTTGGATTCGGGAAGCAGATCGCCAACCCCTCATCCATCACTTCACCCGCCGCATCATAGAACTGACGGAAACCGGCAAAACGGGCTTTGGGCAATTCTTTCTGGGTCAGAGCCTGGGCAATCTCATAAGATTTTGGACCAGACAGACGAATCACCCCAACGCCGCCACGCCCTGGTGGTGTCGCAATCGCAGCAATCGTAGTGGTTGGGTTGAGCATAAAATTCACCTGCAGAAGAACAAAAAGTACAGCCAAAAAAAATCCGCCTAAGATTACCATCTTAAGCGGATTTATTCAGCCCGTCAGCAACACTTAGTTTGCTGGCGTTTCACCTTCACGTTGTGCACGGTCTTTGGCAACAGCTTTATTGATCAAACCTTGCTGCAAGATCGTAATCAGGTTGTTCACAATCCAGTAAAGCACAAGACCAGCAGGGAAGAACAGTAAGAATACTGTAAAGATCACCGGCATAATCTTGAACACTTTGGCCTGCATCGGGTCAGTTGGTTGTGGGTTCAATGACTGCTGGATATACATGGTCGCACCCATCAACAATGGCAGGATGAACCACGGATCCATTGAAGATAAATCCTGAATCCACAGCATCCATGGTGCATGACGCAGTTCCACAGATTCCATGAGTACCCAGTACAATGCCAGGAAGATTGGCATTTGTAGCAACAGCGGTAAACAGCCTGCTAGCGGATTGACCTGCTCACGTTTGTACAGTGCCATCATCTCTTGAGAGAAGCGCATACGGTCTTCACCGAACTCTTCTTTCATACGCTGCATTTCTGGCGCAATCACACGCATTTTCGCCATCGAGCGGTAGCTCTTCGACGACAATGGCCACAAGATCAGTTTCACCAAAATGGTCAATAGAATAATTGCCCAGCCCCAGTTACCCACTAAGCCGTGAAAGAATTCCAGACCAACGAATAGCAGTTTAGCGATTGGCCATAACCAGCCATAATCCACAGTCTGGTTCAAACCTGTTGCCAGATCTTTCAGCTCTGACTGGATTTTTGGGCCAGAATAGAAGGTCGCATCAATTTCAGCCACAGTTCCAGCAGGTACATTGAAGGTTGGAGAAGTAAAGCCAATGATATTCATGTTATCAGTTGACTTACGTGATTCCAGCTTCGCCGTATAGGCCTCACCATTGCCCTGTGTCAATTTCAGGTTACCTGGTACCCAAGCACTCACAAAGTAGTGCTGAACCATCGCAACCCAGCCACCTTTGGCTTCAGTGCTAAGCTTTTCTTCAACAAAGTTGTCAAATTTCAACTTGTTGTAATGCTCATCCGGGGTACCCCAAGCGCCACCCAAGAAAGTACCTAAAGTAAAGATACCTTGATCAGATTTGCCTGGATCTTCAGAATTGTCACGCTTGATCTGGCCAAACATTTGACCTTGCCAAGCCTGTCCACTGCGGTTGATCACCTTGTGGTTCACGACAACTGGATATTCACCTTCAGTAAAATTGAAAGTTTTGATGATTTCTACACCATCTGCAGTCTTGAATACCATTGGCACAGACAGAACTTTTACATTCTCGCCATCTTTGTTTTTGACTGCCTTGGCATCTGCCAGGCTATAAGCAGTTTTTTCCAGCTCATAGCTTGGACGACCATTACGGCTGCTGTCCGGTCCATTTAGACCAATTAAACCTGACTGCGCGACATAGGTACGTTTCGCATCGCTTTCCAGCATGACGAAAGGTTCATCGCTGTCTTTGTTTTTGTCATGATTGAGTAATTCAACACGAACAATATCACCACCTTTAGGATTAATCCAAAGATGATAAAGGTCAGTTTGTACTGAAATAAGCTGCTGACTTACAGGTGCTGTAGCATCCGTGGCTTGCTGCGCTGGAACATTTGCTTGTGGCACGTCAGAAGCGGCTGTCGCCGTCTGAGCATTTGGCAAATCTGCTGACACTTCTTGCGATACAACTGCAGTTTCCTGCTGAGGTTGAGTTTCCGCATTTCCATAATCTTTTTGCCACGCCAAAATGAGCAAATATGCGACAACAAACATAGCCCCGAGAATTGCAATCCTGGCCCATTGTTGCATATGTATTACCCCAAGTGGTTAGAGTGATTTTGGTTCAATAAACGATCACGAAAGGGTACAGCAACGTGAAGCGTTTGAGAATCTATTTGCTGAAATGAAATAAAACGAATCGCTTTCGGGGGAACAGGATCATATCCTGAGCCACCCCACGGATGACAACGGCAAATACGTTTAGTAGCCAGCCACACACCACGCACAGCTCCATGTGTATGGACTGCTTCCAAGGAATATTGAGAACATGTTGGAATATAGCGACAGCGTGGTCCCAATAAAGGACTAATCGCAATCTGATAGAAACGTATTAACCAATGCAGTAAACGTACCATTGGCCATCTCTACTTTTGTGGGGAGGGAGCTATTTTTGTATGCTTTTTGGCAAGACGGTTGAGTTTCTGCCAGGCAAATTGTAGTTGCTGGTGCAATTCGGCATTCGGCACTGCTTCGATACCCACTTTAGGCATCACGACAATATCCAGATCGCTGAGTTGCTGTTGATACAGGCGAAAACTTTCGCGAGCAAGACGTTTTACTCGATTTCGTTCGTGCGCACGGCGCACTTTTTTCTTGGCAACAACTAAACCCAAACGGCTATTTGGCAGTTCGGAATGTTTTGCAAGAAATAAGAAATGGGGTTGATGCACTTTAAAAAGCGCACCATCAAAGACACCTTTATAATCGGCAGCACAGCGTAATCGTAACTCTGTGCCAAAACCATAAAGTGTTGTCATATCACCCAAAGTCGGCGAAGCCTAACTGATTAAACAGTTAAGCTGTGACGACCTTTTGCACGACGGCGAGCTAGAACTTGACGACCAGCTTTAGTAGCCATACGAGCACGGAAACCATGAACGCGTTTACGCTTTAATTCAGATGGTTGGAATGTACGTTTCATGTCGAAACTCCAAAAATGATCTTTCTATGAAGGTCCGCGATTTTAGTGCTCATTGCTTGAGCTGTCAATGCAAAAGCATATTTCTTTTCAAATTAGTCTGGGTATTGGCTTGCCTGATACTTTTCAAATGGTGTAGTCAAAGAGTAAATAAAATAGTTAACCACAATATAAATAATTGTTTTAAAATTATATTTTAGTTATTAACATCTATATCAACAGATTTATCCACAATACTATGCACAATTCAAATTTAGATTCTTGCTTTGAATTTAAATTTAAACCTGGTTCTGGTTATCCACAGAAAGTTTGGTTCTTATAAATAAATTCAAATTTATAAATTTAAATTTATTACTATTAGGGAGCTGTTTTTCTGTGGAAAATGTATTTTTTATTTTTATAAACATAGGTTTATGTTGTGGATAAAACTGTTTCTATAATTTTTATACTTTGTGGATAACTTTATGGTATATTTTATCCACAGCTTGCGGATAAACTTATCCACACTAGGTTTTAAATTTAAATTTATGCATGAAAAGCGCTTTTTTGAACGATTAGTGCTGAATATTTCATGACAGATGTGGATAACTTGGTTAGAATGGCGACCCGCTTTCAGGCGCGGCAATGGCTTTTGAATGAACAATGGAATGAATAGGGGATTCAC